>CAMAWG010000091.1 GCA_945861855.1 Rhodoplanes serenus
CCCACAGGGACAGGCGGCAATCCAGTCGCAATCGTGGTAATTCTCTTCATGGCGTTGCTTTCCTTTCGTGGATTCGACACCCCGAGCCTACCGGCTCAAGGCGAGCAACGCCGCTCCTCCTATTTCAACATTGATCGGGACATTCCCCAACGGCCTGCTCGGCCTTCGTACGACCAGCCCAGCGGCTGTGCTGTTAATTTTTCATTAACCAAATCAGTCCAACGCTCGGCCCCTGAACCACAGGAGGCAGCGATGATGCGGGTGCGGCTGAAAGCGGACGGGCGTCTGGTCGAAATCCTCGCCGACGGCAGCGAGCGGGCGATGCCGCCGGTGCCGCCGGAGGCGGACGCGCGCATCCTCGCGCCATCGATTGCGCCCGAGCGGCCGCCGCAGGTCGATGCCGGCTATGCGCGCCGGGTGCGCTCGCAGACGCGGCTCACGCAGGCCGAGTTCGCCTCCCGCATCGGCGTGCCGATCGAGACGGTGCGCAACTGGGAGCAGGGCAAGCGCCACCCGCGGGGGCCGGCGCGGGCGCTGCTCAAGCTGCTCGACATGGCGCCGGACGTGGCGTTTTCGGTGCTGGGGAGGAAGACCAGCCAATAGCGATCATTCCGGGGCAAGAGTGGCATTGTAGCCTCAAATTGACATACTGGATCGTGTTTGCCATTTTGACGAAATGCGCCAACGAAAGACGAAGCCCAAGAAGAAAAGGTCCGGGTTTTCGGAGGATGCCGCCGCTCCCTATGACGCAGCGGCACCATCGACGGCGTCCATGCGCCAGAGCGTCGAACTCGGCGCCGGCGGACGTCTCGTCATCCCCGCGCCGATGCGGACGGCGCTCGGCATGAAGGTTGGCGATCGTCTGTCTGTGCGGTTGGATGGCGACGAACTCCGTGTCTGCACTTCCGAAGCGGCGCTCCGCCGCATTCAGGAACGCTTGCGGCAACTCGATCCCGATGGACGCGATGGCGTCGATGCGTTTTTGGCGGAGCGTCGTCGTGCCGCTGCGAACGAACTGGAAGAATTCGGCGATGACTGACGTCGTGCTGGATTCCTCTGCTGTGATTGCCGTCTTCAAACGTGAGCCGGGTTGGAGCGATGTTCTTCCACTTCTGAAAAGCGCCACAGTCTCCGCGGTGATTTATGCCGAGATTGTCACTTGGCTTGCACGGCGAACGGGGTCGGCCGACATTTCGGATCTTGAGGCTCTCGAACTGAAGGTTTCCGATCTAAACCGGTCTCGCGCCGTGGCGGCCGGCTTGCTTTTGCCGAGGACACGACACCGCGGTCTGTCTCTTGCCGATCGCTCCTGCCTCGCGCTGGCGATAGAGCTCGGCTTGCCGGCGGTGACTGCCGATCGGGCTTGGCGCGATCTCGACATCGGCGCGGAAATCCGGCTCATACGCTGACGGCGCGCCGACACCACGGGAGAAAAGAATGCAAACGGTCGAACCCAACAGCGCCCGCATTCCGCTGATCGGGCTCGGCACCTGGGACCTGCGCGGAAAAAGCTGCGCGCGCGCGGTCGAGGAGGCGCTCCGCCTTGGCTGCCGCCACATCGACACCGCCGCCATGTACCGCAACGAGGAGGCGGTGGGCGAGGGGCTTCGCGCCTCGGGCGTGCCGCGCGGCGAGGTCTTCATCACCACCAAGGTCTGGTCGAGCGACCTGCGCGCCCGCGATTTCGAACGCTCGGCCCGGGACAGCCTGAAAAATCTCAAACTCGACCACGTCGATCTGCTGCTGATCCATTGGCCCAACTCCAGCATCCCGCTGAAGGAAACCGTCGGCGCGCTGTGCAAGATGAAGCGCGAGGGCGTGGCGCGGCACGTTGGTGTGTCGAACTTCACGCCGGCATTGATCGATGAGGCGGTGAAGCTTTCGACCGAGCCGCTGGTCAACAACCAGTTCGAGCTGCATCCCTATTTCGATCAGGCGAAAACCATCGCCGCGACCCGCAAGGCCGGAATGTCGGTGACCGCCTACAGCCCGGTCGCGCGCGGCCGCGCAACGGGCGACGCCCTGCTGTCGCGGATCGGCAAGGCGCACGGAAAGACCGCGGCGCAGGTCTGCCTGCGCTATCTGGTGCAGCAGGACATCATCGTCATTCCCAAGACCAGCCGCCCGGAGCGGCTGAAGGAGAATTTCGCGATTTTCGACTTCAAGCTTGCGCCGGCCGAGATGAAGGAGATCGCGGCGCTGGCGAGCCCGCACGGCCGCATCGTTAGCTGAAATTCAGCGTCAATCCCGTCAGCCCCAGCGCGCCGTAATCCGACGACCAGACTTCGCCCGCTGCCACCGGCCAGGCATCGGTGACGGTCCCGGTGGTGACGATCTCGCCCGAGGCCAGCGCGGGAAATTGCGGCCGATCCGCCAGCAGCCTTGCGAGATGACCGAGCGCCAGCGCCGGGCTGCCCAGCACGTTCGAGCCCACGCCCCGGTCGATCACCGCATCGCCCCGCGACAGCGTCAGCTTGAACGTGGGCAATTCCTCGGCCAGCGCCGCCCGGTTCGCGCCGGTCACCGCGACCGGTGCGCCGACCACCAGCGCGCCGTGCAGCCCGAACGCCGCTGTGCAGTCGGCCGCGGTGAACTTCCAGTCCGGGAAATGGCTCTGCACGATCTCGAATCCCGGTGCCATCCATTCGACCGACGCCAGCACGGCCAGCGGGTCGTCCGTGAGCGGCACCGGGCCTTTCAGCTTGAACACGACCTCCGGCTCGATCCGCGGTTGCACCAGCGACCGCAGCGGCAAAGACGCCTTGCCGCCCTCCGCGAAATGCACGGTGTGGGTCCAGACATGCGCCCACATCGGCTGATACACGCCATAGCGCGGCCAGATCGTGCGGTTGGTGAAGCCGATCTTGCGCCCCATGGCGCGCCAGCCTTGCGCGCGCCGGCGCGTCTCGATCTCGTGGAGCACCGCATAGGCATCCGCCACGCTGAAATCCGGCGCGCCCGCCGTGATCGGGGGCAGCATGGTCGCCGTGTCGTGCGCCGCGATCAGGAGGTCGGCGATGTTTGACAAGTCCGCGCCCACAGGATCGCCTCAAAAGAACGCCAGCGACTCGCAGCCCTTGCCGGCCGCGAAGCTCGTCTTGTGCCGCCGGTTCGGAATGTCGATCACATGCACCGAGCCGTCGCCCTGGCAGGGCACGAACAGCTCGTCGCCGTGGAACGCCATGTCCATCGGCTGGCTGCCGACCGCGATCGCGGTCTGTTCGCGGAACGAAGGGTCGATCAGGCTGACCGTGTTGCTGTTGAGGCTGGTGACGCCGATCAGGCTGTTGTCGGGCGCGTAGCGGGCGATCTGCGCGGCCTTGGGCACGTCCTTGAGCCGCACCTCGTCGCGAACGCGGCCGGCCTCCGTGTCGATCAGGAACAGCGCCGGCTCCGCGTCGTCGACCGCGACCACGGTACGGCCGTCGGCCGAGATGGCGATGCCGGCGAGCGGGCGCGGGGTCTTGATCTTGCCGAGCAATTGCCGCTTGGGCAGGTCGATCACCGAGACCGTCGCGTCCTCCTCGTTCTCGGTGTAGAGCCGCTGGCCGTCCGGCGCGATGATCAGGCGGTGGCCGTTGGTCGAGCCGGAATCGATCGCGCCCACCACCTGGTGCGAGGTGCGGTCGACGACGACGACCGCGGCGCTGTTCTCGCAGGTGATGTAGATCAGCCCGTCGGGCCCGAGCTTGAGCGTATGCGGCGCGATGTAGGGGCGCAGGTCGATATCGCCGACATGGGCGCGCTTGTTCAGGTCGAAGATGCAGAGCAGGTGATGCGGGTTTGGATTGCGGCCGTGGATGCCGTCGCCGAAGATCGGTACATAGGCAAGCCCGGTTTCCGGCACCACCAGCAGCTCATGCACCGTTTTCGGAAAGCCGTCGAGCACGACCTCCGTCTCGTAGGTGACGGGATTGAGGAACAGCACCTTGGTGCCCATCTTGTCGACCGCGATCAATCCGCGTGCGTTGGCCATTGTCCCGTGCTTCTCCGTGAGCGCAGAAAATTGTAGCGCATCCGCGGTCATATGCGCGCCCGAAATATTGTAGTGATGGACGCATGACTGCGACAAAGACCGTCAGTTCCGACACCGCCCTTGTGCTGTTCTCCGGCGGTCAGGATTCCACCGTCTGCCTCGCCTGGGCGCTGGAACGGTTTTACCGGGTCGAAACCATCGGCTTCGACTATGGCCAGCGCCATGCGGTCGAATTGACGGTGCGGCTGCCGATCCGCGAGCGGCTTAAGCGCATGCGTGCCGATTGGGGCCGGCGGCTCGGCGAGGATCATCTGGTGAAGCTCGATGCGCTGGCCGCCATTTCCGAGACCGCGCTGACCCGCGATATGGCGATCGAAATGGGCGGCAACGGCCTGCCGACCACCTTCGTGCCCGGCCGCAATCTCATCTTCCTCGCTTTCGCCGGCGCGGTCGGCTACCGGCGCGGCGTCAACGACCTCGTCGCCGGTATGTGCGAGACCGACTATTCCGGTTATCCCGATTGCCGCGACGACACCATCAAGGCGATGCAGACCGCGCTCGGGCTCGGCATGGATCGCCGCTTCGTGTTGCACACGCCGCTGATGCGTGTGGATAAGGTCGGCACCTTCGCGCTGGCGCGCCGGATCGGCGGCCAGGCCCTGCTTGATTTGGTGATCGAGGAGACCCATAGCTGCTATGTCGGCGACCGCACGCACCGCCACGATTGGGGCTATGGATGCGGAACGTGTCCCGCGTGCCGATTGCGGACGGATGGCTTCGCGCGCTTCGTTCAAGACAAATCTGTTCAGGGGTTGAAATGAGCAATGGAAGACGCCGGTGGGTTGAAGGCATCGCATTCCTGATCGCCTTCGGCCTGACCATTCCGGCTGCCAATTGGATGATCGGCAATGTCGGCACCGTCTGCACACCGAACGGTCCGTGCCTCATTCCCGTTCTACCCGGCCTCATGGCACCGTCGGGTGTGGCGATGATCGGCGTTGCGCTGGTGCTGCGCGATCTGGTGCAGCGCCGCCTCGGCGTCGTCTATTCCGCGAGCGCCGTGGTGGTCGGCGCCATCCTGTCGTCGGCGGTCGCGCCGGTGTCGCTGGTGTTGGCGTCGGGGGTGGCGTTCCTGCTTTCGGAGTTCGCCGATCTGGCGGTCTATACGCCGCTCGCCCGCCGACGGCTCGTCGCCGCCGTGCTGGCGTCGAGCTTCGTCGGCCTCGTGGTCGATTCCATCGTCTTCCTCTGGCTTGCCTTCGGCTCGCTCGACTTTCTCGCCGGGCAGATCGTCGGGAAGGCGTGGATGGTGCTGCTGTCGCTCCCCTTCGTCTATGTGCTGCGCCGCCGCGACGAGCGGCTCGGCCTCACGCCGGCCTGACGAGGACTCAATGAACGCCACCTACGATGTGCTCCGCCGCGTCACCACCGCGACCATCACCACCATGCTGCTCAAGAAGGGCATCCGGCACTGCTGGATGAAGGGCGCGATGCCGCTCATCCCCGGCGGCAAGCGGCTGGTAGGACCCGCCTTCACGCTGCGCTTCGTCCCGGTGCGCGAGGATCTCGCCACGCCCGAAAGCTGGGGCAAGCCGATCTCGACCCGCGCCGCGATCGAGGCGATGCCGGAGGGCTGCATCGCGGTCGCCGACGCGATGGGCGTCACCACCGCCGGCATCTTCGGCGACATTCTGGTGATGCGGATGGCGCGACGGGGTGCGGTCGCGCTCGTCACCGACGGCGTGATCCGCGACAAGGCCGGCTGCCTCGCCGCCAACCTTCCGATCTTCTGCCAGGGCACGGCGGCGCCGGCCTCGGTCAACGGACTCACCTTCGTCGGCTGGAACGAGCCCATTGCCTGCGGCGGCTGCGCGATCTTTCCGGGCGATGTGATCGTCGCCGATGACGACGGAGCGGTGGTGATACCCTTGGCGCTGGTCGATTTCGTCGCCGGCGAAGGCGAGGAGCACGAGCTCTACGAAAGCTGGGTGGTCAGCGAGGTCGAGCGCGGCGTGGCGCTGCCCGGTCTTTATCCGCCGAACGACGAGGCCAAGGCGCGTTACGCTGCGTGGAAGACGAAGCGCGGCTAGAGCATGATCCCGAAAAGTGGGAACCGGTTTTCGGATAAGATCATGCTCAAATAAAAGGATCGAGGCGGGGAGGCGATGTTTTTCATCCTGTCCAAGACGCTCGGGATTCTCACGGTCCCGTCGAACGTGCTGGGCATCCTCACGCTCCTCGGCGTCATCCTGTTGTGGACGCGATGGCGGCGGGCGGGCCGCCGCCTTCTGATTTTTTGTCTGGCGCTGTTCCTCGTGGTTGGCCTCATGCCGGTCGGCGGCGCGCTGATCGTCGCTTTGGAGGAGCGCTTCCCGCCCTGGGTCGCGACCGCGGCTCCGCCCGACGGCATCGTCGTGCTGGGCGGGCCGATCAAGTCGGTTCAGTCGGCCGCGCGTGGGACGGTCGAACTGGGCAGCGGCGCCGAGCGTCTCACCGCGCTCCCCGCGTTCGCCCGGCGGTTTCCGAATGCGCGCATCGTCTACAGCGGCGGCGACGCGAGCCTGACCGGCAGCGGCCGGTCCGAGGCGCCGTTTGCCCGGCAACTGCTGGAGAGCTTCGGCATTCCGCGCGAGCGCATTCTGATCGAGGACCGCGCCCGCAACACCGTCGAGAACGCGACCCTTACCAAAGCGCTGGTCGCCCCGAAGCCGGGCGAGCGATGGCTGCTCGTGACCTCGGCCGCGCACATGCCGCGCTCGGTCGGGGTGTTCCGCAAGGCGGGCTTTCCGGTCGAGCCCTATCCGGTCGATTGGCAAACCTCCGCCGGGGAACGCCAGTGGTGGCAATGGCTGCTGCCGAGGTTCTACCCGTTTCGCGGCTGGAATGCGCTCGACGACGCGGCGAAGGAATGGGCCGGGCTCGTCGCCTATTGGCTGGTCGGCCACACCTCCGAGCTGTTTCCCGGCCCTGTGCCTCATCCCGCCGGGGTAGCCCCAGCCCGCGCCGTCACTCGGTGATGAGCGCCTGCCGTGAATCCGAGGCGAACTGGCGGCGCCACAGCACCAGCGCGACGACGACGCTCGTCACCATCAACAGCCACGGGCTGATGAACCAGCCGAGATAGCCGAGCGCGAAGAAGAACGCGCGCTGACCGCGATTGAAGTGACGGCCCGCGACCTCGCACAGCCGTCCGAGGCGCGCGGCATGGGCCTTGGCTTCGGGCGTGTCCTGGTCCTTGGCCGGCGGTGTCGCGCCGACCATGATCGCCACGTAATTGTACAGCCGGTAGGCCCAGCCGAACTTGAAGAAGGCGTAGACGAAGATGATGGCGAGCCCCATCGTCTTGGCCTCCCACTGCACCGGCGTCACCCGGATGCCGAAGGGTAGCGCCGCGACCACTTCGAGGATCTCGTTGGTCGAGCGCAAAAGCGTCAGCGCTCCGCCGACCGCGATCAGCGAGGTCGAGGCGAAGAACGCGGTGCCGTTCTGCAGCGCCGCCACGATCTGGGCATCGACCATCCGCATCTCGCGTCCCAGCATCTGCAGCATCCAGACGTCGCGGTAGCGGTTCATCTCGGAGTTGAGCCCGCGCCTGCGCTTCTCGGTCAGCGTCAACGTGGCGGAATAGATAGCCCAGGCGCCGAGGAACCAAGCCAGCGCCACGAGGTCGAGGGTGGAGAACAGCGGCATGAATCGAGTCTAGCGTTTGAAGGAGGGCTCTGCCACCATCCGGCCGGACGGAGAGACAAATGCCCCAAAACATCACCACCAGCGCCAAATCGCTGGTCGAGGCGGCCGAACGCGAGGTCGAGACGCTGTCGATCGAGGAGGCCGTCAAGCTGCACGGCCGCGACGACACCGTGCTGGTCGACATCCGCGATCCGCGCGAGTTGCAGCGCGACGGCAAGGTGCCGGGCGCGTTCCATTGCCCGCGCGGCATGCTGGAGTTCTGGATCGACCCGGCGAGCCCCTACCACAAGCCCCGGTTCGCCGAGGACAAGCGCTTCGTGTTCTTCTGCGCCGGGGGCTTGCGCTCGGCGCTGGCGGCGCAGGCCGCGCAGCGCATGGGGCTCAAGCCGGTGGCGCATATTCGCGGCGGCTTCGGCGCCTGGAAGCAGGCCGGCGGCCCGGTCGAGGCGCCGGAGCCTCCGAAGCCGAAGACATGAGCGCACGGCGCGGATCGAGGGGATGAGCAGCGACGAGCAACCCAGGGCCGTGCCGGCTCAGTCGCGGCGGTGGTCGATGCCCGAGATGTGGACGCTCGGCCTGTTCAGCGTCGTCGGCCTCATTGGCTTCATCGCCACCTTCGTGCTGATCGTCGTGCGCGCGCCCGACGCGCAGGTGCCGCGGGCGCTCACCGCCGCCGAGATGCAGCGCTTCGTCGGCCAGCCGGGGCCGGCGGGCGAGCGCGGGCCTGCCGGTCCGGCAGGTGCGCGCGGCCCCGCAGGCGAGCCCGGCGTGCGCGTGCTTCGCGCCGATTGCACCGCGGGCGCCTGCACGGTCGAATGCACCGATGACGAGGTGCTGCTGACGGCGTACTGCAGTCCGAACCGCGCGCCGGCGGTCTATCCGGCCGAGCACAGCGCGCAGTGCCGCGCGCAGGGCGGCAGGAAGGTCGAGGTCGTGGCGGCTTGCATGAAAGCGGCGCGGCGGTAGGGGGAGGGGGTCGTGGCGCTCACGCTCGTCATCGGCAACAAGAATTATTCATCCTGGTCGTTCCGGCCGTGGCTCGCCATGAAGGTCGCGGGCATCGCCTTCGAGGAGGTGGTGATCTCGCTCGACGCCGCCGACTTCAAGCCGCGGGTGTCGAAAATCTCCGGCACCGGCAAGGTGCCGGCGCTGGACGACAACGGCATCCATGTCTGGGAGTCGCTTGCGATCCTGGAATATCTCGCCGAGCGCTTTCCCGGCGCGCGGCTGTGGCCGGCCGGGCCCGCGGCGCGGGCGCGGGCGCGCGTGATCTCGTCGGAGATGCACGCGGGCTTCGTGCCGCTGCGGCGCGCTTGTCCGATGAACATGTGGCGTCCGGTAAAGAAGCTCGATCTGAACGAGGAGGTGCTGGCCAACGTCCGGCGCATCCAGACCCTATGGGCGGAGTGCCGCAACCGCTACGGCGCCGGCGGGCCGTTCCTGTTCGGCCCGTTCTGCGCAGCCGACGCGATGTATGCGCCGGTGGTGTCGCGCTTCCACACCTACGATGTCGAAGTGGACAGCGCGACCCGCGCCTATATGGACGCGATGATGGCATTGCCGGCGTGGAAGGAGTGGACGGCCGCGGCTCTCAAGGAACCCTGGGTGCTGCCCCACGACGAGGTCGACTGGCCGACGGTGTTGAAGGTCTAGGCGCGTCATCGCCCCATCAGGACGAGGCGCGTATTGATGAAAACAGGCCGCTAGCCGAGGCGGCCTGCGCTGTTCAACACGCGCGCTTCTTGTGCAGCCGCTGCGACGCCGATGCCGGACGCGTTAACCGACCGCCGCGCCCACCGCCTTCTTGCGCGATACGTCGCGCCGCGCGTCACCGCCGCTTTGCTCTGTTTCCACGACATAGCCGGCGCGGCGGATCGCCCATTCGGTGACGTACACGGCGATAGGCCATGCAATTCCGAACGCGGCGAGGAACAGGACCAGGAATGTCATCAGGCCGAGGGTCGGCCATTCGTAGTCGACGATCCGGCTCACCAGGAACCCGATGAACTGCACCGAGGCGGTGGTCAGCACATAGATGACCATGAGTGCGAGTGCTTGCATGACTTGTCCTCCGGAGCCGCCCTTAGCACTGGCTTTAACACGTCAATCGCCCGAACAGTGACAAATCGACGCACCTTCCCAACAAATATGGGAAGGCTTCGGCGGGAGTCGAAAGCCTCTATATATCTGTTATTATGAGATAAAATTTTGATTTATTTGGCAGGAGCAGGAGTAGGTGCGCATCGCTCCGCTGCCGGGCCGTTCAAGATCAGCGACCTGATGTCGCGGAGTGGCTTTCAGCGCTTCTCCCCCGAGAAATCACCAAGGACGCGCGAACGGCCAGCCGGAAACCGCTGTCAGCGTCAGCGCCCGAACTAGCCGACCGGGGAGCGATACATCCAGCGGTCGATCGCCGCCGGCATGATCCACGGCCAGGCGAAGCTTGTCAGCAGCGCCCACCAGGCGCCGTTGAAGAAGCCGAAGTAGATCCCCTCGGTGCCGTCGCCGGCTTTGCTCAGCACGCCGCCCATGACGGCTCCAAGGATCATCCAGAACGCAAACCAGAGTGCGGCGACGATGGCGACACGCCGTCCCATGATTGATCTCCCTTCGCGCATGATAACGCGCGGGGCTGAACCCTCGTTCCGGATGCGTCCTTCCCGTCGTTATGCGCGCGGATCGTGCATCCAGTCATCGACGGCCCGCGGCATCACCAACGGCCACGCCAAAACCGTGAAGAGGGCGAAAACGAACCCCAGCACCATTCCGGTGCCCGGGGTCTTGAACCAGTGGCCGACCGCATCGCCGGCGCCGGTCCAGAAGGCAAACCACAGCAATGCGACGAGGGCCACGCGATCGATGCCAGCCATGGCGGCCTCCTATGGAAGACAACGTAGATGCACGGCCCGGCGTTCCCATCCGGCGCCCTTGTCGGGGAGGCATGCCGCGTCACTTCAACGCAGGAATGGGGCCGAAAAGCCGTCAGCGGCCCAAAAGCGCGAGATGTAGGCACGGGGTCTTTCTTTTGGGAGAGGCTTGCCAAAGCACCACAAAATCCGTTCTCTTCGCCCGGAATTCGTCACGACCGGGGATCAATCCCCCTGTCCTTGCTTCGTCCGGTCCGCCGGGCGACCCCGGGATGGGGCTACGTCCTGCGGTCCAAACTGTTCGCGGCCGGGAGACATCGCCATGAGACTGTTCGCTGCCCTTCTTTCACTTGTGCTGTTGGCTGCTATGCCTGCCGTCCCGGCAGGGGCGCAGGACAACTCGGGGGTGAAAGGCCTTTTCCTGCTCACCGACTATCCCGCCGTGACGGTGCGGCCCGGCACCACCACCACCATCAATCTGCGGCTGCGGAACTACGCGCTGCCGCCGGAGCGGTTTACGCTGACGGTCGGCGGCGTGCCGCAGGGTTGGACCGTGACGGTGCTCGGCGGCGGCCAGCCGGCCGGCGCCGCGATGGTCGCGACCAACGATTCAACGACGCTGCAATTGCGGCTCGACGTGCCGGCCAACGCGGCGATGGGGACGCAGAACCTCACCGTCTCGGCCAAGGGCCAGTCGACCGAGCTCAGCCTGCCGGTCGCAGTCACGCTCGCCAAGGACCTGCCGGCCAAGCTCGCGCTCGAGCCCGAACTGCCGTCGCTGCGCGGCACCGCCAAGTCGAACTTCGAGTACCAGCTCAAGATCAAGAACGACAGCGGCCGCAATCTCGTGGTCGCGCTGGCGGCGCAGGCTCCGCAGAACTTCGAGACGAGTTTCACCGAGCAGTACGGCAGCCAGGAATTGTCGTCGCTTCCGGTCGAGGCCGGCCAGTCGAAGACCGTCAAGCTCAAGGTCCGCCCGCCGAGCACGATCGGAGCCAGCCGCTATCCGGTGTCGGTGAAGGCCTCCGCCGAGGACGCCTCCGCCGACGCCACCGTCGCGCTCGAGATCAGCGGCCAGCCGCGGCTATCGATGGCGGGTCGCGATGGCGTGCTCAGCGCCCGCGCCGAGGCCGGCAAGGAGGCGTCGATCCCGATCGTCGTCACCAACACCGGGACGGCCGCGGCCGACGAGATCGAGCTCACCAGCAGCGCGCCGAGCGGCTGGAAGATCAGCTTCGAGCCCAAGACCATCGACCGCATCGCTCCCGGAGCGAACAAGGAGGTCCAGGCGCTGGTGACGCCGCCGGACAAGGCGATCGCCGGCGACTACGCGCCCACGTTCAACGCCGCCGCCCGCGGCGAGACGGCATCGACCCAGTTCCGCGTCGCGGTCGGCGTCTCCACCGTGTGGGGCGCCATCGGCATCGGCATCATAGCGATCGCGCTCCTGATCATGGTCGGAGCGGTGGCGAGGTTCGGCCGCCGATGAGCGACAACGTCATCGAGGCGCAGGGTCTCACCAAGCGCTATGGCGGCATCGCGGCCGTGGACGGCGTCTCGTTCACGGTCGGCCGCGGCGAGATCTTCGGCCTGCTCGGCCCCAACGGCGCCGGCAAGACTACGACCATCCTGATGATGCTCGGATTGACCGAGGTGACGGCGGGCAGCGTCAGCGTGCTCGGCCACGATCCGGCACGCGAGCCGCTTCAGGTCAAGCGGGTGGTGGGCTATCTGCCCGATTCCGTCGGCTTCTACGACCACATGACCGCCCGCGACAACCTGCGCTACACCGCGGCCCTGATCGGCATCGAGCCCGCCGACCGCGACAAGCGGATCGCGGCGGCGCTCGACCGCGTCGGCTTGCCGGACGTCGGAGAAAAAAAGGTCGGCGCCTTCTCCCGCGGCATGCGCCAGCGGCTGGGGCTTGCCGAAATCCTGATGAAGGACGTGTCCATCGCAATCCTCGACGAGCCGACGTCGGGCCTCGATCCGCACGCGACCCACGAATTGCTGGAGACGATCCGCTCGCTCAAGCATGACGGCGTCGCGGTGCTTCTGTCCTCGCATCTGCTGGAGCGGGTGCAGAGCGTGTGCGACCGGGTGGCGCTGTTCAACGCCGGGCGCATCGCGCTCCTCGGCACCGTGCCGGAACTCGCCCGCCAGGTGCTTGGCGGCGGCTACAACGTCGAGGTCGAGGCCGACGGCGAGGGCCTGGGCGTCCTGTTCTCCGACATCCCGGGCGTGAAGGCCGTCGATCAGGCCGGCCCCAGCCGCTACCGGCTTCTGGCGGACCGCGACGTGCGGGCCCAGGCCGCGGCCGCCGTGGTCAATGGCGGCGGCGCGCTGCGCCGCCTCTCGGTGGAGGAGCCGAGCCTCGAAGCGATCTACAGCCGCTACTTCGACAATCAGGCATTGCAGCAGCAGGCCACCTCCCAGGTGAATAACCATGCAGCGTGAAGGCTCTCCCTGGCGCGGCTTGAGCGTCGTCTATTTCCGCGAGCTGTTCGACCACCTGACCAGCGTGCGCATGCTGGTGCTGCAGTTTCTGGTCGTGCTGCTGGGCGGGGCGGTGGTCTATTTCGCCGCCGAGCAGATCCGCAACACCACCGCCGAGGACCCGTTCCTGTTCCTGCGGCTGTTCGCGCCGCCGGGCCAGTCGCTGTTGTCGTTCGTGCTGGTGCTGAGCATCCTCGTGCCGATCCTGGCGATCGGGCTCGGCTTCGATGCCATCAACGGCGAATACAACCGCCGCACCATGTCGCGTATCCTGGCGCAGCCGATCTATCGCGACGCGCTGCTGTTCGGAAAATTCCTCGCAGGCCTCTCGACCATCGCCATCGCGCTGGTGACGCTGTGGCTCCTGGTGATCGGCTTTGGCCTGCTCCGCCTCGGCGTGCCGCCGAGCGGGGAGGAGATCGGGCGGCTGTTCATCTTCCTGCTGGTGACCATCGCCTATGCCGGCATATGGCTGGCGCTCGCCGTCACCTTCTCGGTGTTCTTCCGCTCGACCGCGACCGCGGCGCTGGTGGCGCTCGGGCTCTGGCTGTTCCTGGCGCTGCTGTGGCCGGCGCTGGCGCAGATGCTGGGCGAGGTGATCTCGCCCTCCGACATCCGCTTTGCCCAGCTCGGGCTGCCCACGCCCGACACGCTCGCCTGGCAGCAGGGACTGTCGCGGGTGTCGCCCGGCACGCTCTACGGCGAAGCCGTGGTGGCGATGCTCAACCCCGACGCGCAGTCGATGACCACGCTGCTGGCGCAGTTCCAGGGCCGCATCGGCGCGCCGCTGCCGCTCGACCAGAGCATCATGCAGGCCTGGCCGCAGATGGTCAGCCTGATCGCGGGCACGATTTTGCTGTACGTGATCGGCTACGTCGCTTTCCAGCGGCAAGAGGTGCGGGCGTAGATGTTGTCATGGCCGGCATAAAGCCGGGCATGACGTTGAGAGGTCACCGCGCGGGAGGCGATTTCGTTTCCTCAAGCTTCTCCTGCAACTCCGCCAGAAACGGCCGCTGATAGGCGATGATCTTCCCCATCGCCGCCGTCGCGCCGAACCAGCCGATCCGGTCGATCTCCGGGAATTGCTGGCGCTGGCCCGAACGCGGCGGCCATTCCATCTCGAACGTGTTGCTGGTGAAATTCGACAGGTCCAGATCGGCCTCGAAGGCGAAGGCATGCACGGTCTTGCCGCTCTTCTGCCGGACCGGCTGCAGAGGCACGAATGGTCCCTCCGCATTGAGCCCGGTTTCCTCGCGGAATTCGCGCAGCGCGCCGGCGAGCAGATCGTCCGGCCGCACCAGACCCTTGGGAATGGTCCAGGCGCCGCTGTCCTTGCGCGCCCAGAACGGGCCGCCCGGATGCGCCAGCAGCACTTCGATCTGGTTCCTGCGGCGGTAGGCGAGGAGCCCAGCGCTGATTTCGTTCTTGCGTGCCATCGTGCGAGTCGATTTGACCATGGCGGCAAAATAGCCGAAGGGCGGCCCACCGGGCCACCCTTCGGTAGTCGCATGATGCCGGCCGTTAGACCGAAATCACCGCGATGATCTGCAGCGTCCGCGAATCGACGATGATGATCTCGTCGTCGACGATGAAGTAGCTGTAGCCGCGGTACGCCGGGTAGTACTCGACGAGCGTCTGCGGCACCGACACGAAGCGGACCGTGCGCGGCACCACCGTGCCGACGCTGATGTTGAAGTTGATCGAGCTCCGCGACACCTTCGGCGCGCTGCTCGACTGGATCACCGTCGTGCGGATCTTGGCCTTCTGCTCGGTCGACAAGGTGACCGACGCGCCGGTGCTGGCCTTGGTATCGGTCGCGGCTGCGTTGGACTTGACGTCCGCGCCGGCCTTGGTGTCGGTCGCGGACTTCGCGGCCGGAGCGGCCTTGTCGTCGGCAGCCGACTTGGCGGCCGGGGCGGCCTTCTGGTCCGTTGCCGACTTGGCAGCCGGAGCCGCCTTTGGCTCGGAAGCCTGGCCGGTGGTCGAAGCCTTCGATTTGGTGTCGGCCTTGCCATCCGCCTTCACGTCGGCCTTGCTATCCGCCTTCATCTCGGACTTGCTCTCGCCAGCGCCGGTGGTTTGCGCCTTGCCCTTCACATCGGCGCCGGCCTTCACGTCTGGCGCCTTCTTCATTTCCGCCGGGGCGGCCTTTGCAGCGGGCTGTTCCTTGGCTGCAGCGGGCTGTTCCTTGACGGCTTGCGCCGTGGCAAAGCCCGTCCCTGCGATCAACGCGACGGCCGCAACCGTCGCCAAAAGCGATTTCTTCATTCCAACGTCTCCTCTGATATCCCCTCGTGGCCGAATTCATCGGTCAGGCAGGCAACGTCGAGCGCCGCATTTCCGTTCCGCGCATGTCCGAACTTTCATTTTGGTTCCCGCCTGAAGGCCCGTTCACATAAGATTTGAGCAACGCGTATAGTTGCGGCGGGGAGAGAATCAGTTGCCGATCGCATCCAACATCGATACGGGTTCCGCGGCGTTTTCCGCCAACGCCGCGCGCATGCGCGGGCTCGCCGACGAGCTGAAAGCCCGCCGCGCGCAAGCCGCCGAAGGCGGCCCGCCGCGCGCCCGGGAACGCCATACGTCGCGCGGAAAACTCCTTCCACGAGAAAGGGTCATGCGGCTGCTCGATCCGGGCTCGCCGTTCCTGGAGTTGTCGCCGCTCGCCGCCAACGGCCTCTACGACGACGCGATCCACGGCGCGGGCCTCATCGCCGGCATCGGCCGCGTCGAGGGCCGCGAATGCGTCATCGTCTGCAATGACTCCACCATCAAGGGCGGCACCTACTATCCGATGACGGTGAAGAAGCACCTGCGCGCCCAGGAGATCGCGCGCGAAAACCGGCTGCCCTGCATCTATTTGGTCGACTCCGGCGGCGCCAACCTGCCGCACCAGACCGAGGTGTTTCCCGACCGCGAGCATTTCGGCCGCATCTTCTTCAACCAGGCGACGCTCAGCGCGCTCGGCATCCCGCAGATCGCCGTGGTGATGGGCTCCTGCACCGCCGGCGGCGCCTACGTCCCGGCGATGTCGGACGAGACCGTCATCGTCAAAGGGCAGGGCACCATCTTTCTCGGCGGCCCGCCGCTGGTGAAGGCTGCGACGGGCGAGGTGGTCACCGCCGAGGATCTCGGCGGCGCCGATGTGCATGCGCGAAAATCCGGCGTCGCCGACCACATGGCGGCCGACGACGCGCACGCGCTGTCGCTCGCCCGCCGCATCGTCGCCAATCTCAACACCAGAAAGAATGTGGACATCCCGCTGCTCTCGGCCCGCGAGCCGAAATACGACACGAGCGAGCTCGACGGTATCGTGCCGGCGGACCCGCGCCAGCAATACGACGTCCGCGAGATCATTGCCCGGCTGGTGGATGCTTCCGAGTTCGACGAGTTCAAGGCGCTCTACGGCACCACGCTGGTCAGCGGCTTCGCGCATCTGAGCGGCATCCCGGTCGGCATCCTCGCCAACAACGGCATCCTGTTTTCCGAGAGCGCGCTGAAGGCCGCGCATTTCATCGAGCTGTGCTGCCAGCGCCGCATTCCGCTCCTGTTCCTGCAGAACATCTCCGGCTTCATGGTCGGCCGCGACTACGAGGCCGGCGGCATCGCCAAGGACGGCGCCAAGATGGTGATGGCGGTGGCCTGCGCGCAGGTGCCGAAGGTGACGCTGATCGTCGGCGGCTCGTTCGGCGCTGGCAACTACGGCATGTGCGGCCGCGCCTACGGTCCGCGCTTCCTGTTCACCTGGCCGAACGCGCGCATTTCGGTGATGGGCGGCGAGCAGGCGGCCTCGGTGCTGGCGACGGTGAAGCGCGACAACATCGAGGCCGAGGGCAAGACCTGGAGCGCGGCCGACGAGGACGCCTTCAAGGCGCCGATCCGCGCGCAATATGAGGACGAGGGCAATCCGTATTACGCGACCGCAAGGTTGTGGGACGACGGGATTATTCTGCCAAGCGAGACGCGGCGGGTATTGGCGCTGGCGTTCAGCGCGGCGCTGAATGCGCCGATCCCACAGACACGATTTGGGGTGTTTAGGATGTGAGTGGGTGGTTCAGCGAGCGTAGGGTGGGCAAAGGTGCGAAGCGCCGTGCCTACGTTAACTGAATGGATTTTCGCGACGACGACGGTGGCTCGCTTCGTTTAGTCCACCCTAAAACTTCATGCCGCGTCCCGTTCTCGCGGTTTGATCCTCTTGAGCGCCACCGCCGCCGCATCCTGCGCCCGCTCCAGATCGTACTGTGCCTGCATCCCCATCCAGAACTCCGCCGACGTTTCGAAATAACGCGCCAGCCGGAGCGCTGTATCGGCGGTGACCGGCGTCTCCTCGCGCGCCAGCCGCTCGATCCGCGTGCGCGGCACGCCGCACGCTTGCGCCAGCGCGTAGGGCGTGAGCTTCATCGGCACGAGGAATTCTTCGCGCAGGACTTCGCCGGGATGAATAGGGGGCAGTCGCTTGGCCATACTGGTCCTCGTCAGTGGTAGTCCACGATTTCGACCTCTTCAGGG
The DNA here is from genome assembly GCA_945861855.1 of Rhodoplanes serenus. Classification (GTDB taxonomy): domain Bacteria; phylum Pseudomonadota; class Alphaproteobacteria; order Rhizobiales; family Xanthobacteraceae; genus Z2-YC6860. Next base: position 17,539 of record CAMAWG010000091.1, read on the forward strand.
CCTGCATTGGCCAGCGAAACACGATCCGCCATTGGCCGTTGATGCGGATCGAATGCTTGCCCGCCAGATTTCCCTTCAACGTCTCCAGCCGATTCCCGGGCGGGCTCCCAAGATCGCGCAACGTGACAGCGTTGTTCAATTGCACAAGCTTCCGGCGTGCGACATGGGTCAACGCGGCAGGAAATCCCTTCGCGATTGCTCGTTCACGAAGGATTGTTTCGGCAAACCGCCCGCGAAAGCTGCGGATCATGGATGTTGGTATCATACGGTGATACTAATTGCCAATCGTATTGGCCGCATCTCGATCAAGGACTATAATCACATTTTCGTGAGCACTTATCCCCGCTCGTTTTTCCCGGACTCATAATGCGCCCAGGCCGGTCCATCCGAGGGCGCTTCGCGAGGCGTCGTTAAGCGGGACAGGCTGGCGGTGGCCGCGCACGGGTGCAGCACGCACACCCAACGCGCGGCGGTCCAAGCCGCATCGGCCCCGGCGCGACGAGCGTTCGCGTCACCGGGCTCTTTGGCGGCAGCGCCGTAACTCCGTGCCAAACGGCCAGGCGCTGTCGGGGTCCAAAGCGGTGGTTAGGAAACT
>CAMAWG010000092.1 GCA_945861855.1 Rhodoplanes serenus
CGACGCCCGAAGGGACGCCTGCGCCAGCTTTGGGGGAGCGCTCCGGCGTCCCTTCGGGCTTGCGCCCTTCATCATTCGTCATGTTTGACACTCCGGTTGAGGTTAAATTTACCTCAGCCGAGTGTCTCATCTATCCGTGCCGCACCCCACTCCGCCCTCGCCGCCCTCTTCATGGCGCTGATGACGCCGGCGCAGGCGCAGATCCTGCCCACGACCGACATCCTGCTCGTGCTGGCGGTCGATGCATCGGGCAGCGTCAACCAGACGCGCTTCGAACTGCAGCGGAAGGGCTATGCGGATGCGTTCCGCAATCCGCAGGTGCTCAATGCCATCCGCGGCGGCTCGACCGGCTCGATCGCAGTCACGATGGTGCAGTGGACCGGCTACACGATGCAGGTTCACGCGGTACCCTGGACGCTGATCAAGGATGCGGCGTCGGCTGATGCTTTCGCAAACGCCATCGAAGCGGCGCCGCGGCAATTGTTCGGCGGCGGCACCTCGATCAGCGGGGCGATCGATCACGCCATGCTGCTGCTGCCGGGCGCGCCCTATCGCGGCCTCAAGCGCGTGATCGACATTTCCGGCGACGGATCGAACAACCGCGGCCGCGACGTCCGCGAGGCGCGCGACGAGGCGGTGCGCGCGGGCGTGATCATCAACGGCTTACCGATCGTGTCGCTGGAATACGATCTGGACAAGTACTATTTCAACAACGTCATCGGCGAGCCGGGCTCGTTCATCGTACCGGCCGATTCCTATGAGAACTTCGCACAGGCCGTGGTGCGCAAGCTCGTCCTGGAAATTGCGATGAACTGAGCCTGCCGGCTGTCGTTCGAAGCCGGCCGCCGGTCAGCGGCCGTCCGCGCCGCTGGTCACCCGCATCCTGAACTTGCGGCCCATGTCCTTGCAATCCTCGTCGGTCTTGAGCCCCGCGGAATGGATGCCGTACACGGCCAGCTCGTCGTCGCGATCCTCGGTGTCGCCGGTGACGCCAACCGCGCCGATCACCTCGCCGTCCTTGTCGCGGATCTGCATGCCGCCGCCTTCGGCAAATATCTTGTCGCCGCTCACGTCCATCAGGTAGCGCATGAAGACCGGCTTCTCCTCGTTGCGGATGCGGACGAGCTTGGAACTGCGGCTGAGCGCCAGCGCGGCATAGGCTTTGCCGACGGCCATCTCGAACCGGAGCATCGAAGCGCCATCCTCTTTCTGAAACGCCTTCACGATGCAGCCCGGCTCGACCACGACGGCGCTGATCGGCCGGCAGTCGAGCTCGATCCCGCGTTTGATGATGGCCGCGATGATTCGATTGGCCTGGTCCAGTGTGATCGCGCTCATGCGTCCCTCTATCCGCGACGGGCTTGCAAGCCCGTGAAGTCTTCTGCTTCGTCCATGTGGCGCAAGGCTTCCTCTGGCTGTCCAACCAGATGCAAAACTGTCCCACGGTTTCCAATCAAATTTGCATAACTAGAATCACCAAGAAGCCGCGCGACAAATGTATTGAAATAGTTTGGCAGGTACATTCTCGCGGTCTCGCCTTTTGAATCTTTTGAATCAGACCAGTACCAGCCGCGAAACTCAAGCGTTTCAGCATCACGATTCGCCAAATCACCAGTCGGCCAAGAAATTCCCGAAATTGAAGTATCAGATACCAAATATATCGCACCATACATGGCATACTCGGTCCACAGATTGTGACGCGTCGCTTTCGGTGGAAAGCGCCGAGCATTTTCCGAATTGTTCAAAGATTGAACAATCTGTCGAGCGAGCGCTTTCAAACCGGCATCGTAGTTGTGCACTGCCTTCTCGTAGTCACCGATCGATTTTTGCGTCATTGCCAAACTATTGAAAGCCAATACAAAATTTGGATCAATTTCCAGCGCCAATCGAAGCGCATTAATCGCGCCAGGAAAATCCTTGTCCAATTGCCTTGCTATGCCCAACGAAAGCAGCAGTGACGGATTTCTTGGCGAAAGATCGATTGCGCGTGTTAAGGAGATGCAGGCCTGACCGTAGTCGTGCGTAAATCGAAAGAATTGACCAAGCGCGTAGTGCGCGTGCCAGTCCGAGGAATCCCTACTAACAGCGTCAAAAGCCAATCGACCCGCCTTGTCGAATTGGCCGGCAGCCATCAAACGTAGGGATTCCTCCGAGATATCTGACATAACGCCGCCCCCACACGACGATCATCGATTGCTACAAAGACTACCTTATTTTCGCATCAGCCCCGACTCAGATATTGTAGATGCCGAGGTTACAGAATTTGTGCCGGTTATAGAGAATAGGGTGATGCGGGCGACGTCCTGGACATTTTCTTCCGCAACTGCTGCCGCTCTGGCCGTTGGACTTGGATTAGTTGCCTCGCCCGCACGCGCCGATCTGCAGATCTGCAGCCGCATGAGCTACGTGGTCGAAGCGGCCATCGCCATCGAGGACAAGGGCGCGGCCGCCACCCGCGGCTGGTTCCGGATCGATCCGGGGCAGTGCCGCACGGTGCTGCAGGGTGCGCTGCCGGGCGAAACCCTCTATCTCCACGCCCGCGCGCTGCCGGTGTACGGCGGCTCGCCGCTGCCGCAGGCGGGGCATGCGGATTTCTGCGTCGCCGCCGACACCTTCGTGCTGCCGGCGACGCAGAGCTGCAACCGCTCCGGGCAGAGGATCGCGCGGTTCACCGCCATCAAGCCGAGCGAGACCGAGAAGGGGCTGACCGCCTATCTGGCGGAAGACGCGGAATACACCGACGAGCAGGCGCGCGACGCCGGCATCCAGCGCCTGCTCGTGATCGCGGGCTACGACGCCAACCCGATCGACGGCACCCGGGCGGCCAAGACCGATGTGGCGCTGGCGCAGTTCATCGCCGACAACAGGCTGGAGAATACCGCGGCCGGGCGAAAGGACTTCTTCGACGTGCTGATGGCCGCCGCGCAAAAGCCGAACAGCGCGGGCTTTGCCTGGTGCAACGAGACCCGCAACGTGGTGATGGCCGCACTCGGCGTCGAGGAACAGGGTACGGTCGTGACCCGCGGCTGGTATCGCGTCGCGCCCGGCAAGTGCCTGCGGCCCGACCTGACCGACAAGCCGCGCCGGCTCTACAGCTTCGGCGAGGCGATCGGCGCCAATGGGCTGCCGATCAAGGACGCCGCCCGCGCCGCCGGTCCGGGGGTTTCCTGGGGCGGCGCCACCATCCTGTGCACGCGCAACGTCAAGTTCGAGCTGAGCGACCACAAGGACTGTGCCGGCTCGGGGCTCACCTCGACCGGCTTCGCCACCGTGGAACTGACCGGCTCCGGAACCACAGTGCAGTTCAAGTAGCGCCTCCCCGCCCTTGCGGACCGCGCGGGGACGGTGCATTCGTCATCGCATGAGCATGCAGCCTTCCGCAAAAGCCCCGCCCCGCCGCTTCGGCTCGGTCGAGACCTGGGTGTTCGACCTCGACAACACGCTCTATCCGCACGACCTCAACCTCTGGCAGCAGATCGACGACCGCATCCGGTCGTTCGTCTCGAATTTCCTGGCGGTCACCAAGGACGAGGCGTTCCGGGTCCAGAAGGACTATTACAAGCGCTACGGCACCACCATGCGCGGGCTGATGGCCGAGCACGGCATGAAGCCCGACGATTTCCTCGAATTCGTGCACGCAATCGACCATTCGCCGCTGCTGCCCAACCCGGAGTTGGGCGACGCAATCGAGAAGCTGCCCGGAAGGAAGCTCATCCTCACCAACGGCACGCGCAAGCACGCGGAAGCCGTGATGAAGCGGCTTGAGATCGACCGGCACTTCGAGGACGTGTTCGACATCGCCGCCGCCGACCTCGATCCGAAGCCGCATCCGCAGGTCTATGACCGATTCCTGCACAAGCACGGCGTCGACCCCGGCAAGGCGGCGATGTTCGAGGACCTGGCGCGGAACCTGAGCGTCCCGCACGCGCTCGGCATGACCACGGTGCTGGTGGTGCCGCCGGCTACGCGCGAGGTGTTCCGCGAGGGCTGGGAGCTGGAGGGGCGCGAGGCCGCGCACGTCGATCACGTCACCGACGATCTGGCCGGATTCCTCCGGCGCATCGCACCCTAGCAACCCTTTCCCGCTCCCCGGCAGAAATGATATGCGGACGGGGCTGAAGGAGAACCCATGCCCCACGCCGATCTCGCCAAGACCATCGACGACGCCTTCGAGAAGCGCAACGACATCACGCCCGCGACCAAGGGGCCCGTGCGCGAGGCGGTGGAGACCGCGCTCGATCTGCTCGACCGCGGCAAGGCGCGCGTGGCCGAGCGCGGCGGCAATGGCGCCTGGAGCGTCAACCAATGGCTGAAGAAGGCCGTGCTGATGTCGTTCCGGCTGAGCGATAACGCCCCGATGGCCGGCGCCGCCGGCGGCTCGACCTGGTGGGACAAGGTGCCGACCAAGTTCGAGGGCTGGGACGCGGCGCGTTTCAAGGAGGCCGGATTCCGCGCCGTGCCGGGCTCGGTGGTGCGCCGCTCGGCCTACATCGCGCCGAACGTCATCCTGATGCCGTCGTTCGTGAACCTCGGCGCCTATGTCGATTCCGGCACCATGGTGGACACCTGGACCACGGTCGGCTCCTGCGCGCAGATCGGCAAGAACTGCCACCTTTCCGGCGGCGTTGGCATCGGCGGCGTGCTCGAGCCGCTGCAGGCGAACCCGGTGATCATCGAGGACAATTGCTTCATCGGCGCGCGCGCCGAAGTGGCCGAGGGCGTGGTGGTGCGCGAGGGCTCGGTGCTGTCGATGGGCGTCTATCTCGGCGCCTCGACCACCATCATCGACCGCGAGACCGGCGAGACCATGCGCGGCGAGGTACCACCCTACTCCGTCGTCGTGTCGGGCAGCATGCCGGGCAAGCCCTTGAAGAACGGCCAGCCCGGCCCGAACCTCTACTGCGCGGTGATCGTCAAGCGCGTCGATGAGAAGACCCGCTCCAAGACCAGCATCAACGAGCTGCTGCGGGATTGATCGGCACTGGGCGCAGGCCCGAGACGCGGATGGCGCTTTGACCCCGATGCCCGGCAGGATAGATTCGTTCCATTGCTGCGTCGAAGGAGACAGGCAATGGGACTGGGCCATCTGCTTTTCGAGTTCAGCGGCCGCATCAACCGCGGCAAATACTGGCTCGCCTGGCTCCTCTATGCGGTCATTTATCTTGCATTCGTCGCACTCGGCTTTCTGACCGAAAGCACGACGGTTCAGGCTCTCACGGCCATGATCGCGATCGTCATCCTGATCTCCAGCCTCGCCGCCGGCGTCAAACGCCTGCACGACCGCAACAAGTCCGGCTGGCACATCGTGCTGTTCCATGTCGCGCCCTGCGTTCTGTTTTTCGCAGGCATGGCGATCGCCTCAAGCTCGGCCATGGTCGCCAACGCCCTGGGATTCGCTGCACTCGCCATCGCGGTCTGGTCCTTCGTCGAACTGGGCTGCCTGCGCGGCACCATCGGCGTCAATCCTTACGGCTCCGATCCGGTCGCGCCGGCGACGATCCCGCCAATCCGCAAGCCCGTTTGAGCCGAGAGCCGCTTCGGATCACATTGACGCGGGCGGCGTCCCGCCGGATAAAGCCGCTGCATGACAAGCCCCGCCGATCCCATCGCCATCGCCCGCGATCTGTTGCGCTGCCCGTCGGTGACGCCGGTCGAGGGCGGCGCGCTTTCCTATCTGGAAACGCTGCTCAAAGGCTCGGGCTTCACCGTGCACCGGATGACGTTCTCCGAGCCCGGCACGGCCGACGTGGAAAATCTCTACGCCCGCATCGGCACAGGCTCGCCGCACCTGATGTTCGCCGGCCACACCGACGTGGTGCCGCCCGGCGATCCCAAGGCATGGTCGCACGCGCCGTTTTCGGGCGACATCGACGGCGGCGTGCTGTACGGCCGCGGCGCGGTGGACATGAAGGGCGCCATCGCCTGCAAGCTCGCGGCGGCGCTCGACCATCTCGCCGCGAACGGCGGCAAGCCCCAAAAGAGCGGCAATGGCTCGATCTCGTTCCTGATCACCGGCGACGAGGAGGGCATCGCGGTCAACGGCAGCCCGAAGCTTCTGAAATGGGCGGCGGCGCGCGGCGAAAAGTTCGACCATTGCGTGCTGGGCGAGCCGGGCAACGTCGATGAGCTGGGCGACACCATCAAGCTCGGCCGCAGGGGCTCGCAGAACGGCGTGCTTGTCATCACCGGCAAGATGGGCCACGTCGCCTATCCGCACCGCGCCGACAATCCGGTGCGGGGCCTGGTCAAGCTGATGAGTTCGCTGATGGACGAGCCGCTCGACAATGGCAGCCACAAGTTCGATCCGTCGAACCTGGAGTTCACCTCCATCGACATCGGCAACCCGACGGTGAATCTCATTCCTGGCGAGGCGCGGGCCCGCTTCAACATCCGCTTCAACGACTGCCACAGCTATGCGTCGCTGCAGGCGCTGGTCGAGCAGCGCGCAGCGAAGGCCGCCGGCAACAGCATTCGATGGAAGATCGACTGGGAGCCGTCGAACGCCGACGTGTTCTACACCGAGCCAAGCCCGTTCACCGACGTGGTGGTCGGCGCGGTGGCCGGGGTGACCGGAAAGACGCCGAAGCTCTCCACCTCCGGCGGCACCTCGGACGCGCGCTTCATCAAGGACTATTGCCCGGTGGTGGAGTTCGGCCTCGTCGGCCAGACCATGCACGCCACCGACGAGCGCGTGCCGGTGGCCGACCTGCAGACGCTGACCGCAGTGTACCGCAGGATTCTCGACGACTATTTCCGCTGAGGCCCATGAACGCCGCTTTGGCGCCCCCGGGGCGTAGGGCCGCAGCATACGAAATGGATCGCTTCCGCGGGCTATGGCCTATAGTGGCCACCCCGCCTCTCCGAGTGCATCGACATGAGTCGAGTCGTCTTCGCCCTGCGCACGTTTTTCGCCCTGGCGCTTCCTTATTTCCGGTCCGAGGATCGCTGGCCCGGGCGCTTCCTGCTTGCCGGCGTGATCGCGGCCGAGCTTGGGCTGGTCTATGTCGCGGTCGCCATCACCAACTGGAACGCCGGCTTCTTCAATGCTCTGGAGAAGCGAAGCTGGGAGCTGATGTCGCCCGAACTGGTGAACTTCTGCTTCCTCGTCGTCGGCGCGGTCGTCACCGCCATGGCGCAGTACTATTTCGGCCAGGCGCTGACCATCCGCTGGCGCCAGTGGATGACGCAGCGCTACGTCGGAATCTGGATGGCGGAGGCGCGCCACTATCGCATCAACTTCGTCGATCAGAACGTCGACAACATTCACCTTCGCATCGCCAACGACGTATTCCTGTTCATCCAGCGCACCCACGAGCTGGGCACCGGCCTGCTCGGCAGTGTCGTTGCGCTGGCGTCGTTCTCCTACATTCTCTGGGGCGTCTCGGCGATGGCGCCGCTACCGCTGTTCGGCGTCGACCTGTCATTCCCGGGCTATCTGATCTGCATCGCGCTGGCCTATGCGGCGACCGGCACGCTGATTGCGCATTTCATCGGCCGCACCCTGATCCCGCTGAACTTCAACCAGCAGCGCTACGAATCCGATTTCCGCTTCGCCATCGCGCGCGTCACCGACAACGCCGAGCCGGTGGCGCTGCTGGGCGGAGAAGCGGTCGAGCGCCAGGAACTCGGCCGGCGCTTCGCGGCGCTGGTGGTCAACTGGGTCAGGCTGGTGCGGCTGCAGACTCAACTGCACGGATTCATTTCTGGCTACGGCTATATCTCCACCGTGTTCCCGATCCTGATCGGCACGCCCGCCTACCTGGTCGGCGCCATTCCGCTCGGCGTGCTGATGCAGGGCGCGCTCGCGTTCCAGCGGGTCGAGGGCGCGCTCGCGTTCTGCATGAGCTCCTACAGCAAGATCGCCGAATGGAAGGCGATCGTGGACCGCCTGTCGCAATTCGAGGCCGCGATGGTCGCGGTGGACAGCCCGGCGCTGCCGGGCGCCGCGATCGATCTGGTAACCGCGCCGGACGGCGCACTTTCGGTTCGCGATCTGGTGATGCGGGTGTCGAGCGGAGAGCCGGTCGCAACGGTGCCGCAACTGGACGTCGCACCGGGCGAGCGGGTGCTGATCGCAGGCACCTCGGGCTCCGGGAAATCGTGCCTGCTGCGGGCCATCGCCGGCATCTGGCCGCTCGGCGAAGGCACCGTACTGCTGCCGGCGGGCGCCCGCGTGATCGCGCTACCACAGCGGCGATATTTCCCGCTCGGCACGTTGCGGCAGGCTTTGACCTATCCGACGCCGGCCGACCGGGTCGCCGACGCCGAGATTCGCGCGGCGCTGGACGCCGCGGGCATCGGCGGTCTCGTCGGCCGGCTCGACGAGGTGGCCGAATGGACCAATGTGCTCTCGGGCGGAGAACAGCAGCGCATCGGCTTCGCGCGCGTGCTCCTGCACCGGCCCGACGTGGTGCTGCTCGACGAAGCGGTCTCCAACCTCGAAGAGGCCGAGGCGCGCGATCTCTACGACATGCTGTCGATCCGCCTGCCGTCGGCCATCGTCATATCGGTCGGCCGCTCGGCGGTTCTGGCCGGCCTGCACCGCCGCACATTCGAAATGAGCGGCTCGCCGAAGGCCGCGCGCGCCGCGAATCGCGCAACGCTTGCCGCCGCACCAATCTAGCCGCATTTTGCATCGAAACACCGGGAGGAAACCAATGCTCAAGATGAACTACTGGACCGACAAGTGGGACCTGCATGTCGACGTCTGCCCCTGCGACGTTCATTTCAACGATTGGGTCAAGGCGCGGAAGCTGAAGAACAAGCTGATCTACCATTTCGGCACCGGCACCCACCACGTCATCGGCATCAAGCAGGCGACCAACAAATCCGGCAACGCGGTGTTCGCGATCACGGCGTCGAAGGAGGAATACGACTCCTACGTCGAGCTTTCGACCAACAAGGCGAAGGTCACCAAAAGCTATCTCGCCTATTTCGGCGACATCTACCTCAGCAATCCGAAGCTGCTACCGGAGTTCGACGTCGTCACCATGTTCCATCTTTGCGAGTTCTTCTTTCCCAACACGGCAAGCAAGGCCTATGGCGGGCTGGACGACGCAAAGCTGCTCGACCTGTTCACCGCCAAGACCAAGCCGGGCGGCTACATCCTGTTCTACACGCGCTCGATCGCCTACCCTCGGGCATTTCCGATCATCGAGAAATGGGCGAAGAAGGGACACGTCAAGCGCGTCGGCGAATTCAAGACGCTGCTGGTCTATCGCAAGACGAAGTAACCGGGTTCAGCCAACGCTTCGCCGCCCTGTTCTTTGAGACGCGGGGCGTCTGCCCTGTTTTCCTTTTCCCCTCGACGAGGGGATGGAGCGCGCCCGATCTCGGGTTTACCCGAGATCGCATATTTGGTGCGCAAGTCGAGTAAACTCGACTTGCGACGGCGCCAGGGCGCTTACGAGGCTTGGCAAGGCAGGACCGTAAAATCAAAGGTGGGAGGAGAACATGGCCGGGAAATTCACGAGTCTTGAGATCAAGGGCAAGAAGGCCAAGAGAGGCGAGAGAATGACAAGCGGGAAGGGCTGGCGACTTGTGAAGTGGAAGGGAAGAAAGGTTTTCGTCGGCACCTTGCTTGAGACTATCAATATAGGAGGAAAGCGGATCGCGATATTTAGCGTGCCGAAGTAGCCCAAGGGCTACGACTGCCACAATCAAACTGAGACACTACCGGCGAGCCACCGCAGCGCCCCTCAAGGGCTGAGCTTGATATTCGCCGCCTTGGCGAGGTCGAGCCATTTCTTGACCTCGGTGTTGACGAACGCCGCGAACACCGGCGCGCTGTTGGGCTCGGGCTCGGCGCCTTGATCGTTCAGAATCCGCTTCGATTCCGGCGTGACGAGCACCTTGCCGATGTCGGCGCTGATCCTGTCGACGATGGCGCCCGGGGTCTTGGCCGGCGCGAACACGCCGAACCAGCCGAGCGACTCGTAGCCGGGCAGCCCGGTTTCGGCGATGGTCGGAATGTCGGGGAACAGCGGCGAGCGCTTCGCTGTGGTCACGCCGACCGCCCTGATCTTGCCGCTGGCGATATGCGGCACGATGACGACCGGCGCAAACAGCATGTCGATCTGCTCGCCGAGAAGCCCGGTGGTCGCCGGGCCGACGCCGCGATAGGGGACATGCAGGAATTCGACGCCGGTCATGTGCTGGAACAGCACGCCGGACAGGTGCGTCGCCGTGCCGGCCCCCGATGAGCCGAAGGTCAGCTTGCCGGGATTGGCCTTGGCATAGGCAATCAGCTCCGCGGCCGAGCGCACCGGCAACTTGGGATGAACGCAGAGGATGTACGGCGGCGCCGACATCAGCGAGATCGGTGCGAGATCCTGGGTCACCTTGTAGTTCGGATCGGGGTTGCTGCTGGCGAGCGAGAGAATTCCGCCGGTCGACGACAGCAGCAGCGTATAGCCGTCCGGCGGCGAGGCCGCGACCCGGCGCGCGCCGATCAATCCGGAAGCGCCCGGCTGATACTCCTGCAACACCGACTGACCCCAGAGCCCTTGCAATCCGTGGGTGACCACCCGGCCGATCACGTCGGTCGCGCCGCCCGGCGGGAACGGCACGATCATCCGCACCGGCCCGTTCGGGTAGGATGGCGTCTGCGCCAGGGATGGCGTGAGGACGGGCGCGGCCGCGCCGGCCAGCAACGACGAGAGCAGGAGGTTTCTGCGGGAGATCATATCCAACCTCTAATAGTCCACCCGCACGAGGTAAAGGCCTTCCGGCGGCGCGACCGGCCCGCAGGCCGAACGGTCCCGGGCGGCGAGCGCACGGGCGAGATCGGAGGCTGTCCATTTGCCGTCGCCGACCGGCACCAGCGAGCCGACCATCGAGCGTACCTGGTTGTGCAGGAACGAGCGCGCCACGGCGGTGATGTGAATCTCGTCGGCCACGCGCGATACGTCGAGCCGGTCGAGCGTCTTCACCGGCGACTGGGCCTGGCATTCGGTCGAGCGGAAGGTGGTGAAGTCGTGCTTGCCAACGAGGCGCTGGGCGGCGGCGTGCATCGCCTCGGCGTCGAGCGGGCGTGGCACCCGCCAGGCGCGCCCGCGGTCGAGGGCAAGATCGGCCCGCCGGTTGGCGATGCGATAAAGATAGTGCCGCCGGATGGCCGAGCGGCGCGCGTCGAAATCGCCCGGCACCCGTTCCGCCGACAGCACCGCCACCGGATGCGGGCGCAGATGCGCGTTCAGCGCGTCGCGGATCGTGTCGGTCGGGCGCTCGCTCGCAAGATCGAAATGCGCGACCTGGCCGAGCGCGTGGACGCCCGCATCGGTGCGGCCGGCGCCCTGCACCATGACCTTCTCGCCGCTGAAGGCCTCGATCGCCGCCATGATCGTGCGCTGAACGGATGGCGAGTTGTCCTGGTACTGCCAGCCGGAAAACGGCGCGCCGTCGTATTCGATGATGATCTTGTAGCGGGGCATTTGCTGTTGTCATTCCGGCCGAACGAGCGAAGCGAGAGAGTGCCGGAATCCATAACCCCTGTGGTGATGAATATCGATAGACTTGTGGTTATGGATTCCGGGTTCGTCGCGCCTTCGCCCTTCGGGCTTCGGCGGACGCCCCGGAATGACGTCACGAGAGGCGCGTGCCTTCGCGAATGGGCGTCCCGCGCAGGAATTCATCGGCCTTCATCGGGCGGCCGCCGGCCTTCTGCAATTCGACGATGCGGATGGCGCCGTCGGCGCAGGCGATCATGAGCCGATCGTCCAAGGCAACGCCCGGCGCGCCGCCCCCCTCGCCCCGGGTGGTGCGGAGCAGCTTCACCCGCTCGCCCGACATCTCGCACCAGGCGCCGGGGAACGGCGACAGCCCGCGGATGCGGTCGTGCACGGCCCGCCAGGGCTTGCCCCAATCGATGCGCGTCTCGCCTTTGGCGATCTTCGCGGCATAGATGACACCCTCGGCCGGCTGCGGCGTGAATTGGAGCGTGCCGCGTTCGAGCGCGCCGAGCGCACGCGCCATCAGGCCGGCGCCGAGCCGTGCCATCGCGTCGTGCAGCTCGCCCGCAGTCATGTCGGCGCCGATGCGGATGCGCTCAATCATCGCCATCGCGCCGGTGTCGAGTCCAACGTCCATCTTCATCACCGTGACGCCGGTCTCGGCATCGCCCGCCATGATCGCGCGGTTGATCGGAGCGGCGCCCCGCCAGCGCGGCAGGAGCGACGCATGCAAATTGAAGCAGCCGAGCCGCGGCGCGTCGAGGATGGGCTTGGGCAGGATCAGGCCGTAGGCCACCACGATCGCGGCGTCGGCCCCGTGCGCGGCGAACGCAGCCTGCGCGTCGGCGCCTTTGAGAGACACCGGCGTGTGGATGGGAATGCCGAGCTCTTTCGCTTCTCGCTCGACCGGCGACGGCACGAGTTCGAGCCCGCGCCGGCCAGCGGGCTTCGCCGCCCGCGTATAGACCGCGGCGATGTCATGGCCCTGCCCCGCCAGTTCGAGCAGGGTCGGCACGGAAAACTCCGGCGTGCCCATGAAGATCAGGCGAAGCGGCATTGATGGACCTTTGTACCGATGAGCCTGGGATCGAGCAGCGCAGATCGTTTCAGGCTCGCGAGGCGGCAAATGGATCGACGATATCGATACCGATGTCAGTGAACCCGCTACGGTCTCGTGTCGCAACCGTAGCACCATGAACTTTGGCGATTGCAGCGATCAGTCCGTCCATCGTTCCGGTGGCGCGACCCAACCTGTCGCGGTGCGCGATAATCTTGCCGTACTCATGGGCGGCCGCGCGATCGAGAGGAAGAGTCCGTTCTGCGAACGCCGCTTCGATTTTTCCAATCGCCGATTCGAGCTGGACGCGGCGCGCCCCCGGCGGCAGCAATTCCGCTCCATAACGCAGTTCGGCGATGACCGGCATGCAGAGGAAAAGATCTGCCGGTCTTTGCGCATCAAGCCACTTTTCAACATTCGGGTCCGGCCGCTGACGCAAGCCCTCGGACACGACATTGGTATCGAGCAAAATCATTCGAAATTCGGCGGCGGCGACACCAGATCGTTGCGCTCGAACACCAGGTCGTCGCCTCGATAACGCTCATCGAGAAGGCCGTAGAGAAATGTCCCCATTTTCTGCTGCGGCTCGGGCTCGATGAGTCCACGGCGAAGCAGGTCCTTGGCCTCGGCGGACAGGCTGCGCTTGTTTTGGCTGGCGCGTTCCTTGATGCGCCGCTCCAGTTCCGGACTGATATCGCGAACCAACAAATCGGCCATGCGGCACCTTCCTGATATCAATGATATCAAAACTGCTTCACTCGCGCAAGTCGGACCTCAATCCGCCGTGCTTTTGATCGCCGGCTTGCCAAGCTTCGCCGCCTTGGTGAATTTCTTGATGACGCGGTCGCGCTTGAGCTTGGAGATGTGATCGATGAACAGCACGCCGTTGAGATGGTCGATCTCGTGCTGGATGCAGGTGGCCAGCAGCCCCTCCGCCTCGATCTCGTGAAGCTTGCCGTCGAGGTCGAGATAGCGGACCAGAACCCGCGCCGGCCGTTCGACCTCCTCGTAGTATTCAGGAATCGAGAGGCAGCCCTCCTCGTGGATGTTCTTGTCGCCGGACGTTGAGACCAATTCCGGATTGATGAACACCTGCGGCTCCCGGGGCTCGTCCTTCTTGGCGAGGTCCATGGTGACGATGCGCTTCGGCTCGCCGATCTGGATCGCCGCGAGACCGATGCCGGGCGCGTCGTACATGGTTTCGAACATGTCCTCGACGAGCTTTCGCGTCGCTGCATCGACCTTGGCCACGGGCTTCGATTCCAGCCGCAGCCGCTTGTCCGGCAAAATCAGAATGTCCCGCACTGCCATGTCACGTCCTTTGGGCGCGATTTAAGGGCTGGACTTCCCAGGGTCAATGTGTTCTCTATTTGTTCCTATCGAGAAACCCGCAGCCGTCCTTCGCCCGGAAGCGAATCGCGTAAGACACGTCCATGGAAACCGCCCTCCTTGTCGCGCTCGGCCTGGTCGTGGGGCTGGCCATCGCCGGCCTCGCCATCTTCGTCGGCCGTCAGCGCGCGCCTGCCGCCGATGACGGCGCCGCCGTCGCGGCGAAGCTTGCCGACCAGCGGGTCGTCGAACTGGGCGCCCGGGTCCAGCAGATGGGCGAGTTGCTCGCCAAGGCGCAGACCCAGCTTCAAAGCTCGGTGCACGAGCGGCTCGACGCGGTGACGGCGCATCTCGGCACCTCGATGCAGACCGCGACCAAGCACACCACCGAGAACCTGCAGAAGCTGAACGAGCGGCTGGCCGTCATCGACAACGCGCAGAAGGGCCTGACCGACCTCACCTCGCAGGTCACCTCGCTGCGCGACGTGCTGGCCAACAAGCAGACCCGCGGCGCGTTCGGGCAAGGGCGCATGGAGGCGATCATCCAGGACGGGCTGCCGAAGGGCGCCTACGAATTCCAGTACACGCTCAAGAACGGCAAGCGCCCCGACTGCGTGGTGCTCCTGCCCGACCAGCGGCCGCTGGTGATCGACGCCAAGTTCCCGCTCGAAGCGGTCACCGCGTTCCGCGACGGCAGGACCGAGGACGAAAAGAAATTCGCGGCGCAGCGCGTTCGGCAGGACGTGATGAAGCACATCAACGACATCGCCGAGAAGTATCTGTGCCCCGGCGAGACCCAGGACACCGCGCTGATGTTCGTGCCGTCGGAGTCGGTCTACGCCGAACTGCACGACGGCTTCGACGATCTCGTGCAGAAGGCCTATCGCGCCCAGGTGATGATGGTTTCGCCGACCCTGCTGATGCTGGCGATCCAGGTGATCCAGCAGATCCAGAAGGATTCGCAGATGCGCGAGGCGACCGACCTCATCCGCACCGAGGTCGGCCACATGATGAAGGACGTGAAGCTTTTGGGCGAGCGCGTCCGCAAGCTGCAGATGCATTTCGGCCAGGCCAGCGAAGACCTCAACACCATCACCACCTCGGCCAGCCGCATCGAGAAGCGCGCCTCGCGCATCGAGGAACTGGAATTCGACGAGACACCGGCCGCCAGCGTCATTGCCGGCACGGTGCGGAAGATTCAAGCGGCTGAGTAATTCCCGGACCATCAACGCGTCATGGCCGGGCATAGCCGTCGAAGACGGCGTCGCTTCGCTCGCCTATTGTCCCGGCCATCCACGTCTTGCTTTAAGTAAGGAAGAAAGTCGTGGATGCCCGCAACAAGTGCGGGCATGACGGCGGAGATTCCCCGGCTATGACAGCAACCGCCGAATCGAAGCTCGCAAAGCCCGCCAAGCCCGGCTGGCGCGAGGCGCTCACGGTCTATCTCAAGCCGCGGGTGCTGATCGTGCTGTTCCTCGGCTTCTCTGCGGGCCTGCCGCTGGCGCTGTCCGGCTCGACGCTGCTCGTGTGGATGCGCGAGGCCGGCGTCGACCTCGGCACCATCGGCCTGTTCGCGCTGGTCGGCACGCCCTACACCGTCAAGTTCCTGTGGGCGCCGGTGGTCGATGCGCTCGACGTGCCGGTGCTGTCGCGCCTGCTCGGCCGCCGGCGCGGCTGGCTGGTGCTCTCGCAACTGCTGCTGATGGCGGCAATCGTGCTGCTGGCGTTCTGCAATCCGGCGCTCTCGCCCTGGTATCTGATGTTCGGCGCAGCGCTCCTGGTGGCGGCGGCCTCCGCCACCCAGGACATCGTGATCGACGCCTTCCGCGTCGAGAGCCTGGACCCCGGCGAGCAGGCGGCCGGCATGGCGTCCTACGTCGCGGCCTACCGCATCGGCATGCTGGTCTCGACCGCCGGCGCACTGTTCGTCGTGACCGGCTTCGAAGATGTAGGCTTCGGCAAGAACGCCGCCTGGACCCTGGGCTACATCGTCATGGCCGTGTTCGTGGCGATCGGCATGGTGACAGCACTGATCGCGACCGAGCCCGGACGCTCGGCCGAGGCGCGCGCGGATCATGACGCGCATGCCGCCGAGAGCCCGATCCGGCGCGTGGCCCGGGCCGCCGTCGGCGCGTTCTCGGAGTTTCTCACCCGCGAGATGGCGATGGCCGCGCTCGCCTTCGTCATCCTCTACAAGTTCTGCGACGCCTTCGCCGGCGCGATGACGACGCCGTTCGTGATCGATCTCGGCTTCAGCCGCAACGACTACGCCACGATCGTGAAGGGCGTGGGGCTGGCGGCAACCCTGATCGGCGGATTCGCCGGCGGCTTCGTCGCGCGCGCCTATCCGCTGGCGACAAGCCTCTGGATCGGCGCGTTCCTGCAGATGGCGTCGAACCTGGTGTTTGCCGGCCTCGCCCTTGCCGGCCAGGACTACTGGGCGCTCACGGCCGCCATCGTCGCGGAGAATTTCACCGGCGCGATCGGCACGGTGATTTTCGTCGCCTACCTCTCGGCGCTCTGCCAGTCGCCGCTGCACACCGCGACGCAATACGCGCTGCTCACCGCGCTCTCGGCGGTCGGCCGCACCTATCTATCGTCGGGCGCGGGCTTCATCGCCGAGGCAACCGGCTGGGCTACGTTCTACACGCTCAGCGCGCTCACCGCGCTGCCGAGCCTGATTCTGCTCTGGTGGCTGCAATCGCGCCGGCATTTCGACCGGCTCGTGCCGGCGGGGAAATGACGGCCGTCAGCGCGACGACTGGGCGCCGTCGCGGCCGGAGACCGAACCTTCCGCCTCAAGACCGCGCCCCGGAGACACCTGCTTCGGGAACACCTGCCACCTGTCCCGGCTGTCCCACTCGAACGGCTCGCCGTCGCAGTGGTCCTTGCTCCAGACGTTGAGCAGCCGGAAATGCCAGCCGGTCCATTTCATCTCCTGGATCGTGCCGCAGTCGCCCGCGCCGCGCGCCTTGTGGCTGGAGCTGAGAGTCCGCGTCTTGGGGTCGTAGCCCGGCGACGACACGCTGTAGGAGCGCTGGATGCGGCCGTCCTGCCAGCTCTCCACCGCCAGCAACTGGGCCTGCTCCGGCCGATGCTCCGGGACCGCGAACAGGATGCTTCCGGCGTTGTGGGCGGCGCGCCAGCAGATCACCTCGACGATCCCGAGCCGGCCGCTCAACCGCTCGGTGCCGATGATCCGGGCCTCCGCCGGCGGGATGGTGCAGCCGGCCTTCGCGAGGCCTGCTTCGATGACCGCGCCCGGCAGCATGAGCTTGTCGGAACCGACCACGCTTGTGGTCAGCGAAATGGTTAACAGCAGGGCGCCCGCAGAAGACATGCGAATCTCCAGACCTCGTTCCTGGAACAAGATTTTGTCGGAAATCCGGTTCCTGTCCCGATTCGGGTCCGGAACGGAGTCAAGCAAGGACCATGCCTAAAGCGGCGTCCGGCTCCTGATCGCGGCCGAGAGCGTCCCCTCGTCGAGATAGTCGAGTTCGCCGCCGACCGGCACGCCGTGGGCGAGCCGCGTCACGATCACATTGGCGCCGTGCAGAAGGTCGGTGATGTAGTGCGCCGTGGTCTGGCCATCCACGGTGGCGTTGAGCGCGAGGATGACCTCCTTCACCGCCGGATCGTGCGCGCGCGAGATCAGCGCGTCGATGGTGAGGTCCTGCGGACCGATGCCGTCAAGCGGAGACAGCGTGCCGCCGAGCACGTGGTAGCGCGCGTTGAGAACCTCGGCGCGCTCCAGCGCCCAGAGATCGGCGACGTCGGCCACCACAACGATCATCGAGGGATCGCGGCGCGGATCGGCGCAGACCGTGCAGGGATTCTGGGTATCGATGTTGCCGCAGTTCTTGCAGACTTCGATCTTCTCGATCGCGGTCTGCAGCGCGGCGGCGAGCGGCGCCATCAGCGGCTCGCGCTTCTTGATGAGGTGCAGCGCAGCGCGGCGCGCCGAGCGCGGCCCCAGCCCCGGCAGCCGCGCCAGGAGCTGGATCAGGCGTTCGATCTCGGGGCCGGCGGTGGATTTGGGCATGAGGCAACCAATGCGAATCAACGCTGAAAGTTAGTTCGTCATGGCCGGGCTTGTCCCGGCCATCCACGCCTCTCTCCGCAGCCAAGACGTGGATGCCCGGGACACGCCCGGGCATGACGTTGAGAAGTGAGCGGCTAAATCACTAAAACAACTT
>CAMAWG010000093.1 GCA_945861855.1 Rhodoplanes serenus
GACCGACAGGTCGATGTGTTTTGCTACCGCCGTTGATAAGGCGCTCGAGAATATCGATTGCATGAGTGCGATCCTTCGCTGCCAGACAAAGAATCGCTTTTATGAATCAACTCAACGCCTTATCCAACTGCGTCGAGTACTATGGCCGACAACTCTCAAGCAAAGCCTTACACCAACCCCACCGCCGCCGCCTTCGCGTCCGGCACCACGTCATACGCATACAGGTGCTTCCGGAAATCCGCGTGCGCGGTGAGCTCGGCGTCGCGCTTCTTCAGATCGGCATAGCCGGACATGGAATCCACCCGCAGCCCGTTCTGCCGCGCGCCAAGCTGGACCTGCGCCACTCTTTCGCGGCGCAGCCGCTCGTAGGCCAGCAGCGCCGCGGGGATCGCGTCGCGGCCGACCTGCGACAGGATCGTCGCCAGCGCCATGCCGTCCTCGATCGACTGGTTCGCGCCTTGCCCGAGATGCGGCAGCATCGGATGCGCGGCGTCGCCGAGCAGCGTCAGGCGGCCCTTGGTCCAGGTCGGCAGCGGCTCGCGGTCGAACAGCGCCCATTGGAACGTCTTGTCGACTTGGCGCAGCACCTCGCCGATGCGCGGGTCCCAGCCTTCGAATTCCTTGCGAAGCACGTCGGGGTCGCCGGGCGCGGACCAGGATTCCTTGATCTCTCGGTCGGCCGGCACGAAGCCGACATAGTTGACCATCTCGCCGTGGCGCACCGGGAAAACCAGGAAGTGCTTCGACGGCCCGGCCCACATCTGCCAGCGGTCCATCGGCCAGTCCGGCAGGCGCTCGCGCGTCACGAGGCCGCGGTAGGAAATGGTGCCGTGGAACATCGGCGTGGAGGGCGGGAAGACGTGCGGGCGAAGCGCGGAGTGGATGCCGTCGGCGGCGACCACCACGTCGGCTTCGGCGGTGGCGCCGTTGGCGAAGGTGACGCGGGCCTTGTCGCCCGCCTGCTCGAAGCCCGTGGCGCGATGGCCGCAGGTGACCACGCCTGCGGGGAGCGCCGCGGCGAGGAAATCGACGAAGTCGGCGCGGTGCATGCCGAAGGTGGCGTTCCAGCCCGAGGCGTCGGTCACCTGCACCGGCGCGATCGGCGTGCCGTCATGGCGGAAGTAGTGCGACTTGGGGCCGACGCGGGCGCCCCATTTTTCCACGGCGGGGCCGAGGCCGACCCGCTCCAGATGGCGCACGCTGTTCGGCGTGATGTAGACGCCGGCGCCGACCTCGCCCAGCGCCGGCGCCTGCTCGTAGACCGACACCTTGAGGCCGTGCGCGATCAGGGCGTTGGCGGCGAACAGGCCGCCGATCCCGCCGCCGACGATCATGATGTGGGTTTGCGATTTTGCCATTTGTCTCTCGTACCTGATCCGGCCAACGCCAAGTTGCGATGGATCAACTCTCCGCCGTCATTCCGGGGCGTCCGCCTTAGCCCGCAGGGCGAAGGCGTGACGAACCCGGAATCCATAACCCCTGTATCTCAATCAACATCGGGACCGGGGTTATGGATTCCGGATCGCCGCTTGCGCGGCGTCCGGAATGACTCGTTGTTACGCCTCCGCCACGAACTTATTGCGCATCTTGCCGAGGCCTTCCACCTCCGTCTCCATCACGTCGCCGACGTTGAGGAAGGTGTTGGTGCCCTGGCCGACGCCGCCGCAGGTGCCGCACACGAAAATGTCGCCGGTCTCCAGGCTGAGAATGCCCGAGGCGTATTCGATCTGCTCCTCGGGCGTGAAGATGAACTGCGAGGTGTTGCCGTTCTGCTTGACCGCGCCGTTGACGCTGAGGCGGATGAACAGCTTCATGTGGTCGGGCACGAAGGCGCGCGGCACCAGATACGGCCCCATCGGCGCGAAGCGGTCGTGGCTCTTGCCGTTGAGCCAGTCGGAGCGCAGCCCCGGCCGGTCGGCGCGGATTTGTAAATCGCGGGCGGAGACGTCGTTGGTGGTCATCCAGCCGGCGACGTGGTCGAGCGCGCGCTCCGCCTTGATGCGCTTGCCGCGCTTGGAGATGGCGCAGGCGATCTCGGCCTCCCAGTCGATCTTCTTCAGGCCGCGCGGAATTTCGATGTCGTCATTCGCGCCGGCGAGGCAGCTCGGCGCCTTCAGGAACAGGTAGGGGTCGGAGGTGGACTTCTCGCCGGTGAACTTCGGGCCGGTGGCGGGCGTCATGCCGGCGCGGAGCATCTCGTCGACATGCTCCTGGAAATTCTGCGCGGCGTAGAACATTTTTCCCGGATGGGCGATCGGCGGCCGCGCGTGGAGGTCCGCGACGTTTGACGCGCCGGGCTTGAGGCCTTCCTTGTCGAGGAAGGCGACGATCTCCTGCAGCACGGAAAAATTCTCGTCCCAGTCGCCGAGCAGGTCCTGGATGTTCAGACCGGGGCTGCTGGCCGCGGTGCGCAGGGCGGGGCGGCCGGGGCCGCGATAGGCCTCATGGGCCTGCGCCAGATGGATCGCGGTTTCGTCCAGCACGATGGCGGCGAACGGCTTGCCGTCCGGTTTGGCGAAGGTCCCCAGCTTGAATGCGCGGCCGTTCATGGTGGCTCCCGGTGGTTTTTCCACCGGGAGCGTATCGGCATTTTCCGGCGCGTGCCAGTTCGGCGGGCGTCACTCCGCGAACGGATATTTGCGCTTGGCGTTCCGCCAGTCGTGCATCGCCTCGGTGAACGAGTCGGCGACGATGAACAGCCCGCGGCCGGTCTTCTTCAGCGCGCGGCGGATGGCTTCGATCAGGTAGATGACAGTTGGGATCATGACACGTCCTTTGTTCTTGCGGTGGTGGTGGCCTACGCCGGCTTGACGACGGCGATGTGAAATCAGCGTTTGGGATCGTAGCCTTGTGTGAACTGGAGTCCCTTCGACCTCATGACGCGCGCGATCTCGCGATGCGCGCGGCGCATCTGCGCCTCGGTGAAGGCGTCGAACATCCGGCGCAGCAGCGACGGCTGCGGCGGCTGTGCGATGGCGGAGGGTGCGGGCGTTCGGCTGTCGCGGAACAGCGAGGCGGGGAGAACCTGGGTGGCCATGGTCATCAACTCCATCGGTTGTGATCCAGGGCGTCTCCTCTTGTTGTTTTCTTTTCGTGTAGCGCGATTCGTCGGAGAGCGCGAGAGCGGATGCAAGATGGGGTTTATGCGCTGCGCTCATGCGCGAGAATGAATCTGTCGCGTGGCGTGCAATCGGCGCACGATCGTTCGGCAAATGCACAAGAACGCGACACGCGTCACACGATGGTCACGGCGGACACATTGCGGTCACAGGTGTTGAGGAAATTGTTTTGCGCGTTTGTTTTCTTTCACGGCGCGGTGCAAAAGGTTTGCCTCTTTCCGCTTGTGGGGAGAGGGCGCGCCGCATTCGCGGTGAGGATGCAACCGAAAGCGAAGTTGCGCGTTGTGTTCCGGGGTGGGACCATTCCGGGAGATTTCGCATGCGCCGTCCGACCTCATCCGCCGCCGCCCTGATCGTGTTGAGCGCGCTGCTCGGCTCCACCGCCGCGGTCCAGGCTCAGAATCCGCCGGCGCAACAGAATGCCGCGCCGGCGCCGGAGACGGGCTCCAATCCGGCCGCGCAGCAGGCAAGCGACGAAAACCGCAAGTCGTCGGGCACCAACGACCAGTCCGGGCCGTCCAGCGCAAAGCCCACCACGGATCAGAACGCGCAGGGCGACAAGGCGTCGCATTCGGTTCCCGGCCGCACCGGCAAGGAGGAGCCAAGCTCGCATGCGCCGTCGCAGGCACAGGGCGAGTCTCCCGCGCCGCTGGTGAACGGCGCCTGGAACGTCCCCGGCGCGCCGGCCGACAGCCAGACCGTTCCGGCGAAGTTTTCCCAGCGCAACGGCGCCATCGACAAGCTGCCGATCCTCGGCATGTCGCTCGGCCTGAGCGACGCGCAGAAGCGCAGCATCGCCGATGCGGTGCGCGGCGCGAACGCGCCGGTGGTCACGACCAATGCGAAGGTGTCCGACGAGCTGGCGCAGAACGTGGTGACGCAGGAACTGCCCGCGTCGGCCAGCGATCCAAACCTGCGGACGTTCCGCTATGTGCGGTTGGCCGACCGCATCCTGCTGATCGAGCCGGCCAACCGGTTCGTGATCGGCGAGATCGTTGCCAGCGGAACGGCGCAATAGTTCGCGCGGATCACCGCGGATGCGCCTGCCGCCATTGCGACGGGCGCTCGAAGTCGCCCGCCCACAGCCCGCGCCGCGCATTGCGGGCTTCGCGTTCGGCATCGGAGTAACGCCCCCGGCTGTGCTGGCGCAATTCCAGCGCGTGGCCGGAGCGCACCAGCGCTTCGCTCAGATCGCGTCCGCCGGCGGTGCACGTCGCCACATCGCGGTTGTAGCTTTCGCCGACCGGCACGCATGACACGGCCTGCCCGCCGATCGCCTGGATGAGCGCGCTGCGCGCCTCGGCGCCGCAGGCGTAGCTGCGCCCGTTGGCATCGCGGCAGTCCTGGCGGCCTTCCGGCGCGTCGATGCCGAACAGCCGGACGCGGTGCCCGGCAATCTCCAGCGAATCGCCGTCGACGACACGCGCGCGGCCGGAAATGGCTTCGCCGGTCGGCCGCGGCGCGGGGCTCGTCCGCCCTTCGCGCAGGCCGCCGCCGATCGCCGCGACGATGGCGATGATGACCAGCCAGATCAGGAGTTGGGGACGCCGCGGCACGGCGCGTCAGCGCGGCCGCGGCTTCCAGCCGCCGTGCATGCCGGGCTTGCCGGTGGTCGAGCGCGGGGATGCGGCGCCCGGGCGGTGCAGTTTCGATTCCATGCCGGGGCCCATCTCGTCGAGGCTCGGCTTTCGCGGGCGTGACTTGTCACCCTTTGCCGGCAGCTTCACCACCTTCGCGGTCGGATCGTCGACGATCGCCAGTTCGGTCGCGCGCAGCCGCTTGAGCTCGTCGCGCAGGCGCGCGGCTTCCTCGAAGTCGAGATCGGCGGCGGCGGCGCGCATCCGCGCCTCCATGTCGGCGAGCACCGCCCCGAAGTTGTGGCCGATGGTGGCGGCGTCCTCGAAGTCGCCGCCGTCGCCCGCGCCGGTCGAGACCAGCACGTGGTCGCGCTCGTAGGCGCTCGCCATGATGTCGCCGATCGACTTCTTCACGCTCTCCGGCGTGATGCCGTTGGCGGTGTTGTAGGTGGTCTGCTTCTCGCGGCGGCGGTTGGTTTCCTCCATCGCGCGCTGCATCGAGCCGGTGACCTGGTCGGCGTAGAGGATGACGCGGCCTTCGATGTTTCTGGCGGCGCGGCCGATGGTCTGAATGAGCGAGGTCTCACTGCGCAAAAAACCTTCCTTGTCGGCGTCGAGGATCGCGACCAGCGCGCATTCCGGGATGTCGAGGCCTTCGCGCAAGAGGTTGATGCCGACAAGCGCGTCGAACGCGCCCAGCCGAAGGTCGCGGATGATCTCGATGCGCTCCATGGTGTCGATGTCGGAGTGCATGTAGCGCACGCGGATGCCCTGCTCGTGCAGGTATTCCGTCAAATCCTCCGCCATGCGCTTGGTCAGTACGGTGACCAGCGAGCGGAAGCCCTGGCGCGCCGTCTCGCGCACCTCGCCGACCAGATCGTCGACCTGGGTGCGGGCGGGGCGAACGTCGACCGGCGGATCGATCAGCCCGGTCGGGCGGATCACCTGCTCGGCAAAGACGCCGCCGGTCTGCTCCATCTCCCAGCCGCCCGGCGTCGCCGATACGAACACCGATTGCGGGCGCATCGCATCCCATTCCTCGAAGCGCAGCGGCCGGTTGTCCATGCACGACGGCAGGCGGAAGCCGTATTCGGCGAGCGTCGCCTTGCGCCGGAAGTCGCCGCGGTACATGCCGCCGATCTGCGGCACGGTGACGTGGCTCTCGTCGACGAAGACGAGTGCGTTGTCGGGCACGTATTCAAAGAGCGTGGGCGGCGGCTCGCCGGGCTTGCGGCCGGTGAGATAGCGCGAATAGTTCTCGATGCCGGCGCAGGCGCCGGTCGCCTCCATCATCTCCAGATCGAACAGCGTTCGTTGTTCGAGGCGCTGCGCCTCCAAGAGACGGCCGGAGTTGTGCAGCTCGTCGAGCCGCCATTTCAATTCGGCCTTGATGCCTTGGATCGCCTGGATCAGCGTCGGGCGCGGCGTGACGTAGTGCGAGTTGGCGTAGATCTTCACGAATTCCAACTCGTCGGTCTTGTGGCCGGTGAGCGGATCGAACTCGTGGATCGATTCCACCTCGTCGCCGAACAGGTTCACCCGCCAGGCGCGGTCCTCGTAGTGGGCCGGGAAGATGTCGACCACGTCGCCGCGCACGCGGAAGGTGCCGCGGGAAAAATCCGCCGAGGTGCGCTTGTACTGCGTCGCGACCAGATCGGCGATCAACTGGCGCTGGTTGACCTTCTCGCCCTTCTTGATGGTGAAGGTCATCGCCGAATAGGTCTCGACCGAACCGATGCCGTAGATGCACGACACGGACGCCACGATGATGACGTCGTCGCGCTCGAGCAGCGCGCGCGTCGCCGAATGGCGCATGCGGTCGATCTGCTCGTTGATCGAGGAATCCTTCTCGATGTAGGTGTCGGTGCGCGGGATATAGGCTTCCGGCTGGTAGTAGTCGTAGTACGAGACGAAATACTCCACCGCGTTGTCGGGGAAGAAGCTCTTGAACTCGCCGTAGAGCTGAGCCGCCAGCGTCTTGTTCGGCGCGAGGACGATCGCCGGGCGCTGCGTCGCCTCGATCACCTTGGCCATGGTGAAGGTTTTGCCGGAGCCGGTGACGCCCAACAGCACCTGCGTCCGGTCGTGGCGCTTCGCGCCCTCGACCAGATCCTTGATCGCGGTCGGCTGATCGCCTTTGGGCGTCAGCTCGGACTTCAGCACGATCTTCACGCCGCCTTCGGATTTTTCCGGCCGCGGCGGGCGATGCGGCGTCCACACCGCGGTGCCGCCGCTTGCGGCGAACTCCGCCCGGCCCTCGCGCAAGAGCTTGTCCAGCGCCTCCATCGACGCGGTGACGCCGAGCGTCACCGGTTGCGGCGTCGGGCGGTGCATCACGCGCTTCTCGCGGCGCGGCTCGGAGATGTCGGAAATCTCATCGCGCGCCGGACTGTCGCCGGGGGATTCACCGATCAGCGTCTTGTTCGGATCGCCTTGGCCGTAGCCCAGCGCGTTGGCGAGTTCGGCGTTGATGCCGAGCGGCGCACCGCCGCCGACATAGCCGCGCTGGGGCGCCTCGTCGAACCCCTTGACGATCGACTTGCGGGCGGTGTGCTCGTTCCGCCGGTCGGCGCGGCGCTCGAACGAGTTGTCGGGCGGCGGCTGTAGCCCGGTGCCGGAGCCCAATCCTGTTCCCGAACCAAGCCCGGCGGTGCCCTTTTCGATGCCGGGATTGAGCAGCCGCTCCAGGGCAGGATCGGTCGGCGCGGAATCCGGCCGGTGCGCCTTCGACCGCGTCGGCCGGGCGGGGTCTTTCTTCGAATGCCGGGCCGGATTTCGCGGCTCGCTGGGGGATTTCGCCATCGGGGCAAATATGGGTGGAGTCGCGGGGCGAGGGAAGGGTTCCGGCGAATTAGCCATCTCTGTTTAGGTAAATAGCATTGAGCCCTTCGGCCCGCTCCCCCGGCGCGGCATGGTCGGCTGCGTTCGCAGGGGCCTGGGCGCCTGCATCGCGGATTTTGGTTCCGCCACGGCAGCCATTCGATCGAAGATGCTGAGAAATCTTATCGCGGGATGCTTGGGAGTCGTCGTCGCGGCGACGGCCACCTATGCCGCGTTTACGGCCCTGAGCAACAAGTGCTCATCGCGCGGCGCCACGGCCGACTGGGTGCACAATTTCGTCTGCGACGTCCGGGCCAGCGAATTCGTCATCGCGGCCTTCAGTGTTTTTCTCGCCCTTCTTGCCGGACTGCTGGTGGGGATCGTCCATCAGTTGTGGATGGCGACGCGCAGGAACGCGCAAGCCCAGAAGCGTGACACCGAGATTATCCAGCGCGCCTATCTGAGCGCCCATCCCCTCGGGGTCAGCCCGTTCGATGCGGCCGCCTATGCCGAAGGGCACGTGGGAATTCGCAACACCGGCCGTCTCCCGGCCCGGAAGGTGCGGTGGTTCATCGATGTTGCGACCAGCTCCGACGGGCGGCGAACCCATTTTCCTCTCGGGGAGCTTTCGGGAAACAATGTCGTTCATGGCGGCGCGGAGATGAGGCAGGGCGGACGCGCCGCGATTTCGCGCCAGGAGTTCCAGAACTTCCACGAGAACAGTGTCTGGGTCTATGTCTGGGGCACCATTCGTTACGACGATGGCTTCGGCAACGAACGGCACATCGATTTCTGCCATCGGTACGATTCAAGCGGGTTCTCGCCGAGAGGGGCCGGGATAACGCCGCAGCAGGCCTTGCAACTGGGCCGGGCCGCGCTCTCGCCGGACGGGGCGACCTATCATCAGCACGGCAACGATGCCGATTGAGCGGTGTCCTGTTTGAGCATGATCTTATCCGACCTTCCTTCGCCCGCCGAAGCGGGCTTCGCGAAGGCGGGAAACCGGTTCCCACCCCGCATCAAGTGCGGGGCAGGCTTTTTCGGGATCATGCTCCTAGTGCCGGGTCGATGAGGTCTCCGGCTCCGCGATCAGCGCTTCGGAAAACGGGAATTCCAGCACCACCTCGCCCTTCTGGTCGGTGACCACCAGCGAGGCCGTCAGCAGGTTCGGGTGGTCGCCCTGGTCCTCCAGGAGATCGACGATCATCGCCTTGGCAACCTCCCAGGCGTGATCGGCGTTGCGAAGCTCCTCGCCCTCGACGTCGGGGATGGTGTCGTCGCCGATGCGGGTGTTGAAGAAATAGCGGGGCATGGGTGCGGCTTCTCTCGGCAGGGTACGGGCGATTTGCGCCGTCTGCCGAATATGGGGTGTGTCATCGGGGGAGGAAAGGGAACCGAACGGCTTTCCCCGCCGTTCCACAGTGGCACCCTGCCCATGAAAACGACGCCAGACTTTTGCTTGGATATTGGCTATGAAGGCCGGGAGCGCGCGCCGTCCTGGCGCGCCGCTGTCCCATGCCAAACGGAGATTGAATGAGCGGCTACAAATTCGACGATCTGCAGGAGCGGCAGAAGAATGCCGCGGCGGCCAAGAAGGCGATGCTGGAACGGTTCCGTTCCGCCGCGCAAGCGCCCGATCTCGAGGTGCAGCGCCAGAAGCGCGCCGCGATTCACGAGGCGCGTCTGGCCCGCATGGCCGAGCGCGAGGCCGCCAAGAAGGTGCGGGAGGCCGAGCTGGCCGCA
Source organism: Rhodoplanes serenus (assembly GCA_945861855.1). Lineage (GTDB taxonomy): Bacteria > Pseudomonadota > Alphaproteobacteria > Rhizobiales > Xanthobacteraceae > Z2-YC6860. The sequence continues at coordinate 9,260 of CAMAWG010000093.1, forward strand.
GCAGCGGCCCGTGCCGCCGAGCTTGCCGCGCAGGCCGAGCGCGAGGCGGAAGAGGCCAAGGCGCGTGCCGCGGCCGAAAAGGCCGATCGCGAGGCGATGCTGGAAGCCGAGCAGAAGGCCGCCCGGGACGCCCGCTACGCTGCGCGCAAGGCCGACAAGAAGGTGCGGCGGCGCGGGTACTGACGCTCGGGCTACAAGGCGCGGAGCCGTTTCAGCAGCCAGTAGGCGAAGGCGGCGGCGCAAGCCGCGATCGCCAGCGCGAACCAGGTGCCGCCGTCGGTCTCCTGGAACGGCAGGTGTTTGGTGTTCATGCCGAACACGCCGGTCACCAGCGTCGGCGGCAAGAGGCATGCGGTCAGCACCGAAATCGTGAACAGCCGCCGGTTGGTGATGGCCGCCATCTTGCCGGTCACCTCGTCGAGCAGCAGCCGCGCCCGCTCGTGCTGGGCGGACGTGTCGTGGTCGATGGCCTCCAGCTTCTGGGTGAGCGTACGGATCGCGCGCGCGACCGGTTTGCTTTCCGCCGCGATCCGCGGCTCGACGCGATGGAACAGCAGGCAGAGCTGCGCAAGCTGGCGGTGCATGCGGACCAATTGCAGCCGGATGCGGCCGAGTTGCAGCCGTTCGTCGCCCAGCTCTTCGTGCAGCAGGCGGTTTTCGATTTTGTCGAGGTGGTCTCCGATCGTCTCGGACAGCCGGCCGATGGCGTCGGCGAATTGATCGATCACCGCGTCGAGGAACGCAACCGGGGCGCGAAAGCGGCGCCCGGTTCCGATCGAGCGCCGGGTCAGCTCCAATGCATGCACCGGGCTGCGCCGGGAGGTGATCAGCATGCGTTCGGTCATCGCAAAGCGAAGCCGCACCAGTTCGTCGTCCGATTGCGCGAAGGCCTGGTGCAGTTCGGGCAGGACGCCGATGATTTCGCCGCCGCCGATGTCGAGCCGCATATGCTCGTCGGTGCCCGACAGCACGTCGCGGGCGACGTCCGAAACGGGCGCGTGCTCCGCGATCCAGGCGCGTGCGCGCGCATCCGCGAGGCCGATGTGGATCCAGGTCCAGCCGCCGGGCCGCTGCAACGCGCCGCCCACCTCCTCGCAGGGCAGCGATTCGGCATGGCCGTCATCGCGAAAATGATAGACCCAGACGATGCCCGATGCCGGCATGCCGGATGCGGCGTCAGTGTGTTCGGCGGTCATGATCGCGGTTCCACGGGTGAAGCCGTCAGGAGTGGGCTGCGAGAGATGACAGGACGATGACAGCGCGCTCTGATATGCAGATGCCGTGATCGATCTTTCCAAACTGACGCCCGGCCTCGAAGGCCATGCCGAGCTGGTCGTGGGCGAGGAGCACACGGCGCCGCGCATCGGCTCGGGCCGCGTGCGGGTGCTGGCGACGCCGGTGATGATCAATCTGATGGAGGCCGCGGCGCTCGACGCGGCGGAGAACCTGATCCCCGCGGGGAACCAGAGCCTCGGCACCCGGCTCGACGTGCGCCACATCGCGGCGACGCCGGTCGGCATGCGCGTGCGCGCGACGGCGCGGCTTGTTTCGGTCGATGGCCGCACGCTGGAATTCCGGGTCGAGGCGCACGACGAACGGGACCTGATCGGCGACGGCGCGCACACGCGGCTGGTCGTCAACGTCGAACGCTTCGATCAGCGCGTGCAGAAGAAGCTTGTCACGCCAAAATGAATTTGCGTTCCGTATGCGCTCGCCCCTCTCCGGCCTCATGGTGAGGAGGCGCGTTCGCGCCGTCTCGAACCATGGGGCCGGCCCCATCCTTCGAGACACCCGCTTCGCGGGCTCCTCAGGATGAGGCCGGTGAGAGTTTGCCGTGTGTGGCGATGCAACCTTCCATTGCTGTTGGAGGCAATGCTACGGTCCCGAGAAAGGGCCAGATCGATCGGCTATCGCATGAATCGCGAGGGAGGTTTTCGTGGCGCTCACAATCATTCGACGTTCGATGCTGGCCGCAGGGCTGGCGCTTCTGGCGAGTGCCGCGTCGGCGCAGGATTACCCGACCCGGCCGATCACCCTGATGGTGGGTCTCGCCGCCGGCGGCATCACCGACACGACGGCGCGGCTCTACGCCGAGGCGGTCTCCAGGAACCTCGGCCAGCGCGTCATCATCGAGAACAAGACCGGGGCGGGCGGCGGCGTTGCCGCGGCGGCGGTGCAGAACGCGGCGCCCGACGGCTACACGCTGCTGGTGTTCTCCGGCTCGCAGCACGCGACGGTGCCCGCCGTCAGCAACGCGGCCTATGAGCCGGTGAAGGGCTTCTCGCCGATCACCTACCTGTTCAACAGCGTCGTCGTGCTTGTGGTGCCTGCGAACAGCCAGGCGAAGACGCTGGCCGAACTGCACGACATCGGCCGCAAGAAGCCCGGCGGGCTCACCGTCGGCACGCCGGGGCTCGGATCGCCATCGCATCTGCTCGGCGCCAAGATCCTGCTCTCGGCCAAGGTGCCGGCGGAGACCGTGCACTACCGGGGCGGCGCGCCGATGATGGCCGACCTCGTCACCGGCCGGGTCGATTTCGCCTGGCCGACGCTGTCCACGGGGCGGGCCTTCATCGCCGACGGCAGGCTCCGGGCGCTCGCGCTCGATGCCGAAAAGCGCTGGGCGCCGATGCCGGACGTGCCGACGCTCGACGAACTCGGCTTCGGCAAGGAGAAGGTCGCAAGCTGGTTCGCCCTGGCAGGACCCGCGGGGATGCCGCCGGCGCTTGTCAGCAAGATCCGGGACGCCTTCATCCAGGCGTCGAAGGATACCGAACTGCAACGGCGCCTGGGCGAGAACGGCACGCCGATCGCCAGCAGCACGCCCGAGGAGATGGGGCGCGCCATGGCGGCGGAATGGGAGACCATGCAGGCGCTGGTCAAGACGCTGAACATCCGCCAGCAATGACCGGCGCGCGGCGGCCACCGTTCCGCGCCGACGTCGTTGGCAGCTACCTGCGTCCGCAGCGGCTGAAGGAGGCGCGCGAGCGCCTGCTCGGCCCGCAGACGCCGGACAAGCACCTCGGGCCGCACGGCAACGCCGAGCTTGCCGCCATCGAGGACGACTGCATCGTCGAAGTCATCCGCATGCAGGAGCGCGTGGGCCTGCAAGCCGCGACCGACGGCGAATTCCGCCGCCGGAGCTGGTGGCTCGATCTGATCATGGGCTGGGAGGGCTTTTCCGCCGATCGCGCCGGCGCCTCCGAGATGGTGTGGCGCAACAACCAGGGCGAGACGAAAGCATCATCGCGGCTGTGGGTGACCGGGCCCATCCGTTGGCGGCCGAGCGCCACGGTGCGCGCCTTCGAGTTCCTGAAGCGCCACACCAGCCTCGTTCCCAAGGTCACGCTGCCGGCGCCGCTGATCCTGCACATGTTCGGCGGCGGCGACGCGGGCATTCGCGAGGGCCACTACAAGGACGTCGATGCGTTCTGGGCGGACGTGATTGCCGCCTACCGGACCGAAGTGAAGGCGCTGACCGATGCGGGGGCGACCTACATCCAGTTCGACGACACCAGCATCGCGTTCCTCTGCGATCCGATGCACCGCGAGACGGTGCGGCGCTGGGGTTCGAACGCCGACGAGCTGCTGCGCTCCTATGCCGGGCGCATGAACGAGGTGCTCGCCGGAATTCCCGGTCACGTCACGGTGACGTTTCATCAGTGCCGCGGCAACCGCGAGGGGCACTGGATGGCGGAGGGTGGCTACGATCCGGTGGCCGACGTGCTGTTCAACTCAATCGACGTGCACGGCTATTTCCTCGAATACGACACGGCGCGGGCGGGCGGCTTCGCGCCGCTGCGGCTGCTTCCCAAAGGCAAGGTGGCGGTGCTTGGCATCATGTCGAGCAAGACGGCGGAGCTGGAAACGGCCGACGACCTCAAGCGGCGGATCGAGGAGGCCGAAAAATTTGCGCCGCTCGATCGGCTTGCCATCAGCCCGCAGTGCGGCTTCTCCAGCTCGATCGGCGGCAATCCGCTGACCGAAGCCGACCAGGAGCGGAAGCTCGCGCGGCTGGTCGAGGTGGCGCAGGTGGTCTGGCCGCGCGGCTAGGATTTCCGCTGCGCTTTGGGCATGGGTGTTGTGCGGCACGGCGGCCTGTTTATCCGGTGGCGGTATCGGGCATAATCGGCCGGCAACAATCAGGCCGCGCGTCACGTTGGGCGCAAGCGCGGCGATCCGGGAGGTTCCGATGGCCGTGGTTCGCCGCTTTCTGCTGGCCGTTGTGCTGGCAGGCATGGGCATCGGTGCGCTCAGCACTGCTGCGTTCAGCGCCTTTCCGGAGCGGCCGATCCGCTTCATCCTGTCGCATCCGCCGGGCGGCAGCGCCGACGTGATCGCCCGGCTGATGCAGCCGAAGCTCGAGAAAATCCTCGGCCAGCCGATTATCATCGAGAACCGCGCCGGTGCGGGCGGCGTGATCGCGATGGACGCGCTCTCCAAGTCGAAGCCGGACGGCTACACCATCGGGCTCGGCGCATCGGGAGGGCTGGCCACGGCCATCGCGCTCGGCGACCCCGTCTCTTATGACCCGTTGAAGGCGTTCGATCCGGTGGCCTGCGTCTCGGGGCAGCCGTTCATGCTGGCGGTGCCGGGGAATTCGCCGATCAAGACGCTGCGCGACGTGATCGATCTGGAGAAGCGCGGCAACTCCAAGCTCACCATCGGCCACGGCGGCGCGATCATGCATCTCACCGCGGCCCTGTTCAATCATGCGACCGGGCTCAAGATCCCGCTGGTGACCTACAAGGGCACCGGCCCGGTGGTGACCGATCTGCTCGGCGCGCATATTCCGCTCGGCATCATCGACATCCCGTCGGCGGAGGCCGCGCTTGCCTCCGGGCAGGTGCGGGCGCTGGCGATTTCCTCGTCTGGCCGCTTCGAAGGACTGCCGGATGTGCCGACGTTCCAGGAGGCCGGGCTGAAGGATTTCGAGGCCGTGGGCTTCCTCGGCGTGGTGGCGCCGGCCGGCCTGCCGCCCGACGTGCTGGCGACGCTCAACAAGGCGTTCTCGACCGTGCTGCGCGACCCGGAGATCCTGGCGCGGTTCAAGTCCTTCGGCAGCCGGCCGATGATGACGGATTCGAAGGAGTTCGGCGCCTACATTGCCAGCGAGATCAAGAAGTGGACCACGGTGGTCAACGCAGCCAATCTGCGTCAGAAGTAATCAGCTCAAACCGACAGGAGGGCGCACATGCCCAAGCTGCGACACATCGCGATTGCGACCAACGACCCCAAGGCGACCGCGGAATTCTACAAGAAGGCGTTCGGCTTCGAGCAGATCGGCGAAACGAGCCCGACCAGCCCGCTGGCCCAGGGATATTTCCTGAGCGACGGCACGCTCAACATCGCGATCCTGAAATTCAAGACCGACCAGATCGGCAAGGGCCTGGACTACACCGGCGTGCATCACTTCGGCATCCTGGTCGACGATCCGGAGAAGGCCACGGCGCATCTGGAGTCGCTCGGCGCCGAATGTTTCATGGGCAAGGACCAGGGCCACGGCAAGGGCTTCTTCGAGATCAAGTTCAAGGGCCCGGACGGCACCGTGTTCGACATCGCCGGGCATCCGTGGATGGGTTCAAAGCCGCTCGACGCATAGCCGGCGCGGTTGCCGGTCCGGGAGCTTGTGGAATCGCCGGCGCGACGTCGCCTGCGAATGACCTGAGTCACGAGGGGGATCGCCATGACGCTTCTTCGACGTCAATTCCTGCGTCTGGGCGCGGCTGCCGCCGCGCTTCCCGTGGTTTCGCGAATCGCAAGCGCGCAATCCTACCCGGCGCGGCCGGTGCGCCTGATCGTCGGCTTCGCTCCGGGCGGCGGCAACGACATCGTCGCGCGGCTGATCGCGCAGTGGTTCACGGAACGGCTCGGCCAGTCCTTCGTGGTCGAAAACCGGCCGGGCGGCGGCAGCAATATCGGAACCGAGGCGGTGGTGAACGCGCCGCCCGACGGCTACACGCTGCTGCTGGCCAGCGCCGCGAACGCGATCAATGCGTCGATGTTCGACAAGCTCAACTTCAATTTCATCCAGGACATCGGCGCGGTGGGCGGGCTGATCAGCGTGCCGAGCGTCATCCTGCTTCACCCTTCGGTCCAGGTCAGGACCGTTCCTGAATTCATCGCCTACGCGAAGCAGAACGCGGGCAAGCTGAGCATGGCGTCCGGCGGCACCGCGACCACGACGCATCTGGCCGGCGAGTTGCTGAAGATGATGGCCGGTATCGACATGACTCACATCCCGTACCGCGGCACCGGCCCCGCGATCGCCGATCTGCTGGGCGGCCAGGTCCAGGTGATGTTCGGCTCGGCCCCGTCGTCGGTCCAGTACATCAGGACCGGTCAGTTGCGCGCGGTGGGAGTGACCAGCAGCAAACGGCTGGAAGCGCTGCCGGACGTTCAGACGGTGGGCGAGACCGTGCCGGGCTATGAGGCGTCGCAATGGTATGGAATCGGCGTTCCAAAAGGCACGCCGGCGCCGATCGTCAATCTGCTCAACAAGGAAATCAACGCATTCCTCGCCGACCCGAAGATGAAGGCGAAGCTCATCGACCTCGGCGGCACCGAGCTGCCAGGCTCGGCCGCCGATTTCACGAAGATGATCGCCGACGAAACCGAGAAGTGGAGCAAGGTGGTCAAGTTCGCGAACGTCAAGCCGTAGCCGTCAGAGCGACAGGTAGGGATCGTTCAGGCGCTTGTCGTTGCGCCGCCGCTGCTTTGCGATTTCGCCGGTCGCCCAGTATTCGCTCCGCACCGCGCGCTCGGCCTCGACCTGAAATTCCTCCGGCCACTGCCCGAGCGAGTAGCCGTACCAGGGCATTTCCGGTTTCAAGGCGGGCAGCGCCAGTTCCTCCCAGATCAGCTTTGCCTTCTCCATGAACTCCTTCCCCGGCAGCGAGATCGGCGGGAAGGGGCGCTTGAGCATGGCGTTGATCAGCATGGCCGAGTCGGTGGCCTCATAGTGGTTGTCGTCGGCGCCGGTGCGCGGACCGTGCCCCATGTCCTTGTGGTCGAGGATGCGCAAATCCTGATGCGGGCGCATCCGGTACGACATCGCCCACATCACCATGTCCAGGTTCTCGGGCTCGATGTCCTCGTTCACCGCGATCGTCAGCTTGCCCACGGCGGAGGAATAGGAGGAGGCGCCGTACAGCGCGCGCCAGACTTCCGCCTCCAGCGTGTCGGATTTCAATTGCAGCACGATCAGCTTGCGCAGGTTGGTCAGCGGCTCGTGCATGAACACGCGGGTGACGCCGCTGATGTTCAGGTGGTGTTGCAGATGATGCAGGAACGCCGGCTCATAGGCCACGCGCTTGATCAGGCTCGATTCGCTCGGCGTCACCTGGCTGATGATCGAAACCAGCACGGCATCCTTACGGCGCGTGATCGCCGTCACATCCATGAAGGCGTTGTATTCCTTGAGGTTCATGTAGCCGTGCGACTCGCCGAAGCTGCCCTCCGGCTCCAGCCATTCGGTGTCGATATAACCCTCGACGACGATCTCGGACTCCGCGGGCACGATCAGATCCACGGTCTTGGCCTTGCAGACGTTGATCGGGGCGCCCACCAGACCGCCGGCGACCGCGAGCTCGTCGAGATGCTTGGGCAGCTTGTGCACCGAGGCGAAGGTGATCGCGGGCGGCGCGCCCAACAAAAGCGCCACCGGCATCTTCTCGCCGCGCGCCTTGTATTTCAGCCAGTGCTCGTGGATGCCCTGGTTCAGCTCGATCTCCGGGTTCATCCCCATCCGGGTCGGGCTTTTGACCATGGCGCGGTAGTTGCCGATGTTCTGACGGCCGGTATCGGGATCCTTGGTGATGAACATCGAGCAGGACGCATAGGGGGCGTTGTCGAAGCCCGGCGTCGAGATCGGAATCGGCAGGCCGTCCACGCCCTGGCCGGGGACGTTCAGCGCCGCCTCGCCCTCGACCACGATCTCCTGGCACGGCGGATTCTCGACCATCAGCGGTTCGATGTGATGCTGCTCGGCGTGGTCCCATTTCTTCTTGATGTCTTCGATCTTGCAGCCAAGCGCGACGCTGTAGATATCCCGGTTGGAGGCGAGGATGCCGACGGCCACCGGCATGTCGTAGCGCCGGCCTTTGCTGTCGGTGACGTTCTCGAACAGAAATCCCTTGCGGTCGGATTCCGGAATGCCGCCGCGGAACTGCCAGCGCACCAGAGGGTGCATCTCGGTGTCCTTGTTGATCGGGCGCTTCACGCGAATGAGCAGGCCGGCCTTGTCCAAGGCGGCGATGTGCGCGTGCAGGTCTGAATATTTCAGATTTTCCATGATTCCCCCGCCGTCCCGGACGGGACCGGCCTTTGAACTGCGGCCCAATTCTTCGACGACCGGCTGGGCCTTTCGGAGGCCAACGTAGAGCGGCAAGGGAGAGCAAATCAACAATATTGATCGGTTCTCCGCGCAACGGCGTTTCATGCTCTCGGTCGCCTGCTAGAGCACTTTCATGCTGACCGTGGATAACCTGCGTCTGCCAGGTAATTTTCGCATTCGGTCGGCGAGTAGCACGACAGACTTTCGCCGATGACCTTCCAGAGTGCCTCGACGGAGCGCGCGGCGGCCTTTCGGAGCAGGGCCTTGAG
>CAMAWG010000094.1 GCA_945861855.1 Rhodoplanes serenus
TGGCGGCCTTCGATCTGTTGCAAACTGTTCCGATTACAGCGTCGGATTCCACATCACCGGAATTTCCCGGTAGCCCGAGCCCGCCTTCTCGATATGGGCCAGCGCCGGGAACGGATAGTGGAAGCCCTGCACCATCATCTTCTCCGCCACCAGCATGTCGTAGACCTTGCGGCGGGTTTCCTCGGCCATCTTGGCATCCTGATCGAAGAATGCGTGCCAGCCCGGGTTGCGGACGAACAGCGCCGGATGGTTGGTGACGTCGGCCTGGATGTAGACCTTGCTGCTGCCAGAGGCGACGATATGCGAGTTGTGGCCCGGCGTGTGACCGTTGGTTGCGACCGAGGTGATGCCCGGCACCAGTTCCTTGCCGGGCTCGTAGGGCGTGACCTTGCGGTTGAGCTTATCGAACACCGTGCGGGCGCCCGCGAACATGCCCTTCATGCGGTCGGTGGTCTGGCGGCTCATCTCGCCGTCATCCATGAAGTACTTCCACTCCGCCGCCGGCACCAGGATTTCCGCGTTGGGGAACGACGGCTTGCCGTCCGGCGTGATCAGGCCGTTGATGTGATCGCCGTGAAAGTGGGAGATGATGACGGCATCGACCGCGTTGCGGTCGATGCCCGCGGACTTCAGGTTGTTGTGGAACTGACCGTTGACGCCCTTGCTGCGCTCGAAGCTGGCTTCGCCGACGCCGGTGTCCATGACGACCAGCTTGGCGCCGGTGTTGACGACGACCGGCGTGTACGGGATCGTCATCATGTCCTTTTCCATGTACGCGGCCGCGAGCGCCCCGTTCACGGCGTCCTTCTGCGCGTTGAGGACGAAGGTGTCCGGCAGCTTGAAGGTGTTGCGGCCGTCGGTGACGGCGGTGATCTGAAAGGTGCCGACCTTGTAGCGGTACCAGCCCGGCGCCTGCGTGGTGGCGATTGGCGCCGCGGCAAAGGCAGGCGAACTGGCAAGCGGCGTGAGCGCGGTCGCGGCCGAGGCAGCGACGGCGCCGGACAGCACGTGACGGCGCGAAAGTTCGGTCATGGCATTTCCCCCTGGGTGATCGGACAATTGTTGCCCTTGGTAACGAAACGGCAAAAAGACGCGCAGACCAGTCTACAATAACGCGCTTACGGGCCGGGCGGAACACGTCCTGTCGCCGCATCCATCGCAGTCAGAACACCACGCAGGCGCTTCTATTCCGAAAAGATGACGCCGCCACGACGTGCTTCGCGCATTGAGGCGGCACGCCCGCGAGCCTAGAATGCGCCACTTGCGGGGGCGCGTGCATCGGGCACGGCTTGGCGCATGCAGCAATCCGCACCGGACCAATCCGGGCGATCATGGGGAGGAATTTCGATGCGTAAGCTTGTTCTTACGGCAGTAGCGCTCTGCGCCGCGGCGCTCGCCACGCCGGCGTTCGCGCAGGCGCCGCCGCCCTACGGCGAGACGATCAACAGCGAGACCGCGAAGAAGGCCGTCGCGGCCGCGGCCGACGAGGCCAAGAAGAACAATTGGGCCATGTGCATCGCGGTCGTGGCCCCCTCCGGCGATCTCGTCCAGTTCGAGCGGATGGACAACTGCCAGTTCGCCTCGATCACGATCTCGCAGCACAAGGCGAAGGCAGCCGCGACGTTCCGCCGCCCCACCAAGGTGTTCGAGGACCGCATCGCCGCCGGCGGCGCAGGCCTCACGGCGCTGACGCTCGACGGCATCATTGCCTCCGAAGGCGGCATCCCGATCGTGATCGGCGGCAAGATCGTCGGCGCGATGGGCTGCAGCGGCGGCACCGGCCAACAGGATGGCGTGGCCTGTCAGGCCGGCGTCAATGCGGTGAAATAGTCCGGGCGAAGGCTCGACTGCCGCTCTGCCGGGGCCAAACCCCGGCAGAGTCGTTTCAGCCGCCCATCAGGTTGGCCAGCCATTTGATCGTCGACGACGTAACGTCGCCGAGCGTCAGCAGCGTCGCGGCCCAAACGAAGGCCGAGGTGAAGTTGGCGAACTGGAAGCTCCAGTACGGCATCGCGAACACGCCAGCGATCAGCGGCACCGACGCGCGCAACGGCCCCGAGAAGCGGCCGATGAATATCGCGAACGCGCCCCACTTCTTGATGAAGGCCTCGCCCGCCGGAATGATGGTCGGGTTCTGCGACAGCGGCCACATGTGATAGACGCGATTTTCGAGCTTGAGGCCGATCCAGTAGGACAACCAGTCGCCGAGCGCCGCACCGATCGAGCCCGCGATCCAGATCGGCCAGAAATTGAGGCCGCTCGCGCTGATCAGCGCGCCGAGGCCGACCAGCACGCCCCAGGCGGGAATCAGCAGCGAGATGAATACGAGCGACTCGGCAAAGCACAGCACGAACACGATCGGCGCCGCCCAAACCTGATGCACCCGGACATATTCGATGATCGGCTGGATGTACTGATCGAGGTCCATCGGGACTTTCTTGACGCAGTTGGGGGACCAGGCAGGCGGCAGGGTTCAATCCGGGACATTCCCTTATCCCGGCCTCCGCGGATTCGCCAGTATCCAAAGGCATGAGGGCCGGACCGCGCGATTGCGGCCCAAAAGCGCCTGCCGGTGCGGTTGCGCCGGGGCTGCGGATGGCCTACTCACCGGCTTCAACATCGGCGCCGATCCATGCCCCCGCTTCGCCATTTTCGCTATCCGATCGGCCCGGTCGAGCGGACCGCCCGCCAGCTCTATTCCAATACGCTGCAGCGGCTGGGCCGCGTCCCGCATGTCATGCGCGCGCAGGGCGCGCGCTTTCTGGTCGATCCGTCCGACTTCATCGACCAATGCATTGCCCATCACGGCATGTGGGAGGAGGTCCAGCTCGAAGAACTCGCCGAGCTGGCGCACCGCCGCCGCATCGACCTGTTCCTCGATGTCGGCGCCAATGCGGGCTTCTACAGCATCATGTTCGCCATCAAGCGCCTCGCCGGACAGATCATCGCCTTCGAGCCCGATCCCGGCAACTACGCGCGCCTGATGGCCAATCTCGACGCCAACGATCTGGCCTCGCGGGTCACGGCGGTGCCGCTCGCGCTCGGCGACCGCGCCTCCGAGGTCACGCTCTACGAAGGCGCGAAGTGGAACCGCGGCGAATCGACCATCGTCGTGCCGGAGCAGACTCCGCAGGAGGTCACCTTCACGGTGCGCCAGGTGCGCTTCGACGACGAATATTCGTTTGTGGGCAAGACCGTCATCGTCAAGATGGACGTCGAGGGCTACGAATTCCATTCGCTGGCCGGCATGGAGCGCACCTTGCGCGAGAACGAGTGCTACCTGCAGGTCGAGCTCTATTCGGAGCGGTTCGAGGAATTGAAGGCGCTTCTGGCGGGATTCGGCTACCGCTTCCTGCACACCCACGACATCGACCATTTTTTCACCAACATGACCGGTGTCGAATAGCGGCGGCGCCGTGGCTGGCCGTCGCCGTCACAATCCCATTCATCCCGCTTGCCGTGGCATATTTCGCCTTTAAGTGATTCGCGCCCCTCACCGCCCGACCGAGAACGCATGGCCAAGACCGCCAACAAAGCCTCGAAAAATCCGAAGAAGACCGCGGCCGTCGGCGACCTGTTCGCCGGCATCGACAAGGCGCCGCGAGCCGCTGCGAAATCGCGCGGCACCAACGCTTCGAGCGCCGGCGAAGCGGGCTACACCGCCAAGCACATCGAAGTGCTGGAGGGGCTGGAGCCGGTCCGCCGCCGCCCCGGCATGTACATCGGCGGCACTGACGAGAAGGCGCTGCACCACCTGTTCGCCGAGGTGATCGACAACGCGATGGACGAGGCGCTGGCCGGTCACGCGACCTTCATCGGGGTCGAGGTCGGCAAAGACGGATATCTGTCCGTATCGGACAATGGACGCGGCATCCCGGTCGATCCGCATCCGAAGTTCAAGAACAAGTCGGCGCTCGAAGTCATCATGTGCACCTTGCACGCCGGCGGCAAATTCGACTCCGAGGTCTATGAGACCTCCGGCGGGTTGCACGGCGTCGGCGTCTCGGTCGCCAATGCGCTGTCGGACCGCATGGAGGTCGAGGTCGCGCGCGGCCAGAAGCTCTACCGGATGGTGTTCGAGCGCGGCAAGCCGAAGGGCAAGCTCACCGACGCCGGCAAGGCGCCGAACCGCCGCGGCACCACGGTCCGCTTCCATCCCGACCCGGAGATTTTCGGGACCAAGGCGCGCTTCCAGCCCGAGCGCGTGTTCAAGATGACGCGCTCGAAGGCGTACCTGTTCGGCGGCGTCGAGATCAGATGGTCCTGCGCCAAGGAACTGGTCGAAGGCACCGACGTACCGGACAAGGCCACGTTCCATTTCGAGGAAGGGCTGCAGGACTATCTCGCCGAGACGCTCAAGGACGCGACCTTGATCAATCCCGAGATATTCACCGGCCAGTCGGGCAAGGTGGGAAAGCACGGCGGCGCGCAATGGGCCGTGGCCTGGACCGCCGACGCCGACGGCTTCCTCAACTCCTACTGCAACACCATCCCGACGGCGGACGGCGGCACCCACGAGACCGGGATGCGCACCGCGCTGCTGCGCGGCCTGAAAGACCACGCCGAGCGCGTCGGCCAGGGCAAGCGCGCCGCGCCCATCACCAGCGAAGACGTGATGGTGGGCGCCGGCTGCATGCTCTCAGTGTTCATCCGCGAGCCGGAATTCCAGGGCCAGACCAAGGACCGCCTCGCCACCGCCGACGCCCAGCGCATCGTCGAGAACGCGATCAAAGACCCGTTCGACCACTGGCTCGCCGGAAATCCCGCGCAGGCCAACCGGCTCCTCGACTTCGTCGTCGACCGCGCCGAGGAGCGCATCCGCCGCCGCCAGGAAAAGGATATTTCGCGGAAAGCCGCGACCCGAAAGCTCCGCCTGCCCGGAAAGCTCGCCGACTGCACCAACGGCCAGGCCGCCGGCTCGGAAATCTTTATTGTCGAAGGCGACTCGGCCGGCGGCTCCGCCAAGCAGGCGCGCGACCGCGCCTCGCAGGCCGTGCTGCCGCTGCGCGGAAAAATCCTCAACGTGCAGTCCGCCGGCAAGGACAAGCTGTCGCAGAACGCGCAGCTCTCCGACCTTGTGCAGGCGCTCGGCTGCGGCACCGGCGAGCGCTACCGCGACGACGACCTGCGCTACGAGAAGGTCATCGTCATGACCGACGCCGACGTCGACGGCGCGCACATCGCGTCGCTGCTCATCACGTTTTTCTACACGCAGATGCCGGACCTGATCGAGCGCGGCCACCTCTACCTCGCGGTGCCGCCGCTCTACCGCCTCACCCACGGCGCCAGGACGTTCTACGCGCGCGACGACAAGCACAAGGACGAGATTCTCAAGAAGGAGTTCCACGCCAACGCCCATGTCGATATCGGCCGCTTCAAGGGCCTGGGCGAGATGATGGCGCAGCAGCTCAAGGAAACCACGATGGCGCGGAGCACGCGCACGCTGTTGCGCGTCCGGATCGCCGAGGGCGACCGCAAGGACACGGCGAAATCGGTCGAGCGGCTGATGGGGACGCGGGCGGAGGCGCGGTTTGAGTTTATTCAGGAGCGCGCGGAGTTTGCGAGCGACGAGATGTTGGATGTTTAACAGCGTCGTTTGAAGACCTCACCCACACCTGAAGCTTCCGCGGTCTGCCTTCCGTCCGCCAATGCGGCGCAGTTGGCCGAGCCTTGGAGGATTCACAAATTCAGGAGCGCGGCCTGTCGCCGTCCGGCGGGACCGGGTCGTGCATCGGGCGGTCCTCCTGCGGATCGCCCGGAGGCGGCTCGACCGGATCCTTGGTGGGCTGCGGATCCTTCACCGGCGGCTTTTGTGGCTCGGCGGGGTTCGGATGCGGAACGGCGATCGGCTCTTTGGGCATGTGAAGGAAAGCCCGGCGAGCCCGATCGGTTCCGTCACCGAACTCCTACCAGATTCCCCACCGCGCCACGCGCGCCTTGTATTGCCGGTAGTCCTCGCCGAACTTCGCTTCGAGGTAACGCTCCTCGCGCAGCACGACGCCGCGGTGCAGGAGCATCGCGGTCGGCACCAGCATCACCAGCGTCCAGTCCGACGCGAGCGCGATGCCGATGCCGCCGACCACCAGCATCAGCCCGACATACATCGGATTGCGCACATGCTCATAGACCCCGCCGCTGGCCAGATGGAGCGCCGGCTTCCAGGGTGGAACATTGGTCCCGGCCGCCTTGAAGCGCCGCTCCGCCGCAACGGCGAGCGCGCCGCCGGCAATTGCAATCAGCGCGCCGATCGTCACGCGCTCCCAGAGGCCCAGCACGGTGGCGAGCACATAGGCCGGCACCAGCCGGTCGAGCAGGAGGCCGAACACCACCGCGAATGTCGCGATCAGCGGCGGCGGAGCGATCACGCCGGGAATATCCTTGGCCTGTGCCATGGCGCCATCCTATCCGCATTCGCGCGGCCGCGCGAACGGCGCGCCCTACGCCATCGGCAATCCGGCGTAGTTCTCCGCAAGCGACGTCATCGCGGCCTCCGAGCCCGTGACATAATCGATCTCGGCGATCTGGCGCTTGGTGTCGAAATCCATCTCGTCGCTGTGCCGGTGCAGCATCTGAGTCATCCACCAGGAGAACCGCTGCCCCTTCCACACCCGGCTGAGGCAGGTCGCCGAATAGTCTTTCAACAAATCCTCGCGGCCGGATTTGCAATGCGCCTCGATCGCCCGCGACAGCACGCGCACGTCCGCCATGGCGAGGTTCATGCCCTTGGCGCCGGTCGGCGGCACGATATGGGCGGCGTCGCCGGCGAGGAACAGCCGGCCCGACTGCATCGGCTCGGTGACGAAGCTGCGCATCGGCGTGATGCCCTTCTGCAGGATTTTTCCCCGCGCCAGCGGCCGCACGCCGCCGAGGCGGGTTTCCAGTTCGTCCCAGATGCGCGCGTCCGGCCACCGGTCGGCGTCCTCGTCCGGCGGCACCTGCAGATAGAGCCGCGACAGATCGGGCCCGCGCATGGAGAACAGCGCGAAGCCGCGCTCGTGGAAGCAGTAGATCAGCTCGTCGTCCGGCGGCGGAGAGTCCGACAATATGCCGAGCCAGCCGAACGGATAGACGCGGTCGTAGTCGCTGCGCACGCCGGCGGGAAAGCTCGGCCGGCAAATACCGTGAAAACCGTCGCAGCCGCCGATGAAATCGCATTCGATCTCCTCCGCCCTGCCCTGATGGCGAAAACGGATTTTCGGGCTGCGGCCGTCGAATTCATGGACGCTGGCGTTCTCGACCTCGAACAAAATCTGCCCGCCGTCTGCGAGCCGCCTGGCGATCAGATCGGTGACGACCTCCTTCTGGTCGTAGATGAACACCTGCTTGCCGATCAATTTTTGGAAGTCGATGTGCCGCGCCTCGCCCTTGAACGAGATATAGATGCCGTCGTGCACCATGGCCTCGCGCTGCAACCGCTCGCCGACGCCGGTGTCGATCAGCATCCGCGCGACCCAGTTCTCCATCAGGCCGGCGCGCACCCGCGCCTCGCAGTAGGCGCGGCTCCTGTCCTCGACGACGATGCTGGAAATGCCGGCGAGATGCAGCAGATGCGACAGCATCAGCCCCGCCGGTCCCGCCCCCACGATGCCGACCTGCGTTCGCATCCTTCCTCCCTATCCTTTCACGATGATGCGACGATCCAGCCCCTCCGCCAAGGGACGGATGCCGGATTGCCTGGCCCGTTCCAAGCCACGCCGCAAAACAATCATGCCCCGCTTGCGGCGGGGCATGATCGGCGAACGATGAACCGCTTGAGCGGCCTAGTTGTCGAACTTCAGGTTCGCCGCCTTGATCACGTCCTGGTAGCTCTTGATGTCCTGGTCGATCATCTTGCGGAAGTCCGCCGAAGAAAGGTCGCCCGGCGTCACTGCCATCGTCTTGAGCTTGGCGGCTACGCCCGGATCGGTGATGGCCTTGCGCAATCCCGCCTCGAGCTTGGCCACGATCGCGGGCGGGGTGTTCAGCGGCGCGAAATAGCCGCTCCACAGCTTGGTGTTGACCTCCGGATATCCCGCCTCCGCCATGCTGGGGACGTCCGGCAATTCCTCGGAGCGCTTCGACCCGGTGACCGCAATCGCTTTCACCTTGCCGGCCTTGATCTGCGGCATGGCCGGCGGACCGTCCGAAATCGCCAGCAGGGTCTGGCCCTGCATGATGCTGAGGATCATCTCATTGCTGCTCTTGTACGGAATCATCTGCCCCGGCATGCCGCTCTTGAGCTTGAGCAGCTCGGTCGCGGTGATGAACGCGGGCGAGGTCGAGGCGTAGTTCGCCTTGTCCGGATTCTTCTTCGCCCACTCGACCAGCTCCTTCACGGTCTTGGCCGGGTGGTCCGCCGGTATCACGACGATCAGCGGGAAGTCCGCAATCATCGAAAGCGGAATAAAGGTCTTGGTCGGGTGATACGATAGGTTCGGGTAAGCGGCGGCCGCGACCGACATCACGCCGCTGGCTCCGACGAACAGCGTGTAGCCGTCGTGCGGCTGGTTCATCACATATTCGGCCGCGATCCGTCCGCCAGCGCCGGGCTTGTTCTCATTGATCACCGATTGGCCGAGAATCTCACCCAACCTCTGGCCGACCAGGCGCGCGAAGATGTCGTTGCCGCCGCCGGCCGCGAATGGGACGACGACCCGGATCGGCTTGTTGGGATAGCTTGCCGCATCGCCCTGCGCGGATGCGCCGGTAACGGCAGCCAAAATCCCGAACGCCGCACCCAGCAACGCTCCGCCCAAGTTACGCATTCTCATCGACGTCCTCCCATCGTTCCGGCGCTCAGCGGCCGACGCCAAACCTAGCGAAATCCGCGTCAAAGTCGATTGCCTCCCATGCCATCGGTGCAGCCATGCGCGTAAGCGCCGCATCCGTGACGCCGGCATGACCAAATGACGAAAAACCGAGGCTGTTATTTAGCTTAAGCGGAGCCGGAGCATTGACTTTGGGCGTTTCGCGCCTATGTTCCCGCGTAACGGTACGACTGTAGATTCGACCGCCCTCCCGCGCATTACCGTCATTTTTCGTGATCCGGCGCGGTTCCGGGCGGTCCTTCATAGAGGCTATATGCCCTTTTCCAAGCTCGACTTGTCCGAAAAAGTTCTCGCCGCCGTCAAGACGGCCGGCTACCCCAACCCCACCCCGATCCAGGAACAGGCGATCCCCCACGTGCTCGCGCGGCGCGACGTGCTGGGCATCGCGCAGACCGGCACCGGCAAGACCGCGGCATTCGTGCTGCCGATGCTCACCATGCTGGAGAAGGGCCGCGCGCGGGCGCGCATGCCGCGCACGCTGATCCTTGAACCGACGCGCGAACTTGCAGCCCAGGTTGAGGAAAGCTTCGACAAGTACGGCAAGAACCACAAGCTCAACGTGGCGCTTATCATCGGCGGCGTGTCGTTCGACGATCAGGACGGCAAGCTGATGCGCGGCGTCGACGTGCTGATCGCGACGCCGGGCCGCCTGCTCGACCATTCCGAGCGCGGGCGGCTGTTGATGTCCGGCGTCGAGCTCCTCGTCATCGACGAAGCCGACCGCATGCTCGACATGGGCTTCATTCCGGACATCGAGCGCATCTGCAAGCTCGTGCCGTTCACGCGCCAGACCTTGTTTTTCACCGCCACCATGCCGCCGGAGATCCAGCGCATCACCGAGCAGTTCCTGCACAATCCGGTGAAGGTCGAGGTCTCGAGGCCCGCAACCACCGTCGCCGCGATCCTGCAGCAACTGGTGAAGACCGGGCGCGAGCCGCACGACAAGCGCGACACGCTGCGCCGCACGATCCGAGCGGCGGACAACTTCAAGAACGCCATCATCTTCTGCAACCGCAAGCGCGAGGTCGCGCAGCTGCACCGTTCGCTGGTACGACACGGGTTCAACGCCGTCGCGCTCCACGGCGACCTGGACCAGTCGGCACGCACGGCCGCGCTCGATTCGTTCCGCAACGGCGAATCGAAACTGCTCATCGCCTCCGACGTCGCCGCCCGCGGGCTCGACATTCCCGACGTCAGCCACGTCTTCAATTTCGACGTGCCGCACCATGCCGACGATTACGTCCACCGCATCGGCCGTACCGGCCGCGCCGGCAAGACCGGCACCGCCTACACCATCGTCGGCCCCGGTGACGGCAAGGCGGTCGCCGAAATCGAGAAACTGATCGGCCAGCCTATCGCCTGGGCCGAAGCTCTGGCCGGCGCCCCGGACCACGCCGAAACCCAGGACGAAGCCCGCGAGCCCCGCCGCGAAGGGCGCGGCGGCACCCGCAACCGGCATCGGGGCCATCGCAACGAATCGCGCGCTCCCCGCGAGGAGCGTTTTGCCCCCGATCGAACCCCATCGCCGCAGCCCCACTCGCCGCAACCCGCTGCCCAGGCCCAGCCGCCGCGGCGCGAGCAACGCCAGCCCGCCCCGGTCGCCCGGATCGAGGAGGCGCGGCACCGGTCCCCCGCGGCACCGGCCCGCGAGCCGGCCGATCATGGCGGCGACCATTTGCCGGCCTTCCTGCTCCGCCCGGTGCGTGGCAAGGCCTGAAAACGCACTCTCCGGTTGACATTTAACCTGCTTTTTACCTGTCCATGAATATGGTCGCGGGCGGCTTTCCTTCGCCGCCACCGCAAGTTGATCCATGGTTTGCCGTGCGCCGCCCGGGCGGCGCGGTACGGGGACAAGAAATGTCGGAACCCGCCGGAGAGCACGAACGCACGATGGCGTTCGCCGAGATCGCCTTCGGGCAGATCAAGGCTCTCCATCAGCCGGCGACGCCCCGCAACTATGAGGTCTGGTACACCTACGCGACCGGCTACAATCCCTCGCTCAATCAGACCATCAACGAGACCCTGGCGAAAAACGGCACGCTGGCCGATGCCGATCTGGAGCGGGTGTACGCCACCTATATCTCCGCCACACGCTTCACCGACAAGATCGACAATGTCGGCACCCGCGTGATGGACGAGATCAATCAGGTCATGGCGATGATGGACGCAGCTGTCGGCTCGGCCAGCAGCTACACCGAGAGCCTGAACACCGTCAGCAACAAGCTCGGCAACGCCAAGGACCGCGAGGGCCTGCGCGCGATCGTCGAAAGCCTGGCGGCGACCGCCAACGAGATGAAGCAGAACAACCACGCGCTGGAGGAGCGGCTCAACGCGTCGAAGGAAGAGATCAACCAACTCCAGGAGAATCTTGAGGTCGTCCGTAGTGAGAGCCTGACCGATCCGCTGACCTCGCTTTCCAACCGCAAGCACTTCGACGAAAGCCTGGCGCAGGCGATCGCGGAGTCGGCCGAGCGCAGCGAGCCGCTCTCGCTGGTGATGACCGACATCGACCATTTCAAGACCTTCAACGACACTTGGGGCCATCTGACCGGCGACCAGGTGCTCCGCCTCGTCGCCATGTCGATGAAGCAGAACGTCAAGGGCCAGGATATCGCCGCGCGCTACGGCGGCGAGGAGTTCGCGGTGATCCTGCCGAACACCGTGCTGCGTTCGGCGCTCACCGTCGCCGACCACATCCGCCGCGCGGTGATGTCGAAGGAATTGATGAAGCGCTCGACCGGCCAGAACCTCGGCCGGGTGACGATCTCGCTTGGGGTCGCGACCGCGCGCAAGGGCGACACCGTGCAGTCGCTGATAGCGCGCGCCGACGCCTGCCTCTACGCGGCCAAGCGCAACGGCCGCAACCGGGTGATCTGCGAAACCGATCCGGAGTTCGCCAACGCCCCCGAAGCCAAGGTCGCCTGACCTTTTCTCTCGACGCTATCTTCGCTTTGTGCGTTTGACGCGCGCCTTCACCCCGGCCCGGCGCGCCGCCTCCATCGCCTGCCGGGCCCAGTCCGCAAGCTCGTCCGGCTCGTCGTAGAGCCGCTCCGGCATCCGCCAGTACGAGTTCAGCGTGCGTTTGCCGTCCTTGGTCCTGTAGCTGAACGGGCGCAGGCCCTCGCGCTCGAATTCCGGGATGGTGCTTGCGTCGGCCTTGAGAAAGATCGCGCCATCGACCACCAGCGCGATCATCATGCCGTCCGCGAAGACGCCTGAGCCGCTGAACATGCGGCGCACCGTCACCGGACCGAAGCCGGAAAAGAGTTCGGCGATATGGTCGGGGTCGGCGCCGCTCAACGCCCTTGGCCTCTGTTGGCAGGCGGAGCTAGTGCGCCGCCTCGGCGCCCTCGCCCTTCACCGGGGTCAGCAGCACGGATTCGCCGCAGCCGCAGGCCGAGGTCTGGTTCGGATTGTTGAACACGAACTGGGAGGACAGCTTGCCCACCTTCCAGTCCATCTCGGTGCCGATCAGGAACAGCACCGCCTTGGGATCGATCAGGAGCTTGACGCCCTTGTCCTCGACCACCTCGTCGGCCGGGCCGATGTGTTCGACGTATTCCATGGTGTATTCCATGCCGGCGCAGCCGCCGTTCTTGACGCCGACCTTGACGCCCGCGATCGGGCGGTCCGCCTTCACCATCAATTCCTTGATGCGCGTGGCAGCAGCCTCCGAGAGGCGCATCACCTGGGGTCGGGGCCTGGCCGTGGCCATCGGATCGTCTCCTTGCTTCGACGGTCGAAGCGTCGTTCAGACTTATAATAACTCAAAAATACCAAGCACTTCGCTAACAACTATGTAGGGCGTCGCGCGGAGTGGCGCAACTCACCACATGTTGAGAACCAGCCGCGCCTCGTCCGACATGCGGCTCTGATCCCACGGCGGGTCCCAGACCACGTTGCACTTGGCGCTGCTCACGCCCGGCACGCTCGCCACCGCGCTCTCCACCATCAGCGGCAGTTCTGCGGCCGACGGGCAGTTCGGCGTGGTCAGCGTCATGTCGACCTTGACCGAGCGGTCGTCCTCGATGTCGACCTTGTAGATCAGGCCAAGCTCGTAGATGTCGGCCGGGATCTCCGGGTCGTAGACCGTCTTGAGCGCCGCCACGATGTCGTCGGTCATCCGGGCGATTTCAGCCTCCGGCAGCGAGGACGCCTTGTTCTCGATGTCCACGTCTTCGCGTTTGCGGATCGGTTCGTCGGTCATGCGAAAATCTCCTGAGCCTTGGCCAGCGCGCGCGCCAGGCTGTCGATCTCGTCTTTGGTGTTATAGAGGGCAAACGACGCCCGGCACGTCGCCGTCACGCCATAGCGATTAAGAAGTGGCATCACGCAATGGGTGCCGGCGCGCACCGCCACGCCGGAGCGGTCGATGATGGTCGCAACGTCGTGCGGGTGGGCGCCTTTCATCTCGAAAGAGACGATCGGGCCCTTGCCCTTCGCCGCGCCGAAAATCCTGATCGAGTTGATTTCGCGCAACCGCTCGTGGGCGTAGGCCGAGACGCTGTTCTCATGCGCCCGGATGCGGGCCTTGCCGATGGAGTTGACGTAGTCGATGGCGGCGCCAAGCCCGATCGCCTGCACGATCGGCGGCGTGCCGGCCTCGAAGCGGTGCGGCGGCTCGCCGTAGGTGATGCGGTCCTCGAACACGTCGCGGATCATCTCGCCGCCGCCGTTGAACGGCGGCATGGCGGCCAGGATATCGTATTTGCCCCAGAGCACGCCGATCCCCGATGGGCCGTAAAGCTTGTGGCCGGTGAAGACATAGAAGTCGCAGTCGATATCCTGCACGTCCACGTCCACATGCACCGCGGCCTGGCTGCCGTCGACCAGCACGGGAATGCCGCGCGCCTTGGCGAGCCTCACCACGTCCTTCACCGGCACCAGCGTGCCCAGCATGTTGGACATGTGCGTGATCGCGACCAGCTTGGTGCGCGGCGTCAGGAGCTTTTCGAACTCATCGATGAGGAAGTTCCCGTCCTCGTCCACCGGCGCCCACTTGATCACCGCGCCCTGGCGCTCGCGCAGGAAATGCCACGGCACGATGTTGGAGTGGTGCTCCATGATCGAGAGCACGATCTCGTCGCCCGCCTTGATGCGCTCGCGCGCAAACGTATAAGCGACGAGATTGATCGCTTCGGTGGCGTTGCGCGTGAAGATGATCTCCTCTGCGCGCGGGGCGTTGAGGAACGCCCGTACCTTCTCGCGCGCGCCCTCGTAGCCTTCGGTCGCGGCGTTCGCGAGATAGTGCAACCCGCGATGCACGTTGGAATATTCCGAGGTGTAGGCCTGCTGGATGCGATCGAGTACAGCCTTGGGCTTCTGCGCCGACGCGGCGTTGTCGAGGTACACCAGCGGCTTGCCATACACCTGCATGGCAAGGATCGGGAAATCCTCGCGGATGCGGTTGACGTCGTAGGCGCCGTTGCTCACCGCCGGATGCAAGACCTCAGCCATGGCGTCAGGCTCCGCGTGCCCGGAGCCAGGCGACGACCTGCTCCATCAGCGCGTCGCGCAGACCCGCGTGCTCGATGCCCTCGATCGCCTCGCCGACGAAGGCCTGCACCAGGAGCGCCTCGGCGTCGGTCTCCGGAATGCCGCGCGCCATCAGATAGAATTTCAGATCCTCGTCGAGCGCGCCCGAAGTGGCGCCGTGGCCGCACTGCACGTCGTCGGCAAAAATTTCCAGCTCCGGCTTGCTGTCGGCCTCCGCCTCGTCCGACAACAGCAGCGCCCGCGTCATCATCCTGGCGTCGGTTTGCTGGGCGTGCGGCCGCACCACGATCTTGCCCTGGAATACGCCACGGCTCTCGCCGTCGAGCACGGTCGCGAACACCTCGCGGCTCTGGCAGCCGGGCGCCTGGTGATCCACCACCAGCGTGGAATCGACGTGCTGCTTGCCGTTGAGCAGGCTCGCGCCGCGCAGGCCCGCCAGCGTGCCTTCGCCGTCGAACCGCACGAACGTCTGGTTTCGCACCACGCCGCCGCCGATGTTAAAGGCGAAATCGTTGAACCGCGCATGCGCGCCGATCGAAGCCATCAACGAGGAGACATGAACCAGATCGCTCGGGCCACCGGTGATCTTGATGTGATCGACATGGGCCTTGTCGCCGACCACGAGTTCGAGCGCGGTATTGACCTGGTGTCCGGCCGAGGCGTCGTGGCTCTCGACCAGCATGACGCGGGCGCCCGCCTCGATCACAACCAGCGAACGGGTGAACACAGAGGCCGGTGTCTGCCCGGTCGCGGCGAAAACGAGATGAATCGGCCGCTCGACCGTCGCGCCCTTGGCAACGTGGATGACGGCGCCGTCGCGCATCAGCGCGGTGTTGAGCGCGACCACGCCCTCGCGGTCCGGCGGCACGACCTTGCCGAGATGGGCCTCGACCAGTGGGTCGCCGGCGGCCAGCGCCTGCGCCATGGAGCGGATGATCAGGCCGGGCGACAGATCGGTCAGGTCGGAGATTTCCGGCACGAAGGTGCCATCGACGAACACGATGCGCCGGGCCTCCATGTCGCCGATGCGCAGCCCTGCATCCTTGGCGCGAGCAATTCCGGCGGCGTCGGGGGCGCCGGCAATCGGCCGGGCCTCGCGCATCAGCGCGCGCAGATCGGTGTATTTCCACTCCTCGACCCGCCGGTGCGGCAGGCCGAGCGCATCGAAGCGGGCGGCGGCCGCCTCGCGCAGCGCCACGACGGTGCGGCCGCCCGGCAGCCTGGCCTTCCCGGACGAGTAGGCCTCGGCCAGCGCCAGCTCCGCATTGGTCTTCATGTTGCGGATTTCGGCGTTCATGACGCGTGCGCGACCTCGCCCTGGAATTGCGCGTAGCCCGAGGCTTCGAGCTCGAGCGCGAGCTCCTTGCCGCCGGTCTTGACGATGCGTCCGGCCGAAAGAACGTGCACCACGTCCGGAACGATGTGATCGAGCAGCCGCTGATAATGCGTGATGACGAGCATGGAACGGTCGGGCGAGCGCAGCCGGTTGACGCCGTCGGAGACGATCTTGAGCGCGTCGATGTCGAGACCGGAGTCGGTCTCGTCGAGCACGCAGAGCCGCGGCTGCAGGAGCGCCATTTGGAGGATTTCGTTGCGCTTCTTCTCGCCGCCGGAGAAGCCGACGTTGACGCCGCGGCGGAGCATGTCCATGTCGATTTCGAGCTTGCCCGCCGCTTCGCGAACGAGCTTGAGGAATTCCGGCGTGGACAGCTCAGCCTCCCCGCGCTTCTTGCGCTGGGCGTTCAGCGCGGTGCGCAGGAACGTCATGGTGGCGACGCCCGGGATTTCCAGCGGATACTGGAACGCCAGGAACAGGCCGTTGGCGGCGCGCTCGTCGGACTGCATGGCGAGAATGTCCTCGCCGTCGAGCAGGATCTGGCCTTGCGTCGCCTCATAGCCGGGCTTGCCCGCCATCACATAGGCGAGCGTGGACTTGCCCGATCCGTTCGGGCCCATGATCGCATGCACCTCGCCCTTGTCCACGACGAGGTCGAGACCATTGAGGATTTGCTTGCCGTCGACGGTGACGTGCAAATTCTTGACTTCCAACATCGGCACTTCGTTCTTCCTTCCGGCCTACAAGCTGAAATGCGAGATGATCTCTGCAATCAGCTCTTTCTTTCTCGTTTCCTTGTCTTTGGCGTACACCGGCCCGAGCGAGCGCCCGCTCACGTCGATCTCGCCCTGCTCGCCGACGACGATCATCATTCCTTCCGCGTACACGCCCTCTTCCGGCTTGGTCAGCAGGATGCGCTTGCCATCGAAGGCCGCCTGCACTCCGTGACCCTTCAGGCTCGTGGAAGGCGACAGATCGGCATCGAAAAAGTCCTTCAGGAACGCAATCGCCGCCTGCTGGCGCGCGCGCCGCTCGGCGTCGTCCCTGCTGCGTTTGGCGTCGAGCTCCGCAACCGCCCTGTCGAGCGCAGACATGAGACTTCCCTCGCCCGACACCAGGCTCAACCGACCGAGCCTTCGAGGCTGATCGAAATAAGCTTCTGCGCTTCGACCGCGAACTCCATGGGCAACTGCTGGAGCACGTCCTTGACGAAACCGTTGACCACGAGCGCCACCGCCTCCTCGGCCGAAAGACCGCGCTGGCGGCAGTAGAACAGCATTTCATCGGAGATCTTCGAGGTGGTCGCCTCGTGCTCGAACACGGCCGACGAATTCTTCGCCTCGATGTAGGGCACGGTGTGCGCGCCGCACTGGTCGCCGATCAGAAGCGAATCGCAGTTGGTGAAGTTGCGCGCGCCCTTGGCCTTGCGGTGCGCCATCACCTGCCCGCGATAGGTGTTGTTGGACTTTCCGGCCGCGATGCCCTTGGAGATGATCCGGCTCGACGTGTTCTTGCCGAGGTGGAGCATCTTGGTGCCGCTGTCGACCTGCTGGCGGCCGTTCGAGATGGCGATGGAATAGAACTCGCCGCTGGAATTGTCGCCGCGCAGGATGCAGCTCGGATACTTCCAGGTGATCGCCGAGCCGGTCTCGACCTGGGTCCAGGAAATCTTCGAACGGTCGCCGCGGCAGTCGCCGCGCTTGGTGACGAAGTTGTAGATGCCGCCCTTGCCGTTGGCGTCGCCCGGATACCAGTTCTGCACGGTCGAGTACTTGATCTCGGCGTCGTCGAGCGCGACGAGTTCGACGACGGCGGCGTGAAGCTGGTTCTCGTCGCGCATCGGCGCGGTGCAGCCTTCGAGATAGCTCACATAGGAGCCCTTGTCGGCGATGATCAGCGTGCGCTCGAACTGACCGGTGTCCTTCTCGTTGATGCGGAAGTAGGTGGACAACTCCATCGGGCAGCGCACGCCCGGCGGCACGTAGACGAACGAGCCGTCCGAGAACACCGCCGAATTGAGCGTGGCGAAGAAGTTGTCCGAGGTCGGCACCACGGTGCCGAGATACTTCTTCACCAGATCGGGATGCTCGCGCAGCGCCTCCGAGATCGGCATGAAGATCACGCCGGATTTCTTCAGCTCGGCCTGGAAGGTGGTGGCGACGGAGACCGAATCGAA
>CAMAWG010000095.1 GCA_945861855.1 Rhodoplanes serenus
CGAGCGCGCGATGCGGATAACGCAGGTGTCGTCCGGCTTGATGGCGACCCAGACGTTGACCTCCGTCGCCGCGCCGTTCTGCTGTCCATGCGCGAACGGCACGCTCAGCCCGAGCGCCAGGCCGCCGCCCGCCATCGCCGCGGAGCCGACGATGAACTTGCGCCGCGAAAGCGGCTTGCCCTTGCCGAATGTCATTTTTCTCATGGCGCGCTCCCTACGACTTGCGGCCGGTGGTCTCGCCACCGGCAGCCATGTGAACCGCTTCGCGGATGCGCTGATAGGTGCCGCACCGGCAGATGTTGGTCATCGCCTCGTCGATGTCCTTGTCGGTCGGGCGCGGCTTCTTCTTCAGCAGCGCCGCCGCCGCCATGATCTGGCCGGACTGGCAATAGCCGCATTGCGGCACGTCGACCGTCGCCCAGGCCTTCTGCACCGGATGCGAGGAGTTGGCCGAGAGGCCCTCGATGGTGACGATCTTGTCGGTGGCCTTCACGCTGCCCACCGCGATCGAGCAGGAGCGCTGCAACTCGCCGTTGATGTGCACCGAGCAGGCGCCGCATTGCGCGACGCCGCAGCCGTATTTGGTGCCGGTCAGGCCGACGTTCTCGCGGATCACCCACAGCAATGGGGTGTCGGCTTCGACCTTCACGTCTCGCGCCTTGCCGTTGATGTTGAGCTTTGCCATGAGCATCCCTCTCCCAGACAACCGGAATTCTTGGTGGTTGAGGCAAAGCTTATCGCAGCGCCCGGCTGCTGCCTACGCAGTTTTGAGCCGTTCAAAGGAGGGCCGTGACCCACAATGAGACGAGCACGCGGAGTCGTTAGACCCTGAAGTGTTTGCTCAGCTTCAGGCCCTGCGCCTGGTAGTTCGAGCCGATGCCCATGCCGTAGAGCGTCGTCGGCTTGGCCAGCATCTTCTCGTAGACCAGCCGGCCGACGATCTGGCCGTGCTCCAGAATGAACGGCACCTCGCGCGAGCGCACCTCGAGCACCGCGCGGGCGCCGCGGCCGCCGGCGCCCTCGTAGCCGAAGCCCGGATCGAAGAAGCCGGCGTAGTGCACGCGGAATTCGCCGACCAGCGGATCGAACGGCACCATCTCGGCGGCGTAGTCGGGCGGCACCTGCACCGCCTCTTTCGACGCGAGGATGTAGAACTCGTCGGGATCGAGAATAAGGCTGCGGTCCTTGCGCGCCACCATCGGCTCCCAGAATTCGCCGAGGTCGTAGCCGCCGCGCCGCTCCACGTCGATCAGCCCGGTGTGACGCTTGGCGCGGTAGCCGACCAATCCGTCGGGGCCGAGCCCCGCGAGGTCGACGCCCACCGCGATGCCATCGCCGACGTCGGCATCGACGTCGTCGGTAAGCCGCTCATGGTCGTGCAGGGCGCGCAGGCTGGCGGCATCGAGCAGAGCGTTGCCGCGGCGGAAGCGGATTTGCGACAGCCGCGAGCCCTCGCGCACCAGCACCGGAAATGTCTTCGGGCTGATCTCGGCATAGAGCGGGCCGCGATAGCCAAGGTGGATGCGGTCGAATCCGCGGGTGTTGTCCGCGATCACCCGCGTGAACACGTCGAGCCGCCCGGTCGAGCTCTTCGGATTGGCTGCGGCGGATATGTCATCCGGCAGCGCCATGCTCTCAAGCAGCGGCACGATGTAGACGCAGTTGGTTTCGAGCACGGCGCCGTCGGTCAGCGAAAACTCATGCAACCGCAGTTCGGCGATGCGCTCGGCGACCGTGGTCTGCGGCCCGGGCAGGAAGCTCGCGCGCACACGATAGGCCACCTTGCCCAGCCGCAGGTCGAGGCTCGCCGGCTGAATCTGATCGGGCGCGAACTCACGCTCGGGACAAATCCCGCCGCTCTTCGCGAGCTCCGCGATCATGTGGTCGGGCAGGATGCCTTTGATCCCGTTGGCGGGCACGATCGCTTCTCCGTGCGACGTCTGACATTCGATCTAGCCGACAGGTGCCTTGACGGGAAGGCGGTCCAATCGTATGACCACACCTATCTCGTGGTCATTTGAGCCGGCCGGCTTGCTAGCCACGTAAAACAAGTAGCTAAAAGGCCGGGGACATGTGTGCCCGGCCAGGATTTTTTCCTCGGCCGGTTTTTTGTTGGCCCGATGGCCGGCAAGGGAGGCCACATGACCACGCTCGATACGCGCAAGTACCGCCCCGAGACCCGCCTGGTGCAGTCCGGCATCCTGCGCTCGCAGTTCGGCGAGACGTCGGAGGCGCTGTTCCTCACCCAAGGCTACGTCTACGACAATTCCGCGCAGGCCGAAGCGCGCTTCAAGGGCGAAGACCCCGGCTATCAATACTCGCGCTTCGCCAATCCGACCGTGACCATGTTCGAGCAGCGCATCGCCGAGTTCGAGGGCGCCGAGGCCGCGCGCGCGACCGCGACCGGCATGGCCGCGGTGACGCTCGCCATGATGGGCCAGGTTCGGGCCGGCGACCATATCGTGGCGTCGAAGGCGATCTTCGGCTCCTGCCTCTACGTGATGGAAGACTACCTGCCGCGCTACGGCGTCACCTCGACGATCGTGGACGGCTTCAATCTCGACGAGTGGCGCGCGGCGATGCGGCCGAACACCAGGACCTGCTTCCTTGAATCGCCGACCAACCCGACGCTTGAGGTTCTCGACATCGCCGAGATCGCCAAGATCGCCCACGCCGCCGGCGCGACGCTCGTCGTCGACAACGTGTTCTCCACGCCGCTGTGGCAAAGCCCGCTCGAACTCGGCGCCGACTGCGTCGTCTATTCCACCACCAAGCACATCGACGGCCAGGGCCGCTGCCTCGGCGGCGTCATCCTCGGCTCGCAAAAGTTCATCATGGACAACATCCATATGTTCATCCGGCAGACCGGCCCCTCGATGTCGCCGTTCAACGCCTGGGTGATGCTGAAGGGCCTGGAGACGCTGGCGGTGCGGGTCCGCGCGCAGACCGACACGGCCGGGCTCGTCGCAACCGCGCTGGCGGGTCATCCGAAGGTCTCGCGGCTGATCTATCCCGGCCGGCCGGACCATCCGCAGGCCGCGGTCGTCAAGAAGCAGATGCGCGGCGGCTCGACGCTGGTGGCGTTCGAAGTGGCCGGCGGCAAGAAAGGCGCCTTCGCCTTCCAGGACGCGCTCAAGATCGTGCGCATCTCCAACAACCTCGGCGACGCCAAAAGCCTGATCACCCATCCCGCGACGACGACGCACCAGCGGCTGAAGCCGGAGCAGCGCGCCGACCTCGGCATCAGCGACGGCATGGTGCGGCTATCATGCGGGCTGGAGCATCCCGACGATCTGATCGACGACGTGCTGACGGCGCTGAAGGCGATTTGACAGCGAGAGGAGGGAACGCGGCGGGCTGACGCCTACCGCCGGCTGCCCGCCGTGGCGGTCACGGTCGACCGCACCGCGGCCTCGTGGATTGCACCGGCCAGAAGCTTGGCGAGACAGCCATAGCTCCAGTCGTTCAGGTGCAGTTCGTCCGGGGACAGGAACGCGCCGAACGGAATGTCCTCCGTCAGCCGCCAGTAGCGCATCACGGCGAACCGCTGGAACAGATCGACGTTGGCTTCCTTGGCCGTCAGGTCGATCAGATCGACCATTCCGTCCACGTCGTGCTTGACGATCACCTTGGGCGCATACTGCGGATTGATCAGGACAACGTCCGCGCCGGCCGCGCCCAGGCGCTTGAGGCCATCGCGCAGCGAACCGTTGGCCTCCCGCAGCGGCCGGTCGCGCAGCACGGAATTGCTGCCGACCTGCCACAGCACCAGATCGGGATTCTGCGCCAGGACATCGCGGTCGAACCGCGCGACCATGTCCTTCGACTCTTCGCCGTTCACGCCGCGATTGAACACGGTGACCGGGATGCGCGGCAGCAACGCCTGAAGCTCGACCGCGAGCCGGCTCGGATAGCTGCGCTCCGGCGTGCTCGCCCCGGCCCCGGCCGTCGATGACGATCCGATCGCGACGATCGTCAGCGATTGACCGCCGGCGATCCGCTGCGCGACGCGCTTCAGCGGATTGTTGAGGCGAACGAGATCGGCCGGCGCGCTGCAAGCGACGGCGGCCGCCGTGCCTTCCGCGTGCGCGGGCACAAGCGTGACCGTCGCCGCCGCGGCGGCCAAGGCCAGTGCTCCGGCCGATCGAAAAAAATATGGGATCGCTTTCATTGTCGCGGCGCGGTCCCTTCCCGAGACTCAAGGCGTGCCGCATCGATGATCTGGGAGCCGAGCTCGCGGCCGAGGCAGTCGTGCACGCTCTTGGCCGTCTTCATGTCCTTGGTGGCCTTGTAAAGATCGAACTGCCCGGCGTCGTACCAATGCCGCATGATGGCGAGCCGATCGAACACCGGCACCTCGCGCCCGCGCGCGACCCAGCGGATGCTGTCGGCATAGGCGCCGACCGCCACGATCGATTCCGTGCGCGGGCTGTACTGCATGTTCACAAGGACGACGTCCGCCCCACCTGTCTGCAACCGCTCGACGCCGTCAGAAACCGAAGCGCGGAATTCTTCTGGATCGGTTCCGCGCACCGCGTCGTATGTACCGGTTTGCCATACCACCAAATTCGGCTTTTGGTCGAGTAGTAATTTGTCAATGCTTTCAGCCATTTCCTCGGCGGTCTTGCGCGGCATTGTGTGCACCGCAACAGTCACCTTGATCCCTGGCAACCGCCGCCCGAGGGCTGCTTCCAGCCGTGCCGGATAGGCAAAATTGGCGCCGTCCGGCCCCGGCAGCGTTGACGAGGTGCCGCCCAGAGCCACAATCCGGAGCGTGTTGTCCTTGGCAACGGCCGCGGAGACGCGCTCCAGCAGGCTATCGCCGAACAGCAGATAGCCGGGGACCGCGCAGACATCGGCGGGTTCTCCGCGCGCTGCCGCACTGCACAATACGATCGCGCATGTCGCAACCGCTCGCCCCAGGGCGGTCCATTTCTTCATGCCTCGCCTCCGGCAAGGTCGGCATCCGACGGCCGCTTCGGTGTCCCCGACCTGCGGCCTTCGATGCGTTTATACCACGAGAACATCAGTGCCGTGCCAACCATAATCGCGATGCCCACCATACTGATCAGCACCTGCATGGCGGTGCCGCCGAAGAACTCGACCATCACGAAATGCGCGGCAAAGGCCAGGAACACGCCGAGACAGAAGATTTCCAGCGAGTGCTGGCCGCACAGGACCGCCGGCCGCAGCCAGGGCGACCGAAGCACCGGCCAGTCGCGCGGCACGAAGCGCACCGTCAGCGCAGCCAGCGCCAGGAAATGCGCAAAGCGCAGGACGTCGAGATTGGTCTTGTCGATCGGATACATCCATTCGCCGAGCCAGCGCGGCATGAGAAATGCCAGCCGCGGGAAATACCAGGTCAACGTCACGCCGAACGCAAACAGGAGATAGGCGATCGCGAGCCACATCGTAATGGGCGAACGCAACGCCGGCGCCAGCCGCGCCGCCCCGCCGAGCGCGCACCAGGCGCCGAACACGAACAGAAGCTGCCAGGCGAACGGATTGAAGAACCAATGCCCGGTGGGATAGGACGCGATGTTCCAGCCGAACTCCCACGTCGCCACATAGAGCGCGACCGAGGCGGCAAGCGCGACCGAGGCGTTGCGGATGAGCAGCCAGAGCACCGCCGGGAACATCACCAGCAGCACGATGTAGAGCGGCAGAACGTCCATGTTCGCCGGCTTGAACTTCAAGAGCAGCGCCTGAAGGATCGTCACGTCCGGATTCTTCAGGAAATCCAGCGCATTCATTTCCTCCGCGTAGAGCGGGTTCTCGAAGCTCGACGCGACATAGGCGATCTCGGCGATGTAGATCGAAAACAGGAAGACGTGCGCCACATAGATCTGCCAGGTTCGCTTCAGGATACGGGCGCCGGCGATGATGAAGCCGCGGTCGATCATGGCGCGGCCATAGACGAAGGCTGCGGTGTAGCCGGAAATGAAGATGAAGATTTCGGTCGCGTCGCTGAAGCCGTAGTTGCGGATCGTGAACCAGGCGAGGATGTTGTTCGGAACGTGGTCGAGGAAAATCAGCCAGAGCGCTATACCGCGAAACAGATCGAGACGCAGATCGCGTTCTGTTGTGACGGCCGGGACCTGGACCACGGGAGCCATAGGCACGCCTTACGCAAAATCCTGATCGGCCCCGAGCACGATCGGGAAAATCGGGAACCCGTTCCGGGAAGGATCATGCTCAAACTCTAGCCGGCCCGTATCTAGGGCATCCTGCCGCGCCACGGTACCGGAATTGTGGCCGCCGTGCGGGGTTTTGCAACATTGAATTGCCGCCACCACAAGGGTTATGAAGTCGGCCGGGTTCTCCGTCGAAAGGACTTCCAGGCGATGTACCGCGCCACCACTCGCGGCATAGAGGTCCAGGTGACCCCGCGCTTCCTGACCGAGCGCTCGTCGCCGGAAAACGGCTACTACTTCTGGGCCTATACCATCGAAATCACCAACCGCGGCCCTGCGCCGGTGCAGCTCAAGACCCGCCACTGGAAGATCACGGACGCGCACGGCAAGCTGCAGGAGGTGCGCGGCGCGGGCGTGGTCGGCGAAACCCCCACCCTCGAACCCGGCGAATCGTTCGAATACACCAGCGGCGTGCCGCTGCCGACGCCGTCCGGCTTCATGACCGGGACCTATGGAATGGTGACGGCCTCGGGCGAGGGCTTCGATATCGAGATCCCGGCGTTCTCGCTCGACAGCGGGCAAGGCAAGCGCACTCTCAATTAATTCCGCGGCAGGCAACCGGCCAGCCGGTCCAGCGCGCCGCGCGGCAGGATCGCGAGCACGGCGCCGCCTTCGGAGAAATCCTGCAACGCCTCCATGCGCGGCTCCGGCACCGCGACGCAGCCGGCGGTGCCCGTCGTGGGCGAGCGCCAGACGTGGATGAAAATGCACGACCCTGCTCTTTTTTTGCGTCGGTCGGGTAGTCCACCAGGAGGCCGCGCCGGTACATCGGCAGCGCCTTGCTCATGTTCTCTGCGCTGACCTGAGGTCCGAGCCGCGAGCGCGAGGCGATGGTGTTGTAGGCCGGCGACGCAAGATCGTGGACGCAGATCGTGTCCGCCGTCACCTGAAGGTGGTTCGCACGCGATGACGGGACGGTGCCGAAACTGCGGCCGATTGAATAGATTCCGGCCGGCGCGCGCTTGTCGCCCTCGACCTTGATAGGCTCGCCGCGGCGGGCAAGGCGCGTGAAGAACTGCGACCATCCCATCCCGGCCCTGCCGATCATGGCCGGCTCGGCCGGTCCAACCGCTCGCCAGGACTCGGCGGACGATGCGCGCTCATAGAGCCGCATGGTCGCGGCCATGTTCTGCATGGTCTGCGCGGTGACCAGCACCAGCCGCCCGGCCCCCGCCAGCGGCGCGGGGCAGCTTTGCGCGAATGAGGGTTTGGACACGAACGACGACGCGGCCAACACGGCAAGGACCAATGCTGAGCCGCGTCCGGTCGCCGTCATGACGGTGCTTTTGCCTCGCCGGACTGGGCCCGGACATCCTCCGGCGCGAACCGGTAGCTCGCGCTGCAGAATTCACAGGTCACCGAGATCGTGCCGCTCTCGACCATGTGATCGCGATCGTCCTGCGAGAAGCTGCGCAGCATGGCCTCGACGCCGTCGCGCGAGCAGGAGCATTGCGCCATGATCGGCACGCTCTTGAACACCCGCACGCCGCGCTCGTGGAACAGGCGATAGACCAGCCGCTCGCTCGATACCGATGGATCGAGCAGTTCAAGATCCTCCACCGTGGAGATCATCGAGCGGCCTTCGACCCAGGCGTCGTCCTCCTGGACCTCATGGGTGGGCGTGCCCTCCGGCGCGTCGCCCGGATCGAGATCGGCAACGCGCAGGCGCTCGGGCGCCTTGGGCAGGAACTGCAGCAGCATGCCGCCGGCCCGCCAGCGGTGGCCCGTACCCGGCGACAGTTCCTCGCCCACCGCGAGTCGCACCCGGGTCGGTATCTGCTCCGAGCTCCTGAAGTATTCGTGCGCCGCGTCCTCCAGGCTGCCGCCGTCGAGCGCCACCAGACCCTGGTAGCGACTGGTGTCGGCGCCCTGATCGATGGTCATGGCGAGATGGCCGTGGCCCAGCAGCGCGCCGGCGGAGGCCTTGCCGGCCTCGATGGCGCCGGCCACGCGGCTCGCGTCGAAGCGCGCGCAGGCGCGCACGGTGCCGGGGTTTCTGAAGTCCACCACCAGCATGCGGACCGGACCGTCGGTCTGGGTCTGCAGGATGAAGCGGCCTTCGATCTTGAGCGCGGAGCCCAGCAGCACGGTCAGCGCGATGGCCTCGCCCAGCAGCCTGGCCACCGGCGGCGGATAGTTGTGGCGCGCGAGAATCTCGTCCACGGCCGGGCCGAGCCGCACCACGCGGCCGCGCAGGTCGAGAGCAGAAACGTCGAATGGCTGGACGGTGTCGTCGGCGGATGTTTTCGCCGGTGCGCGCACCGGAATGTCGATCTGGGGCTGTGTCATTGCGCGATATGTAGTGCGCGACGGCCGAAAGGCGACCCCCGCCCGATCACCCCCGTTATCGCGCCGATGCGTGCAGGCACCAGGTCAGGATGCCCTTCTGCGCATGCAGGCGATTTTCCGCCTCGTCGAACACAACCGACTGCGGCCCGTCCATCACCTCGTCGGTCACCTCATCGCCGCGATGCGCCGGCAGGCCGTGCATGAACAGCGCGTCGGGCTTGGCCTTCCACATCAGGCGCGCATTGACCTGATAGCGCTTGAGCAGGTTGTGGCGGAGCTTGCCGTCCTGGTCGCCCATCGACACCCAGGTGTCGGTGACGATGCAGTCGGCGCCCTTGACTGCCTCCTCCGGGTCGGTGCCGACGCGGATCGCCGCGCCCGACGCCTTGACCCAGTCGAGCAGCCACTTCTTGGGCTTGAGCTCCGGCGGGGTCGCCACCCGCAACTCGAACTCGAAGCGCTGCGCCGCGTGCATCCAGGAGGCCAGCACATTGTTGCCATCCCCGGTCCAGGCCACGGTACGACCTTTGATCTCGCCGCGATGCTCCTCGAAGGTCATCACGTCGGCCATCACCTGGCAGGGATGCGAGCGCCGGGTCAGCCCGTTGATCACCGGAATGGAGGCGGACGCCGCCAAATCCTGCACCAGCGCATGATCGAGCGTGCGGATGACGATGCCGTCGACGTAGC
Source organism: Rhodoplanes serenus (assembly GCA_945861855.1). Classification (GTDB taxonomy): domain Bacteria; phylum Pseudomonadota; class Alphaproteobacteria; order Rhizobiales; family Xanthobacteraceae; genus Z2-YC6860. The sequence goes on from CAMAWG010000095.1 coordinate 9,174, forward strand.
GCGACAGAACCCGCGCGGTGTCGGCGATGGTTTCGCCGCGGCCGAGCTGCATCTCCTGGCCGGTCAGGGTGATCGACTCGCCGCCAAGCTGCCGGATGCCGACGTCGAACGAAACGCGCGTGCGCGTCGAAGGCTTGTCGAAGATCATGGCGATGGTCTTGCCGGCCAGCGGCTTTGCCGCCGCGGCGCGACCGCTGCTTTTCATCGCGCGGCTGTTTGCGATGATCCCGCGAAGCTCGCTCGCCGGGATATCGATCAGATCGAGGAAATGGCGGATGCCGTCCGTGCTCACCCGGCCGCTCCTTGCCCGCGCGCTCCCTGCTGGGCGCGCTCGACGGCGGTGCAGGCGCGGTCCACCCGCGCGATGGCCTCGGCGACTTCGGCCTCGCTGACGATCAGCGGCGGCACCAGCCGCGCGACGTTGTCGCCGGCACCAACGGCCAGAAGCTTCTCAGCCCGGAACGCGTCGATCAGTTCGGTGTTCGGAACCTGGCTCTTGAGCCCGATCAGCAGCCCTTCGCCGCGCACCTCGGCGATCACCGACGGATGCCGGTCCTTCATCTCGGCCAGGCGCTGCTTGAACAGGATCTCGATCCGGCGGACGTGATCGAGGAAGCCCGGTTTGGTCACGACGTCGAGCACCGCGTTGCCGACCGCGCAGGCCAGCGGATTGCCGCCGAAGGTCGAGCCGTGGGTGCCGGGCGTCATGCCCTTGGCCGCTTCCTCGGTGACCAGCACCGCGCCGATCGGGAAGCCGGCGCCGAGACCTTTGGCCAGCGCCATGACATCGGGCGTCACACCGAGCTTCTGATAGCCGAACATCTCGCCAAGCCGGCCGATGCCGGTCTGCACCTCGTCGAAGGCGAGCAGCAGCCCGCGATCGTCGCAAATCTGGCGCAACGCTCGGAAGAACTGCGGCGGCGCCGAGCGCACGCCGCCCTCGCCCTGCACCGGCTCAATCAATATCCCGGCGGTCTCCGGCGTAATGGCGCGCTTGAGCGCCTCGACATCGCCGAGCGGAACCTGGTCGAAGCCATCCATGACCGGCCCGAAACCGTCGAGATGCTTCTTGTTCTTGGCGGCCGCCAAGGTCGCAAGCGTGCGGCCGTGGAACGACCCCTCGAAGGTGACGATGCGGTAGCGCTCCGGGTGACCGTCGGCCGACTGGAACTTGCGCACCAGCTTGATGACGCCTTCCATCGCCTCGGCGCCGGAATTGGCGAAAAACACCTTGTCGGCAAAGCTGAGCGCGCAGAGCCGGTCGGCCAGCCGCTCGCCCTCCGGGATGCGGTAGAGATTGGAGACGTGGATCACCCGCTTGGCCTGCTCGGTGATCGCCTTGACCACCTGGGGATGCGAATGGCCGAGCGCGTTGACCGCCACGCCCGAGGCGAAATCGAGGTAGCGATCGCCGTTGGTCGCGATCAGCCACACGCCCTCGCCCCGCTCAAAGGCAAGGTCGACCCGCGCGTAGGCTGGCAGCATATGCGATTGCGATGTCACGACCGCTCACCCGATGCCAAAAATATGCCGAAATGAAACGTGCCGCCTCACCGGGCGGCACGATCAGACTATCTTATTTCCCGGCCGCCGGGTGTCAACACGGCGGTATCCCGGTCCGCGCCCCTGCCCGATGTGGCGCGGATGCGACAGCGGATGCCCATTTCTTGAGGATTGGCGGCTTGACTCCCCAAGAATGTGTGGACGTGAGTCGCCCCGACTCTTGCGCCCGAGTCTGGCCATATTGTAGCGTCATGGCCGTTCAGTATGACATGTCGTAGTGAACAGTTCCCTGTGTTTTCGAGAGCGTGAGTGATCCCAGTTCGGCCTTCGCCGGGCTGCGAGGGCGGATTCTGCCAGCGGCACTGGCAAGTCCGATAGGGGAAGCGACTCATGTCTTGGACCGACGAACGGGTCGAGCTGCTCAAGAAACTCTGGGCGGACGGGCTTTCCGCCAGCCAGATTGCCGGCGAGCTGGGCGGCATCACCCGCAACGCGGTGATCGGCAAGGTGCACCGGCTGGGACTTTCCGGCCGCGCCAAGTCGCCCTCCTCCTCGGCGCCGCGGGCGCGCAAGCCGCGCTCGCACATGATGCGGGTGCAGCGCACCATGTCGCGCGGCAACACCGCGCTGGCGCTAGCCTACGAGATGGAGCAGGAGCCCGAGCCGGATCTGATCGAGAACGTCTTTCCGATTGGGCAACGCCGCACGCTCCTGGAGCTGAACGAGAGCACCTGCCGCTGGCCGATCGGCGATCCGGCGACCACTGAGTTCTTCTTTTGCGGCGGCCCGCCGCTGACCGGCCTGCCCTATTGCAACTATCACTCGCGCGCCGCCTATCAGCCGGCCAACGAACGCCGCAACCGCAAGCCGCCGTTCCGCCAGGGCTAGACAATTCGTTCGCATATCAGCGCCCGCCTTGGACAAACCGAGGCGGGCTTTTTCGTGCGCGCACGATTTCGGATTCGATTGTCAAACAGCCGGTTTAGCCAACGCTCCGCCGCCCCTGTTATTTGAGACGCGGGGTGCGTCTTTTCCCTTTTTCCGTTTCCCCAACGAGGGGATGGAGCGCCGGGAGGCGCCAGGCTGCTGCGCTACGGGAGCCTTTAGGCAGGCTGCGAGGCCCGCCTGCGCACCCACGGCGAGTCCCTGTTACCAGGGGTCGCCGCTTGCGGGGTGCGCGCGGCCAATGACGTAGGCCGCTGCGCCTCCCGGGGCTCCACCGCGGCACGCATTGTCGGCGGCCGCGCCCCGCTCCGTCATCAAACGTCGCGATCGACGACGCCCTCGATGAGCAAGGCTGCGGTGAAGATAAATGCGCCGGGACGAGCGGGGATAAGTATTTTTCTAAGCCGCGGAGCGGCCGAAGCGGTCGTCGAGCGCATAGCCGGCGCCGCGGACGGTGCGGATCGGATCGGCCTCGCGGCCGCGGTTGAGCGCCTTGCGCAGCCTTCCGACGTGAACATCCACCGTTCGCTCGTCGATATAGACCTCGGAGCCCCAGACCCCGTCGAGCAACTGCTCGCGCGAGAACACCCGGCCCGGACGCTCCATGAGGAACTCGAGCAGGCGGTATTCGGTCGGCCCGAGCTCGACCTCGCGGCCGGCACGCGAAACCCGCTTCTTTTCGCGGTCGAGTTCGATATCGCCGTGAGCAAGCACGTTCGCGACCCGCTCGGGCGAAGCCCGGCGCAGCAGGGCACGCACGCGAGCAATCAGCTCGGGCACCGAGAACGGCTTGACGATGTAGTCGTCGGCGCCGGTTGCCAATCCTCGCACGCGCTCGCTTTCCTCGCCGCGCGCGGTGAGCATGATGATCGGCAGCGCCTTGCTTTCCGGCCGGGTCCGGAGCCTCCGGCACAGCTCGATGCCGGAGAGGCCGGGCAGCATCCAGTCGAGCACCACCAGGTCGGGCGCGGCCTCGCGCAGCCGTGTGTCGGCCTCGTCGCCGCGGGCGATGGTCTCGACCTCGTAGCCTTCGGCCTCGAGGTTGTAGCGCAGCAGCAGCGCCAGCGGCTCCTCGTCCTCGACGATCAGGATGCGTGCGCTCATCATCCCGCTCCGGCTTCCAGTTTGAGCATGATCCTATCCGAAAACCGGTTTCCGCTTTTCGGTATCATGCTCTACGAAACCACCGCGCTGGCGAAGGCCGTGGTGTCGCCCTTCGGCCTCGGGTCGGCGATCGGGCGGCCCTCGACCATATAGTGCACGGTTTCGGCGATGTTGGTGGCATGGTCGCCCATGCGCTCGATGTTCTTGGCGCAGAACATCAGATGGATGCAGAAGGTGATGTTGCGCGGGTCTTCCATCATATAGGTGAGCAGCTCGCGGAACAGCGAGGTGCACATGGCGTCGATCTGCTCGTCGCCCTTCCAGACCGCGAGCGCGCTTTGCAGGTCGCGGGCGGCGTAGGCGTCGAGCACCTGCTTGAGCTGGCCGAGCACGAGCGAAGCCATGTGCTCGACCCCGCGCAACAGCTTGCTCGGATAGAAATCGCCTTCCAGCGCGCCCACGCGCTTGCCGATGTTCTTGGCGAGGTCGCCGATCCGCTCCAGATCGTTCGACACGCGCAGCGCCGCGACGATCTCCCGCAGGTCCACCGCCATCGGCTGGCGGCGGGCGATGGTGAGGACGGCCTTGTCCTCGATCTCCTGCTGCAGCGCATCGATGGTGGGATCGGTCGCCACCACGCGCTTGGCGAGAGCAATGTCGCGGCGTGTCAGCGCCTGGATCGAATCGGCGATCTCGCGCTCGGCGAGCCCTCCCATCTCGGCCACTTTCCGGGTGAGCTCCTGGAGGTCGTCGTCGAACGCCTTGGCGGTGTGTTCGTTCATCATCTGGGTCATCTTTCAGGGCTCAACCGAAGCGCCCGGTAATGTAATCCTGCGTGCGCCGATCCTTGGGAGTCGTAAACATGGCTTCCGTCGCACCTTCTTCCACGAGACTTCCGAGATGGAAAAACGCAGTCCTCTGAGACACACGCGCCGCCTGCTGCATCGAGTGCGTCACGATGATGATGGTGAAGTTGGAACGCAATTCGTCCATCAACTCCTCGATCTTCGCGGTGGCGATCGGGTCGAGCGCCGAACAGGGCTCGTCCATCAGGATGACCTCCGGGCTGACCGCGATCGCGCGCGCGATGCACAACCGCTGCTGTTGGCCGCCCGACAGCCCGGTGCCCGAGTCCGCCATCCGGTCCTTGACCTCCTCGAACAGCCCGGCCTTCTTCAAGCTGGTTACAACGATCTCATCGAGATCCTGCTTCGACCGCGCGAAGCCGTGAATCCTCGGGCCGTATGCGACGTTCTCGTAGATCGACTTCGGAAACGGATTCGGCTTCTGAAACACCATGCCAACCCGCGCTCTCAACTGCATGACGTCAAACGAGGGATCGTAAATGTCCTTGCCTTCGATTTCGATCTTGCCGGTGACCCGGGCGATCGGAATGGTGTCGTTCATCCGGTTGATGCAGCGCAGGAACGTCGACTTTCCGCAGCCGGAGGGTCCGATCAGCGCCGTCACCGCCCGCTCGGGTACGTCGAGATCGACGTCCATCAGCGCATGCTTTTCGCCGTAATAGACGTTGACGCCGCGAGCAACCACTTTGATGTTGCTGCCGGTCATGGCGGCGCTGCTCGCCGCCGCATGACCGAGTTGAACCATCGAATTCATCTATCCGTACTCCCCAACCCTGCCTGTTTCACCAGCGGCGCTCGAATCGCTTGCGAAGGAAGATGGCGGCCCCGTTCATGACGAAAAGGAACAGGAGCAGCACCATGATCGCGGCCGCTGTCTTGGCCTGGAACGAGATTTCCGGCAGATCCGACCACAGGTAGATCTGGACCGGAAGAACGGTCGCTGCGTCGGTCAGGCCGCCCGGCACTTCGACGATGAAGGCGACCATCCCGATCAAGAGCAGAGGAGCGGTCTCGCCAAGCGCGTGCGCCATGCCGATGATGGTTCCGGTCATTATGCCCGGCATCGCCAGCGGCAGCACGTGGTGGAAGATGGCCTGCTGATGCGATGCGCCCACGCCAAGCGCAGCCTCCTTGATCGAAGGCGGCACGGCCTTCAAGGCCGCGCGCGAGGCGATGATGATGGTCGGCAGCACCAGCAATGCCAGCACCAGGCCCCCGACCAAGGGCGCCGATCGAGGCAAGCCCATGAAATTGAGGAAGACGGCAAGGCCGAGCAACCCGAAAACGATCGAAGGCACCGCCGCGAGATTGTTGATGTTGACCTCGATAACCTCCGTCAACCGGTTCTTGGGCGCGAATTCCTCCAGATAGATCGCCGCTGCCACACCGATCGGCAGACAGATGATCAGCGTGACGAACAGCGTGATCGCCGAGCCTACCAATGCGCCGCGAATCCCGGCCAGCTCCGGCTCGCGGCTGTCGCCCGAAGTGAAGAAGGCCCAGTTGAACGCGCTTGCGACATGGCCCTTGTCGCGCAGGCGTTCGAGCCAAGCCACCTCGCGATCGGAGACGCGACGGTTGGCCTCCGGCGTGTCGAAGGCAACCATCTGCCAGGTGCCGGGCGCGGCGTCGGCGGTGGACGCAAGCGGAATCAGCACAGTTCCGGTGACCTTGGCGTTGCCAAGCTGGGTGACCTTCACCAAGCCGCCGTTGATCGCCACAAGCCGGCTGGCGATGGTCTCGTTCAGCGTCTCGTCGCTACCTTGCGCATCGAACCTGGCCTGCAGGGCCGCCGCTTCCGCATCCAGATCGGCCAGATTTTTCGAAAGAGATTCGATCTCGCCGACGGCATTGCCAAGCGCCATTTCGGCAGCCGCGCCGGGCGCGCGGGCAAGCGCCGCCTGCAACTCGTTCCGGCGCACCTCAAGCCCGCGGACGACTCGTCGCAGATCGTCCGCCCGATACCGCACCTCGCGCGCGCGCACCGACAGCGCCTGCTTGATTGTCACCATATCGGCGGAGAAATCGTTGGTCGAACTGAAGATCGAAATTTCGCCCGTGGTGCCGGTCGGCGTCGCGATGCCGCGGCCTGCGCGCCGGCCGATCACGGTGCCAATATTCTTGTAATAGAGGTCGGCTCGCTCCGAAATCAGAACCCGGGCTTTGACAGTCTGGCCAATCAATTCCGGATTGGCCGCAGCGGTGTCGCGCAGCCGGTCGACGGCCCCGTTCGACAGCAAGCCATCCAGCAGGCGGCGGCCTGGCCGGTCCGTGACTTCGGGGAAAATCGAACGCAGCGCCTCCGTCACCGGCGTCTGGAAATCGCCCTGGCGAATGACGGCCGGGTCTTTGGTGCCGCGCGGATCGATCTCGGCAGGATCGAGCTTCACCGAGAGTTCAAGATAGTGCTGGGTGAACGCCGGCAAACCCTTGATCACGATGTCGGTCAGCACAACGGCCAGGAACAACGCGGTAAGCCCGATGGCAAGGACGCCGTACATCTTGAAGCGCGCCTCGGCGCGATAGCGCGCGCGGACGCGGAGGCGAGCATCTTCCCCCGTTTTGGTTACTGCGGCCGGAATCGCCATGTCAGTCATATTGCTCTCGGTAGCGTTTTACGATTTGCAGCGCGATGACGTTGAGGATCAAGGTGAAGAAGAACAGCACAAAGCCCAGCGCGAAGGCGGCGAGCGTCTTGGCGCTGTCGAATTCCTGGTCGCCCACCAGGATGGTCTTGATCTGAACCGTGAATGTGGTCACCGCCTGCAACGGGTTGAAGGTCAGATTGCCGGCAAGCCCCGCGGCCATGACGACGATCATGGTTTCGCCAACGGCGCGGCTGATCGCCAGCATGAAGGCGGAAACAATGCCTGAGAATGCGGCCGGCAACACCACCTTCTTGATGGTCTCGGATTTGGTCGCGCCCATCGCATAGGAACCGTCGCGCAGCGACTGGGGCACGGCATTGATGACGTCGTCGGACAGCGACGACACGAACGGGATGATCATCATCCCCATCACCAAGCCGGCGGCGAGCGCGCTTTCGGACGCCACATCGAGGCCGACAGATTCTCCCAGGGCGCGGATCCCGGGGGCCACGGTGAGCGCGGCGAAGAAGCCGAGCACGACTGTCGGAATGCCGGCCAGGATTTCCAGCACGGGCTTTGCCATGTTGCGGAATCGCGGCGATGCGTATTCCGCCATATAGATCGCTGCGAACAGGCCGATCGGGCCCGCAATCAGCATGGCGATCGAGGTGATCAGCAAGGTCCCGGTGACCAACGGCACGATGCCGAAGCCGCCGGAGGAGCCGACCTGGTCGGCGCGGATCGCGGTCTGCGGGCTCCAGTGCGTGCCGAACAGGAAATCGATCGGCGATACTTTTTCGAAGAAACGTACTGTCTCAAACAGCACCGAGAACAGGATGCCGATGGTGGTGAGGACGGCGACGCTGGCGCACGCCAGCAGCGCGATCTTGATGGCGTACTCCACCTGATTGCGCGCCCGGAATTTGGCGGAGAACGCCCGAAGTCCAAATGCCACACCAAGCAGTCCAAAGACCAGGCCGGCGCCAAAAATGAGCAGATCGGCATAGCGGCGAACCGAGATGTAGACCTCGGCCGCCCGCTTGACGTCTTCCGTTGCGTCCGCCGCGGTGCGGCCGGACGCGATGGCGCGGATTTCGCGCAACGCGCCGCCGCGCTGCAGTTCGTTCGCGGCAATGGCGGGATCGAGAGCGCCGACCGCCTGCGCTTCAACAATGCGGTCGGCAACCGGCACCCCGACCACGAACACCGCAAGCATCGGCACCAGCACGCTGAGGATGACGAACGCGCCGTGATAGGCCGGCCTGGAATGCAGGGTTTCCTTCTGCTCGGCGGCCCTGGCGCGGGCGCGGCCGAACACAAAACCGACCGCGACCAGCAACAACAAGACACCGAAATAGCCGATGGACATATCGGTCCCCGCGATTAGCGCAACGCGAACAAGCAAGCGTGGCT
>CAMAWG010000096.1 GCA_945861855.1 Rhodoplanes serenus
CATTGCTTGGCTCAACCGCTGCCGAAGGCTTGCCAAGGATTGGGAGAACCTCAATCGCAAGGCGCTGGCATTCTTGCGCCTCGCATCAATCCGCCTCATGCTCCGAAAACTTTGTAATCCTGCTTGATGTTCTCGGACGGACTCTAAGATTTGGTTGTAGATTGCTGCCGTAGCGATGCCGTCCGCGGATATCCCGCAGTCAATATATTCACGCAAGCGGGAAATGAATTTTTGTCGCCGGGGCCGGCACGTTGAATCGTGTCATCCAGTCTTGATGGGGGAGTGAGGCGTCATGAAAACAATAGTGGCGGTCGCCATTGGAGCAATTGGAACACACGTCATTACAAAGAAAGAGGACTTGAACGACGCGCCGGCCAGGAAGGTGCGGCGGTATCTTCATGGGCTGGTGCGCGGGCTGAACAGGAGAGGCTATAAGTTCGGTGCGGACCCGACAAACAACAAGCACTTCCGCATCGTTTTTCGTCTCACCAATGTGGCCGGTCTCGCGAACGCGGCGACATTCAAAGACGAAACCGGGATGACTAACGGCGATGTGATCTTTTGCATGTCGACCAGGGTGACGAAGGAGGCCGGGGATCGCAACCTGGGCGTACCGATCGTCGGCATCGTTTCAGAGCCTCCGGCAACATTCCAAGTAGACCCTTTCTGCGGAGTCAGCGCAAAACGAGTCCAAAAGGCGGGCGACTGCTTCGACAACTTCCGCCTCGCAGTCCCCACCCTCACCAAAATATTCGTCCTGGGCAACAGCAACTACAATGTGTCCAACAGAGCCAAGGCCAAGGTTACGGCTGCTGCGCAAAACGCCGGTAACTTTGCGGTCCCGGACATCGACGTTACGGCTATCGCGGACTTGGAGGACATGCTCGCGGCCGCATTGACTGCGAGGACGAAGAACGCCCCCTGCACAGAAGGGTTGCTGGTCCTGCCTGTCGACATGTTCCTCAGCCGAGCGCGTAAGATCATTGATCTCGTCCAATCCGAGCTGTTGGTTCCGACCTTCTTTCCGGTGCCGGATTGGGTGACGGGAAAACCGTCGAGCGCTCTTGGCGCTTATGGCGTTCCCCAGCGGCGTTGCGGCGTGCTGATGGCGGAACAGGTCCATTCCATCTTGGCGAACAACCAAATCCCCCAGGGCGCGAACAGGTGGATAGAGACTCCCGATTACGATCTAGAGTTTTCCACCAGCGCCGCTGCTGCTGCCGAACTGGGCATCACGCTTGGTCCCGATATCCCACCGCCGGAAGAATGAAGAACGGCGCGGGGCCGTGCGGGCGGTTCCACCCGCACGGCCGGACTTGCGTGGCTACTCGATCAGCGTGTCGGCGCGGACGAGCAGTGCGGGTGGAATGGTGAGGCCGAGCGCTTTGGCGGTCTTCAGGTTGATCACCAGTTCGTACTTGGTCGGGGCCTGCACCGGCAGGTCGGCCGGCTTCTCGCCTTTGAGGATGCGGTCGACATAGCCGGCGGCGCTGCGGAACTGAGCGGAAAAATCGGCGGAATAGGACATCAGCCCGCCGGCCGCGACGAATTCGCGCTGGGCGTAAACCGACGGCAGCTTGTGCCGGGCGGCCAGCCCAATGATCAGATCGCGATTCACCAGCGCACTTGTGCTCGATGCCACAACCAACCCGCTGTTGCTGGCGCGCGCGAAGGCCGTGACATCGCGCTCGATCTCGGCGGCATTTCGCACGTTGACCGGGCTTACCTCGATCCCGAGCGGCGGCGCCACGGACTGAATGATGGCGAACTGGCCGATTCCGGCGGGCACGGTGGCGTCCCGGAGCACCGCCGCCCGCACGATTGCCGGCCCGATCTCTCTGAGCAGTTCGACCCATTTTCCGCTCAAGCTGTATTCGAACTGCAAGAAACCGGTGGCGTTGCCACCCGGCCGCGGCAGGCTTTGGACGAATCCGGAGCCAACCGGATCGGGCACAATGGTGAACACGATCGGCACCGTGCGGGTTGCCTGAAGCAACCGCCCCGTAGCCGTGCCGCCGACGGTCACGATGACGTCGGGCGCGAGCGCCGCCAGTTCTGCCGCGTTCTTGCGAATGTTCTCGTCATTGCCGCCGCCCTGGCGAATTTCGAGCCGGACGTTCTGGCCTGCGGTCCAGCCCAATTGCTCCAGCGCCTTCAGGAAAACCGCAACGCGCGCTTGCGAATCCGGACCCGAGCCGCCCGTCAACACGCCGACGCGCCGCATGGCCTGGGATTGTTGCCCCATTGCGTCCACGGGCCACGCCGCCGCAGCACCGCCGACAAGACTGAGAAACTCCCGCCGCCGCATCTCAACTCCCAGGCTCAGGAGACGGCATCTTATCGTCGAAAACGAGGGGCTTGATAGGGGCTGAAACCGGCTTCGCCAGGCGAAGCCGCCCTACGGCGCCGATGTCCCGGCCGGCCGGCCGCCAAGTGCTTTCCCCGCGCCGCCTCCGTTGAGCCTGCGCAGCCCGGAACGGACCGGGACCAGCAGGCGGCGCGCGGCGAGCCGGCCGACGTCCTCGCACAGCGCGGCGCAGCCCGCGATCGAGAGGGAATAGAGCCGCACGTTCGTGTGCGGCCGAAGATCGAGCGGCCAGCAGCGCTGCCACGGCTCGGCCGCACCGAGATATTCATGTGCGGTCAGGCCACGCTCGCAGGCATAGCGCAGCGTCTCGTGGGTAAGCAGGATACCGGGGGAGCATTTCGCGAAGCGCTCGTCGTAGCCGATCTTCATATCCCAAAGCCTTCCGCCATACTCGACCGCCATCCGCGCCGCCGCGGTGGCCTCGCCGATGCGAAGGAAGAACATGCGCAACATGCCGCGGCGCGCGGCGGCGAAGGCATAGTCGGTGCAGAAGCGGCGCATGCGCGCGTCCTTGTCGAGCGAGGTGCCCTGCCGGCCCTTCCAGCCGGCGCCCTCGACCCGGATCAACTCGGCGAGGTGGCGCTCGACCTCGCCCTCGGCCGGAGCGACGGCATCGAAACCGACCGGGCCTTCGCGCCCGGCCGCGTTGCGCCGATGCCGGATCGAGGTGCGGTTCTGGTTCGTCATCCTGGCCTCGAAGGATGGCCAGTCGGTTGCGAGCGGCGTGGACGAGGTGGGATCGGACGGACGCGGCTGGACGATCCCCAGGCCACGCCCGCTGCCGGCGCAAAAGCATGCAAGCTCCGGCGAGTCCGAGGCGAGGCGCGGAACCACGGCCGGCAGGCGGGATTCCCGCACGGCATTTACGAGCGCCGCAAGCGCCGCGTCGTCGTCATGCAGGATGGCGTTGCATTCGAACGTCTGGTGGCCGAGCAGGACAAGGCGGCGCACCGGCGCGCCGCGGTCGATGACGAAGGGTGCGGCCGCGCGCAACCGCCCATCGCCGCGCACGACATAGACCGCCAGATCGCAACCGGCTCCGAAGGCGTCCAGACAGGCCGCGAACCATTCATGGCGGAGGAGCGGCGTCGGGAAGCGGTCCGCGAGTGCATTCCATTCGCCTTCGAGCGCCATGAACTCCGAAGCATCGGAAATGACCTGCACCCGGTCCATGCGCGATCGCACTCCACCTCGCCCGTCTGCACGCCATCGGCAACCGCGCGCAAGGCAATGTGTTCTGATTCGCTGCGCAATGGCCACACGGCGCCCGCGTCTCAGCGCCGCACGATCCGCCGCGCCAATTGTCGCAGCAGATAGACAAGCGCCGTCATCGCCAGGGCGACTGCTCCGGCGGCATAGATCTGCCAGTCGAAATGCACCAGCAGAATCCCGATCGAGCCGATCGCCAGGACCGGCAAGACCGGCATCCGTCCGATGGTTCCCGGCACCCGGAACGGCCGCGCATGATGGGGACGGCTGTAACGCAGCGCGATCAGCACGAGATTGACCGTGAGGAACGCCACCAGCGCGGCAAAGGACGACATCTCGGCCAGAACTTTCACGCTGCCGACCGGCAGCAGCGCCGCCGCCATCGCGAGCGACAGGATCGCCGCGACCCAAGGCGTCTGCCGGCGCTTGAGCAGGCCGGCGAACACGCCGTGGATTTCCCCGTCGCGCGCCATCGAGAAAGTCAGCCGCGACGAGGCGATGACGGTGATAAGAACCGTGTTGGCGGTCGCAAACAGCGCAATCGCGCTGAGCACGTTGCCGCTGTTGGGCCACACCCGCCCGATCGCCGTTGCCAGAGGCGCGCCGCTCGCCGCAAGTTCCGCAGGCGTGGCCATGTGAACGACGGCGAGCGCGACCAGGACATAGAGCACCGTGGTGATCGCCATGCTCAGAAACAGCGCGAGTGGAATGTCGCGGGCGGGGTTGCGCACCTCCTCCACCATGTTGGCGACCTCCTCGAAGCCGAGATAGACGAAGAACAGAAGCGCGGCCGCCGCCAGAACCGCGGGCTGCGCCTCGACCGCCGGCGGCGGTGGCGGCGCGACTTCACGGGCAAGGCCCGCCGCGATGATGAGCAGGAGGCCGCCGACCTCGATCGAGGTGAACACGATGTTCACGGCGCTCGACTCGCGCATGCCCCAGATGTTGAAGACTGTGCAAGCGACGAGCAGCGCCAGCGCCGACCAGGCCTCCGGCACATCGACGAACACCCGCAGGTAGCCGCCGAAGGCCATGGCGACGGTCGCCGCTGTGGCGGCCCCGCCGATCAGCATCACCACGCCGATGCCGAATGCCAGCCAGTCGGCCTTGGGCCATGCCCGCCGGATGTAGATGTATTCGGCTCCGGCCTCCGGATACGCGGTCGCCATCTCCGCGTAGGACATGGCCGTCAGGAAGGCAACGCCGGCGCCTGCGGCGAAGCTCATCCATAGGTTCTGCTGCGCCAGGCCCGCGGCGGAGCCGATCACCGAATAGACCCCGGCGCCGACGATCACGCCGACGCTGTAGAAGACGAGTTGGACCGGGCCAAGAACGGGTTTAAGCGGCATGCGGGTCTCGATGGGTGATTCGTTTCACCAGAACGCGACGACCATAAACATGCTAGTGCGTTCCCTGCACTTGATTCATGTCCTGAAGCCCGGGTCCCCATGACAGAGCCCTCCCCGTCCGCGCTCTCCAGCACGGCGCCGGCAGCCGGCGCGAAGCCCGCGCGGTTCGACACCATCCTGCGGCCGATCCGGGCGTTCCGTCCCGCCTACGTGCCGGTGGTCATGGTCTATTTCGCCTATGGCGCGCTCGGCCTGATCGACGTCACCCGCGACCTCTGGATCAAGGAGAGCCTGTCGTACACGCCCTCGCAGCTCGCCGGCATCGCCGTCTGGCTCACGCTTCCCTGGACCGTGAAGATGGTGTTCGGGGAACTCGTGGACACGGTGCGGATTTTCGGCTCGCAGCGGAAATCCTACATTCTGATCGGCGGGACGCTCATGGCGCTCGGCCTCTTGACGCTCGCAGGCGCCGCCGGCCGCTGGCTGACCTTCGCCCGCACCGACCATCTCTACATCCTCGGCGCCATGCTGGTGGCGATCGGCACGGTCGTGCAGGACGTCGTGGCGGACGCGATGTCGACCGAGGTCGTCGAGCGGACGGACGCGGCGGGCAACGAGCGGCCGGACGACGTGGTGCGCGCCGAACTCGGCATGGTGCAGTTGCTCGGCCGGCTCGCGGTGTCGGGCGGCGTCCTCACGGTCGCGGGCATGTCGGGCTGGCTCGCCAATTTCATGCCGCGCCAGGACGTGTTCCTGATCGGCCTGATCATCCCGGCGATTTCGGTCGCGGGCGTGTTCCTGCGCGGCCATGAGACCGCGGAGCTGCGGCCGATCGACTGGCGCGTCCTGGGCGGCGGCATCGCGTTCGGGGCCCTCGTGGTGACGGTCGGGGTCAGCGGAATGCCGTTGGGACAGGAGGCCGTCTTTCTCATCTCGATGGCGGTGGTCTGCTACATGCTGATGCTGGTAACGGCGGAGCTCGACCACAGCACCCGGATGGGCATCCTGTTCGCCACGATCATCGTGTTCGCCTTCCGCGCGGCACCGTCGGTCGGCGACGGCTTCTTCTGGTGGACGCTGGACGAGCTCAATTTCGACGCCGCGTTCTACGGCGTGCTGCGGCAGACCGGCGCGGTCCTGTCGATCGCCGTGATGTGGATGTTCGCCAAGCAACTGACCGAATGTTCGGTGACCAAGACGCTGCTCCTGATCGCGGTGGCGAGCACGGTCCTGTCCTTCCCCAACATCGGCCTGGTCTATGGCCTGCACACCTGGACCGAGGCGGTGTTCGGCTTCGGCGCCCGCAGCATCGCCTTCGTCGATGCCGCGGCCTCCTCGCCGTTCGTGCAGCTCAGCATGGTGCCGCTGCTCACGCTGATCGCGTATTACGCCCCGCCCGGCCACCGCGCGACCTGGTTCGCGCTGATGGCCTCGCTGATGAACCTCGCCCTGGTGGCGGCACAGTTGCAGACCAAGTATCTCAACGAGATCTTCGTGGTGGGGCGCGGCCAATACGCCGAGCTGGGGCCACTGCTGATCTGGTCGGTGGCGCTGGGCTTCATCATTCCGGTCGGCGCCATTATGCTGTTCGGGCGGCAGGCGGTGCGGCACGCGGCCGTGAAGCATTGAGACAATAGAGCAGGATTTTGGCCTTGGTCCCAATGTGGGACTATGGTATAATTTCATTTGTGAGAGTGATCGCGCTCAGCACGCTCAAGTCGTTTCTCAGCCGAAGCTCCGCCTATACCGACGCGCGCGAGCCGGTGATGGCGTGGTATCGGCAGGTCAGACAAGCGGATTGGGCCACACCATCCGATGTCAAAAGGGACGTCCGGAGCGCCAGCATTTTGAAGGACGGCCGCGTGGTGTTCAATGTTGCGGGAAACAAGTATCGAATCGTGGTGTGGATCAACTATCCGTATCGAGTCGTTTACGTGCGGTTCATCGGCACGCACCGGCAATACGATATGATCGACGCTCAAACAGTTTAACGAGGTTGCAGCAATGGACATTGCACCAATCAAAAATCGACAGGATTATCGGCGCGCATTGAAAGATATTGAGGGTCTGATGAGCGCCAAGCGCAACACTCCCGAAGGCGACCGGCTTGATATCCTTGTCACGCTGGTGGAGGCTTGGGAGCGCAAGCACTATCCTCTCGACCTCCCGGATCCCGTGGAGGCTATCAAATATCACATGGACCAAAATGGATTGCAGCCGCGCGACCTGATCCCGTTCATCGGCGGCCGCAACCGAGTGCATGAAGTGCTTAATCGCCGCCGGCCGCTGACGCTAAAGATGATCCGCCGGTTGCATCGGGGGCTAGGAATTCCGGCGGAGTCCCTCATCAAGATCGGCCAAGGTCGGGCCGCATAACGTCAGCGTTGGAGTGCGTCGCGTGCAATTCGGCCTGAATTTCTTCCCCTGCGTGAGCCCGGAGCAGAAGTCCGCGGAGCGGTATTTCCGCGAGGCGATGCACCTGTGCAGCCTGACCGATGAGCTGGGCTACAGCCACATCCGGCAGGTCGAGCATTATTTCCACCCTTACGGCGGCTACAGCCCCAATCCGCTGATCTTCCTCACCGCCGCGGCGATGCGGACGAAAAATACGCGGCTCATCACTGGCGCGGTGCTGCCGGCGTTCAACAAGCCGCTGAAGATGGCGGGCGAGATCGGCATGCTCGACGGCATCAGCAATGGGCGGCTGGAGGTGGGCTTCGCGCGCGCGTTCCTGCCGCACGAATTCGCGGCGTTCGGCGTCAGCCTCGACGAGAGCCGCCGCAGATTCACCGAGGGGCTTGCGCAGATCACGCTGCTGCTCAAGGGCGAGAAGGTCTCGTCCCAAGGCGAATTCAACAGCTTTGCGAACGTCACGTCATTGCCGCGGCCGACGCAGAGGCCGCACCCGCCGTTCTGGATCGCCGCCACCAACACGCCGGAGACCTTCGCCTTCGCCGGAACCAACGGCTGCAAGGTGATGGCGATCCCGCTCGAGCCGGAGAAGATGCGGAGCCTGATCGGCATCTACCGCGACGCCTGGCGCGCCGCCGGCCATCCCGGCAACGGCCATGTCATGAACACGTTCTTCATGTGCTGCGCGGAAACCCGCGAGGAGGCGATGGCCACGGGGCTGGGCCCCTGCAACCAGCATCTCAAGGGGCTCGCAGACGCCGCGAAGGAATGGCTGACCGGCGCCAGCACCAAGGACTATCCGGGCTACGACAAGCTGATGGCCCATGTGCTGGCCGACAGCGCCGAGAAGCAGGTCGCGGCCGGAAGCGCGTTCATCGGCACGCCGGCGGACATCGTGGAGATGATCCGCAGCTACAACGGCAAGGTCGGCGGCATCGACAGCGTGTCGCTGCACTTCACGCCGGGCAACATGGCGGTGGAGATGGCGGAGCGTTCGCTGCGGCTGTTCTCGAAAGAGGTGATGCCGAAGGTGGCGGGGCTGTGATCTTGCTTGTCCCGGACGCGGTGCAGCGTGAGCGCATCGCGCGAACGGTGCACCGCTGATCCGGGACCCCGGTTCGTTAAGAGGAAAGCTGGGTCCCGGGTCTGCAGCGCACCGCTACGCGCTGCGCTGCGCCCGGGACACGAGTCCCTAAGCCGGCTCGATCGCGAAGCGGTCGCCGCTGCGCGTCACGCGGCCGAAGCCGGGAAATCCGATATGCGCGCCGGCGACGGTGAGCCGTTCATCCGCCACCCAGTCGAGCACCTTCGCCCGCGTGGCCGCCGCCAAGTCGGTATCGACGTCATAGATCAGCCTGGCTTCGGGCCGCGCCAGTTGCACCGAGGCCAAATGGACGATGTCGCCCCAGATCAAAATGCGCTCGCCGCCGGATTCGATCAGCCAGTTGGTGTGCCCCGGCGTGTGGCCCGGGCGCATCGTCGCGGTGATACCGGGCAGCACCTCGCCGTCCTTGATGCGGCGGATGCGGTCGCGGTAGGGCGCGGTCACCGTGCGCTGGGCCTTGGAATTCCTGGTGATGCGCTCGGAATCGTTGTCCTGCGGGGTACGGTCGAGCCAGAACGCGGCTTCGACCTCGTGCACCATCAACTCCGCATTGGGGAACACCGCCCTGCCCTCCCGATCCACCAGCCCGAGCGAGTGATCGGAATGCAGATGCGTGAGCATGACGATGTCGATCGCCGCGGGGTCGGCGCCGATGGCGCGGAGATTCTGCGGCAGCTTGCCGAGCGTCGGCTGCATGGTGTGACCCGATCCGGCGTCGCTCAGGATGAGCTTGCCGCGATGGCGGATCAGGAAGCTGTTGACGTCGAGCGGCAATTGCTGGCCGTAAGGAACGCCGGTCAGCCGCGCGCTGTCGTCCTTGTCCACACCGAGCACGACGTCGTGCGTGGTGTAGAGTACGCCGTCGGAAACGGCGGTCACGGTGAAATCGCCGACCTGCCGGGTGACCTGCCCCGCGCTCATGCCGCCGTCTTCTGCAGCGCGGGCTTGCCGCGGATCAGGTCGGACGCCTTCTCAGCCATCATCAGCACGCAGGCGTTGATGTGCGCCGACACGAGGTCCGGCATCGCCGAGGCGTCCACCACGCGCAGCCGCTCGACGCCGTTGACGCGGCATTCCGCGTCCACCACGGAGTTCGGACCGATACCCATCGCACAGGTCGAAGCCGGATGATGCGCGGTGATTGTGGTCCTGCGAATCCAGGCGTCGATCTCGGCGTCGGTCTTCACGGCGGGCCCGGGCGAAGTCTCTGCGCCGCGGAACGGCGCGAGCGGCGCCTGGGCGGCAACCTCGCGCGCGATCTTGAAGCCCTCGCGCAGGGTCGGCAGATCGTTCGGTGCGCTGAAGTAGCGCGTCACGATCTTCACCGGGTCATGCGGGTTGGACGAGCGCAACTGCACCTCGCCGCGGCTGTCGGGATGCAGCAGCGCCGGGCGTATGCCGAAGCCGTCGGCGTAAGGCCGCTTTACGCCGGGGAACCAGAGCGCGGCCTCCGGCGGCGCGCCGCGGAACATGAACTCGACGTCTGGCACCGAAAGCTCCGGCCGCGTCTTGATGAAGGCATGCAGGCCGCCGGGCACCACCGTCGCGGGACCGGTACCGAAGAAATAGCCGCGCAGCATGTTCAGCGCCATCTTGTCGAACCGCATGTTGTCGCGGAACTCGCTTCCGTCCGGCCGCGCGAACATGATCAGCACGGCGAGATGGTCCTGCAGGTTCTTACCGACCGGCAGATCGACCACCGGCTCGATGCCGACCGAGCGCAGATGATCGGCGGGCCCGATGCCCGACAGCATCAAGAGCTGCGGCGAATTGAACGCGCCGCCGCACAGGATCACCTCGCGCTCGGCCACGGCGCGGAGCCGTTGGCCGCCCTTTTCGTAATCGACGCCGGTCGCGCGTTTGCCCTGCATGGTCACGCGGGCGACATGGGCCCGCACCTCGACCTCGAGGTTCTTCCGCTTCATCGCCGGGCGGAGATAGCCGACCGCGGCCGAGCAGCGCTTGCCGTCGCGGATGGAATACTGGCTGCGGCCGAAGCCCACGCCGCTCGAACCGTTGTAGTCGTCGGTGACCGGCAGGCCGATCGCGCGCGCGGACTCGATCCAGGCGGTGAACATCGGATCTTTCGTCTTGCACCACTGCACGCCGATGTGGCCCTCGTCGCCGCGAAACTCGCCGGCGCCATCCTGCCAGCTTTCGACGCGCTTGAAGTAGGGCAGCACGTCGGCGAAAGACCAGCCGCGTGCGCCCTTCTGCGCCCAGCGGTCGTAGTCGCCGGGATCGCCACGGGTGAAGGCCATGACGTTGATCGAGGACGAGCCGCCAAGCACCTTGCCGCGCGCCTCCTCGATGCGGCGGCCGCCGAGGCCCGGATCGGGTTCGGTGCGGAGGCCCCAGTCGTGCATGTGGTATTCGTGCAGCTTGCCGAGCCCGAGCGGGATGTGGATCAGCGGGTTGAGATCGCGGCCGCCGGCTTCGAGCAGCAGCACCCGCGTGTGCGGGTCTTCCGACAGGCGGTTGGCCAGCACGCAGCCGGCGGAGCCGCCGCCGACGATGATGTAGTCGTAGGTGTCTGAGGCCATGAAACCTACTTCCGCGCACCGGTGACCCGGCTCTCGTCTTGGGATGGCAGGCTAGCAACGCAGAAGCGGCGATGCCAACCCATCCTGGCCGGCATGGCAGCCTTGCGTCATGCGGGCCGATGGATCGCGGCCCAGATCCGGTCGGGCGAATAGGGCATTTCGAGACGCCGCACGTTGACGGGCTTGAGCGCGTCGAGCACGGCGTTGGCGAGCGCCGGAACGGCCCCAGTCGCGCCGGCCTCCCCCGCGCCCTTGGCGCCCAGCGCATTCGACGGCGACGGCACGCCGCAATCGATCAGCGCCAGCGGCGACAGGTGATGCGCCCGCGGCATGAAGTAGTCCATGAAGGTGCCCGACAGGAGCTGGCCGGTGTCGGGATCGTAGGCGATGTGTTCGCCGAACACCTGGCCGATGCCCTGCATCAGCCCGCCCTGCAACTGGCCTTCCACCAAGGTGTGATTGTAGATCGTGCCGCAGTCGTCGGCAGCGATGTAGTTCACGATCGATGCCAAGCCGGTCTCCGGATCGATCTCGACCTCGGCGATGTGCGCGCCGCTCGGAAATGCGTTCGCAAGATCGATCGTTGTGTTGGTGTCGAGCGGATGCTTGGGCTCGCTCCATTTCTTCTCGATCAAGGTGCGGATGTTCATGGCGAGGTCGGTGCCGGCCACGCGGTATTCGCCCTTGTCGAAGGTCACGTCGGCGGGCTCGACCTCGAACTCGCGGGCCGCGAGCTTTCGCCCCTTCTCGACGATCTCCTTGGCGCCCGCCACCAGCGCGCCGCCGTGGCAGATCAGCGAACGCGAGCCGAAGGTGCCGGTGCCGAGAAATTTCGGCGTGGCGACGTCGTTGTAGCGCAGCTCGATCCTGTCCTCGGGGAAGCCGAGGACGCCAGCGACGAGCGCTGGAAACACCGTCTCGTGCCCCTGCCCCGAAGGACCGGCCAGCGAGAACATCGCCACGCGGCCGTCCGGCTCCATGCGCAGCTCGACCTGCTCCTTGCCCATGCCGCCGGAGGGCTCAAGGAACATGGCGAGCCCGATGCCGCGAAGCTTGCCCGCGCGTTTGGCGGCCTTGCGCCGCTTCTCGAAGCCGTCCCAGTCCGCCGCCTGCAGCGCCGTGTCCAGCAGGCGCGCCGGGTCGGCGCTGTCATAAGACGAGCCGGTCGGCGACTTCATCGGGAACATGTCCTTGCGCAACAGGTTCCGGCGCCGGAGCTTGACGGAATCCATCCCGAGCACGACCGCCGCCTCCTCGACCAGCCGCTCCCAGAGATAGGCGACGTTCGGGCGGCCGGCGCCGCGGTAGGCGGTCGTCGGCGTCGTGTTGGTGAAGACCAGCAGGTGCTTTCCGTGCACCGCGGGGATGTTGTAGAGGCTCGCCGCCGAACTCGTCGGCGCCGCGACCGTGTTGATCAGGGGGCCTGCGCTGGAGCAGAAGGCGCCGAGATTGACCAGCCACTGGACGCGGAGCGCGAGGAATTTTCCCTTCTCGTCGAACGCGAGTTCGCCGGTCAGGTCGGCCGCGCGGGCGTGATGATCGCCCGACATCGTCTCCGAACGCGTGCCGGTCCATTTCACCGCGCGGCCGGTCCGCTTGGCGGCCAGCATTACCGCCAGAAACTCCGGATAGATTTCGTTCCGCACGCCGAAAGCGCCGCCGACATCGGCGGAGCGAATCAGGAAATTCTCGTGAGCGAGGCCGGTGATCTGCGACAGCGCGGCCTTGAGGTCGCCCGTCCCCTGGCTCGGCACCCAGAGTTCGAACTGCTCCTTCGCCGCGTCGTACTGCGCGAGGCAGGACTTCGGCTCCATCGGATTGCCGGCAATCCGCTGCGCGCGCAGCTCGACGCGAACGACGTGCTTTGCCTTGGCGAATCCCTGCTCGGTGCTCGCCCGGTCGCCGTATTCGTAATCGAGCGCAAGATTGCCGGGCACGTCGTCATGCACCGGGATGGCGCCCGCGGCGATGCCGTCGGCCGCCTCGACAATGACCGGCAAATCCTCGTACTCGACCTCGATCAGTTCGGCTGCGTCCTGGGCGAGATGCTCGGTCTCGGCGATGACCAGCGCCACCGGCTCGCCGACGAAGCGAACGCGGTCGTGCGCGAGGCCACCGCGGAACGGAATGCGCAGCGAGCTACCGCCGACGCCCTTGAAGAACGACAGCACCGGCGGCGTCTTCCAGCCGGTCGCGACGATGTCGGCGCCGGTCACGATATCGAGCACGCCTGGGAGCTTTCGCGCCGCCGCGGTGTCGACCTTGACGATCCTGGCATGGGCCCGGTCGGCGCGCAGAAAATGCGCCGCGGCCTGGCCGTTGACGTTGTTATCGGTCGTGTAACGCCCGCGGCCGGTGATGAGCCGCAGATCCTCACGACGCCCCTTGAATTGGTGCTCTGCCAAAATCGCACTCCTTTCGCGCCAGTTCATAGGCTAGCAAATGCACGCGGGCCTGCGTCAATCTCTCATAGGGACGGAACGGATCGGGCATGGCACATTTTGGCACCTGCGGCACTATCGCCGGATCGCAATACGCGGAGGGCTGGGTGCGAATTCTCAAGTTGTCCGGCCGGATCACCAGGGGACTGCACAGAGGCGGGACCTGACCGCGCTCTCAGAACTCACTCACAATGTGAGCGTTGCAAACCCGCCGCTGGCCACCGTCCAGCGGCTGTCCAACCGCGGCTTTATCGGACGAAAAGCGCACGGCCGGTACCAGGTGACCCTGAAAGGCCGTGTCGCGCTTCTGCTGCGCCGATTGGTCGCCGCTTCGAAGAGATGAGCCAAGCCGCAGCCCAGATGCCGGCGGGGAGATGGTGGGCGCGACAGG
Organism: Rhodoplanes serenus; assembly: GCA_945861855.1. Taxonomy (GTDB): domain Bacteria; phylum Pseudomonadota; class Alphaproteobacteria; order Rhizobiales; family Xanthobacteraceae; genus Z2-YC6860. The sequence goes on from CAMAWG010000096.1 coordinate 13,819, forward strand.
GATCGAACCTGTGACCCCTACCATGTCAAGGTAGTTTGGTTTTCGCCTAACGTCTTGCAACGACAACACATTCGACAGAAGCGTCGTGAGATTGCCCAGCTATTGCCCAACTACTTGAGCTTTTTCATCGCCTGGGCCCGATGCTCGGCGCTGACGGTGGCATACCGCTCCACCATGCGCAGCGACTTCCAGCCGCCCTCTTGCCGGATCGTTTCGAGATCGATGCCGCTCATGACGCATTGGCAGGCCCAGTGATGCCGCCAATCGTGAACGTGGAATTCCGGGATACCGGCGCGGTCGCAGGCCGTCTGGTGTGCGCTCCGGATCGGGCTGCCGCCCGGCAGCTTATACTGCCGTGGATCGGCATATGGCCGACCGAACCGGTTGAGGAACACGCACCCCTCGGTCGGCGAACCCGCGCCCACCCACAGCTTATGCAGAGCGGCCCGCACTCGGGGATGCAGTGTCACGGTCCGAGGCTCACCGTTCTTGGTCTCGGCTATGAATAGCGTGTTCGCAGCCCAGTTGACGTTTCGCCAATCGAGCCGCAGCGTCTCGCCTATCCGCAGCCCTTGCCAACACAACGTCTCCGCGACCGGCATGACGTGGGCCGCGTAGCTGGCGAGCAGCCGGGTTTCCTGGTCCTTGGACAGGAACCGCATACGTTTGTTTTGAATGCGCCCGCCGCGCCGGAGCTTAGGCGCAATGGTCTGCTCCTCGCCTGCGGCATAGTTCAGCGCCGCCTGCAGAATGGCTCTGAACCGCTCGACCGTGGCCGGTGCCAGACCCGCACAACGCAGACGTTTGAACTCGCTCCAAGCCTCGTTGGCCCGTGCCAGCGAAAAATCGCCGACGATCGTGTTGAGCTGATCGAGACGCCAAGCGTCGTAGCTCTTGAGGCCGCCCGGCCGGTTCAAATAGGTCAGACCGGCGTCCGCGATAGTCATTCGGTGCATTCGACCGCCGGGGCCGTGCAACAGTTCGTTCCTCAACTCGCCTTCGAGACGGGTGCGGTACGCTTCCGCAGTACGCTTCCGCATCTTCTCGGCGATCGCAGCCTGTAGAATGTTCTTGGACGCGACGGGTCTCGCCGCCGACGCGGATCGAGCCACGGACGTGCCAGAGACGGCCGCGTTTTCGTATGGTGAGCATTGCATGGACTCCAGAAGGGCTGCGAGCTGTTCGTCGGTAACAAGGAAGGTGCCACGATCCCGGCGCAGTAACGCAATACCGTGGCGCTGGAAAAGACGGCGGACGCTGCGCTCGCGGTCTCGGCCGGCGTACCTCAATTGCTCCGCAATCTCCGCAAGCGTGAAAAGCATCGTAACGACTCAACTATTGGCGCCGAACGAATTAGCCAACGCCCGCGATCATTCATCCTCGTCTTCATGCTGCCTTCGACATCCTCAAGGAGATCGCGGTCGGTGAGGTGTTTACGCGACGCCCATTAATCGTCGCGAGTTGTCGATGCGGCTTGGGCGAGTCTCTGTAATGGCGCGAAGTCGAACTCACCGTTAGCGACTGCGTCCAGATCTTGAGCAATGCGCTTGGACCCCAAGCGCGTCCAACTCTCCACAGCTTCGAGCTTGACCACGCCGAAGCTGCTGCCGGCAAAGAAGAAGGCCCAGCCGGCCCGGATCAGCCAGTCCTGCATCTCGATCAAAAAGTCAGGGTGGAGCCGAGGCCGGCAGCACACCCGCTTCAAGGTCAGCTCTGACAGCCGGAACCGCGTCGGCGTCGAATCCTTTTCGCCGGCCCAAGACTGCAGCAGGTGGAGCACCAGCAGGCTGCACTCGTAGGCCGAAGGACGGAACGGTTCGGCAGGCATTCGGCCCTCCTTGATTTCAGAAGTGACTATACCATTATATTACTTGTATTGTAATTTTTATACTGCTGCAACGGACAAAACCCATGAATCGCAATGACTTGGCAGAAACTACCCTCGCGAAAGGGCCCACTGCGCCTTTACCCGAATCTCCGAGAGCTCCGGCGGGAACGACGTGGATTTGGCCCTCGCGGATTCCAGTCGGCGCGGTGTCGGTCGTGGTCGGGCAGGCCGGTGCCGTAACGTCCCTCGTCGGCTCGACCATCATCGCCACGATCGCGAACGGAGGCAGTTGGCCTAATGCCGAAGCCAAGGCCGACTGCGGTGGTGCCATCGTCGTTGCCCCGGACAGCGTGCTGACCGTAACGATCTTGCCACAGCTCGATGCGGCCGGCGCAAATCTGCCCAAGATCGGGCTCGGATATTGGAATCGATTGGCCGGCACCGTCACCGGCGTGATGAAGCAGTTGGCTGCCGGCGTCCAGGCGATCCCCAACACGCGACTGCTGGTGCTCCACTGGGCGATCGACCTGGTCGATCAGGAGTATGTCCCTACAGTCCATAAACTCGACCTGCTGGCGAAGCAGCGCGGGGTTGCGGTTCTCATCGTCGCGCATGTTGACGGGCTTGCCGATAGCAAGAAGTTGCACGCGGCCATGGAGATGTTCGCGGGTGCGCCCGCGGTGAGTTCAGTTTTCCACGTGGCGGTGGATTATCAAGCCGGTCGGCATCTCTTACTGCCGGTCAAAAACACGCTCGGTTACGAAACGATGGGTTTTGCGTTCCATGTCCGGCCTCGTGCCTCTTCCAGCGGCGCTCAGGCGGCCACGCTCGAATGGGATCCGACGCCAGCGGGACGACCGCCAAAACGATCAGCCCAGCGCGCCGCCAGCAACAAGGGGCACAAAGAGCGCGAGGCAATGGGCTTCGTCCGGGAAACGCTCGGCAAGGGTGCCATGTTGGGTAAAAGGCTGACCGCGCTCGCTGAGGGCGCGGGTATCAGCGCAATCACGCTCCGCCGAGCCGTTGAAAAGCTCGGCGTCGTGAAATCCGCTGGAACCTGGCGCATGCCCAAGCCCAGCCACAACGTCTGATCAAAGGATCAATGTCACGTCGCGACATGATCAGGAGAAACAAGGGTATGCGATCAGGGAATTGGCCGCCCGCTCATAGAACCAGCGGCGCCACCACCATGGTCAGCGAGTTACGGTCGCTTGACAATAGAGACTGGGTCATCATTCACACATTCACACGTTCACACGTTCACACATACCGACAACGCCATCAGCGAAAAGCAATCGACAGGGCAGATTATCGCTTATGCAGTGTTCTTAAATGATCCTCTGAATCTCGGGTTTTGATGGCCCAGCTAGTCCATTTGACAGCTCAACTAGCAAATCGGAGTACATTTCTCATTCTCACTATGCCTACTTCACCAGAGCCTCAAACGACTCTACTCAAACTAATTTCGATGTGACGTGTGAATCTGAATCCGCATAACCACTGAATCGAGATCATCATGAAAAAGGAAAAGGTACTGCTGCCCTTGATCGCCCGGGTCTTTGTCCAGAGTGAAGGCAAGGACGAATGGGGCAATCGTTATTTCAAGCTAGCGGTCAAAGATTCCCAGATCGACCTTCCGCCATTCTCGTTGGATCAAATCAGCTCTGATCCGCAGATCGTCTATTCCAGGTTGAGCAATGCCGGAGTGAGCGTTCTGTCCACGGCTGCCAAGACCCAAGTTTTGAACATGTTACAGGTGTACTGCGGCCTAGTTTTGAGACACCCGGCTGGGCTTATTCAGGCGGCCAACTTTACAGCGGCCGTAGCGTTCTGATCAAGTCGATATTGATTGGCTCGCACCTGGGCTGGGGTAAGATGACCGTGGCGGGCGACGAGCCAATTTTC
>CAMAWG010000097.1 GCA_945861855.1 Rhodoplanes serenus
GCCATCGCCTCGCGCGCTGGTCGCGGCCGATCCTTGGTCTGCTGCTGCCGGTCGCAGCCGCGCTCTTATGGGAGCTCGCGGTTCGCGCGGGGCTCGCCAGCGGCCGCCTGGTGCCGCCGCCCTCGGTGATCTTCGCCACCTTTCTGGAACTGGCGCAGGCCGGCGAATTGCAGCGCCATGCGCTGGCGACGTGCCTCCGCGTCGCCGCCGGCTTTGCCATCGGCGTCATCGCAGGCACGCTCGCCGGCGCGATCACTGGCTACTCCGCATTGTCGCAGCGGCTTCTCGATCCCACCTTGCAGGCGCTGCGCGCCATCCCTTCGATTGCCTGGGTGCCGCTGTTCGTTCTCTGGTTCGGGATTTTCGAAAGCTCGAAAATCACGCTGATATCCGTCGGCGTGTTCTTTCCGGTCTATCTCGGCGTCATGGGCGCGATTATGTCGGTCGACCGCAAATTGGTCGAGGTCGGCCGCGCCTTCCGCTTGTCCGATGTCGCGATGGTCCGGCGCATCCTGCTTCCGGCGGTGTTGCCGGCTTATGTCCTGTCGCTGCGGTCGGGCCTGGGGCTGGGCTGGATGTTCGTCGTCGCCGCCGAACTGCTCGGCGCCTCGGAAGGGCTCGGCTATCTGTTGATCGACGGCCAGCAGCTCGGCAAGCCGGCGCAGATCGTCGCCGCCATCGTCGCCTTCGCCATCATCGGCAAGACCACGGACTGGATCATCTCGCTCGTGGCTGCGCCGTTACTGCGCTGGGAGGACGCCTTCGTGCGTCGATGAAAATGCTTGCTCTCAATCGCGTCGGCAAAACCTATCCTAACGGCGTGCGCGCGCTCGACGCGGTCACGCTCGGCGTCGAGCCGGGCGAGATCGTTGCGGTGATCGGCGGCTCCGGCTGCGGCAAGTCCACATTGCTGCGCGCGATCTCCGGCCTCGACACGCCGACGCAGGGGTCGGTGCTGCTCGACGGCACGGCGATCACCACGCCGCACGAGAAGATCGGCATCATTTTCCAGGAGCCGCGCCTTCTGCCGTGGCTCTCCGTCGCCGACAACGTCGGCTTCGGCATCGAGGGCCGGCCGAAAGCCGAGCGCGCCGAACGGATCGCCCACGCGCTCGACCGCGTCGGCCTTTCCCAAAAGGCCAAGGTCTGGCCGCGCGAGCTCTCCGGCGGGCAGGCGCAGCGCGTTGCCATCGCGCGGGCGCTGGTGCCGCGGCCGCAGGTGCTGCTGCTCGACGAGCCGTTCTCGGCGCTCGACGCCTTCACCCGTGTCGATCTTCAGGATCACCTTCTCAACCTGTGGGCTGAGTTCAAGCCGACGCTCGTCCTCGTCACCCACGACGTCGAGGAGGCGATTGCGCTCGCCGATCGGATCGTGGTGATGCGGCCGCATCCCGGGCGGATCGCCGACGAGATCGAGATCGACCTGTCGCGCCCGCGCGATCGCCAGTCGGCGGCGTTCGATTTCGCCAAGCGCCGCGTGATGACGGCGCTCGACCGCTCGCTCGACCGCGCCATCGGCGCGGAGCATGCCGGGCAAAAGGCCGCCCAGGGCGCGGCGATGTGGTGGTAAGCCGCAGCGCGTCATCGCCCGCCAACGGGTCTGGCCTTTGGCCGGCCCAATTACAGGCTCCGGCGGGGGCATCCAGTGGCCCCCGTTGCTATGAGTCCTGCTACGGTTTACTGGATCGCCCGCCTTCGCGGGCGATGACAGCCGAGGCCAACATGAGAAGCTTCCAAATCTGCACCTGCGGCGAGCCCTTGCAGCTTGCGGTGCATGAGACCCCCAAGCCCGCCGGAACCGAGGTGCTGTTGAAGGTGCTGGCCGCCGGCGTGTGCCACAGCGACCTGCATCTGTCCGACGGCTATTTCGATCTGGGCGGCGGCAAGAAGCTCAACATCGTCGATCGCGGCATGAAGCTGCCGGTGACGCTCGGCCACGAGAACGTCGGCGAGGTGGTGGCATTCGGCCCCGATGCGCGTGGCGTCAAGCTCGGCGACCGGCGGCTGGTCGATCCCTGGATGGGCTGCGGCACCTGCGGGGTCTGCAGGCGCGGCGACGAGCAGCTTTGCCTGAAGCCCGGCAGCATCGGCGTGTTCCGCCCGGGCGGCTATAGCGACCACCTGATGGTGCCGCATCCGCGCTACCTATTCGATATCGGCGACATCCCACCCGAGCGCGCAGCCCCGCTCGCATGCTCGGGCGTCACCACCTACAGCGCGCTGAAGAAGGTCGGTCCGACCTTGACCACCGATCCGGTGGTGATCGTCGGCGCCGGCGGGCTCGGCCTGATGTGCCTCGCCTTGCACAAGGCGATGGGCGGACACAGCGCCGTCGTCGTCGATATCGACGCGGGAAAGCGCGAGGCCGCGAAAAAAGCCGGCGCCGCGACCGTGATCGACGGCGGCGCATCCGATGCGGTGAAGCAGGTGATCGCCGCGACCGGTGGCGGAGCCTGGGCGGTGATCGATCTGGTCGGTTCGTCGAGCACCGCAACGCTCGGCATCGCCAGCCTGATCAAGGGCGGCAAGCTGATCGTCGTGGGTCTCTACGGCGGCGAGATCACCATGTCGCTGCCGCCATTCCCGATGCGCGCGATCACGATCCAGGGTTCCTACACGGGCAGCCTGACCGAGACCGCCGAGCTGATCGAACTGGTGAAGCGCACCGGCCCGCCGCCGGTGCCGGTCGCGACCCGTCCGCTCGACGACGTAAACGCGGTGTTGAGCGAGCTTCGCGCCGGCAAGGTGATCGGCCGCGTGGTGCTGACGCCGGCCTGAACAATAAAGGGATGCCATGGACGCCACAGAACTCCGCGCGATGCAGGCGCCGATCAAGGACCGCTACAAGTCCGATCCGGGCGCCGCGCTGATCACGCTGAAGGCCAGGGGCTCGCTCGACGACCAGAACGTCGCGTGCAAGGTCGAGACCGGCCGCGCTCTTGCGGTGGCGGGCCTGCATCCGGCCACCGGTGGATCGGGGTTGGAACTCTGCTCCGGCGACATGCTCCTGGAAGCGCTCGTGGCCTGCGCCGGCGTCACGCTGAAGGCGGTTTCGACCGCGCTCGCCATTCCGCTGAAGTCCGCCACCGTGTCGGCGGAGGGCGATCTCGACTTTCGCGGCACGCTCGGCGTCGACAAGGAAGCGCCCGTGGGTTTCCAGGAAATCCGGCTCCGCTTCGACATCGATACCGATGCGCCGCAGGACAAGCTCGACCAGCTGCTCAAGCTCACCGAGCGCTATTGCGTGGTCTACCAGACCATCGCCAAGGGGCCGCCCGTGGACATCACGATGCGGCGTGTATGATAGGTTGGACACGAATTGAACCTCTCTCGGCCTCATGTTGAGGAGCCCGCCGAAGCCTAGCGAAGGCGGGCGTCTCGAAGCATGTGGCCGCCCCCATCCTTCGAGACGCGGTCCTTCGGACCGCTCCTCAGGATGAGGGCGGAAACAGAGCCCGATGTCCCCCGATCTTCTCTTCTGGCTCTCGCTCGCGCTCAAGATGGCGGTCACCGCGGGCTTCGTCATCGCCGCGGCGATGGTGGCCGAGCGCGCCGGAGCGGCCATCGGCGCGATCGTCGCCACGCTGCCCGTCGCCGCGGGGCCGGCCTATGTGTTCGTTGCGCTCGATCACGATGCCGCGTTCATTTCGGCGAGCGCCATCGGCAGCATCGCGGCGCACGCGGCGACCGCCGTGTTCTCGCTGGTCTACATTGTGCTGGCGCAGCGATACGGCACGATGGTGAGCGTCATTGGCGCCGTCGCGGTCTGGTTCATCGTCGCGTTTCTGCTGCGCTCGGTGTCATGGACGTTCATGACGGTCGCGGCCACCAGTCTCGCGCTGTACGGCATCTGCATCGCGCTCACCAACCGGTATCGCTACGTTCAGATGCCGGCCATCGTGCGCAAGTGGTACGACATTCCCTTGCGTGCATTCATGGTGTCGTGCCTCGTCGCCGCGGTGGTGAGCTTGAGCGCGCACGTCGGGCCCATCGTCACCGGATTGCTCGCGGTCTTTCCGATCGTGATGACGAGCCTGACGCTGATCTTCCAGCCGCGCGTCGGGGGACCTGCGACTGCGGCGCTGATCGCCAACACCATGTGGGGCCTGGTCGGATTCAGCGCCTGCATGTTCACAGTGCACCTTGCCGTGATTCCGTTCGGCACCTGGGCCGGGCTCACGCTGGCGCTGGCCGTTTCGGCGTTGTGGAATGTCGTGCTTTATTGGCTCCGCCGCCGCGCCCTGCTGCGGCGCGGCGTTCGATCCGCCGGGCCCGTTAGTGGCCGCCGATGACCAGGTTCTGCTCGCGGATCACCCGGCCCCACGTCTGCGTCTCGGCGCGGATGTAGGCCCGGAACTCTTCCGGCGAACTGTCCATTGGTTCGTACAATTGCTTGGCGAGGAAACGCTCTTTGAACGCCGGCTCCGCCATGATCGCCCGCACGTCGGTGTTGATCTTGTCCACGATCGGGCGCGGCGTTCCGCCGGTGACGGCGAGCCCGAACCATGTGCCGGCGATGAAACCCGGCAGGTTGCCGCCTTCGGCGATGGTTGGAACGTCCGGCACCTGCGGCAGACGCTTGGCGCTGCCGATGCCGAGCATCTTGACCTGTCCTTGGCGGAAGTTCGGCAGGGCGGAGCTGACGCTGATCAGCATCATGTTGGTGTGGTCCCCCATGACGTCGTTCAGCGATGGGGTCGCGCCGCGATAGTGGATCGCGGTGAGTTTGATGCCTGCCACATTCTCCAGCCGGACGACGTTGACGTGCGGGCCGGACCCAATCCCCGCGGTGCCATAGGTAATGTCGCCGGGCTTCTTCTTGGCCATCTCGACCACGTCGGCGACGCTGCCCGCCGAAAACTTCGGGGCTGTGATGAGGGCATGGTGGATGCGCACCAGTCCGGTGATCGGGATGAAATCCCTTTCGATATCGACTGGCATCTTGTCCTTGGGATAGAGATTGGGATTGACGACGTAGGTTCCCGCCTCGGCCAACATCAGGGTATGTCCGTCGGGCGTTGCATTGGCCACGGCCTGTGCCCCGACGATATGCGCGCCGCCGCCCTTGTTCTCGATGATGACCTGCTGTCCCCATTTCTCGGACAGCCGCTGGCCGATTGCGCGCGCCACGACGTCGGTGACGCCGCCGGCCGCTGCGGTGACGATGATCGTCACCGACTTCGAGGGAAAGGTCTGCGCTTGCGCGGTCGCCGACAACGACAGGCATGCAAGAGATGTCAGGACGCGAAACAATTTCTTCATGCGAGTCCTCCCAGTCCTCTGTTGGCTGAATTCCACGGCCGGCCGATGCGCCAGCTCAATCGATCTTCAAATTCGCGTCCTTGATGACCTTGGCCCATTTGGCCGAATCCTTGCTCAGGTAGTCGGCGAATGCGTCCATCGAGCCAGGTATCGGCTGCACAACCAGCTTCTCGAGGAAGCGCTTGTGAAACTCCGGATCCTTGATGATCTTCTGCACATCGGCGTTGATCTTGATCAGGATCTCGCGCGGTGTGTTCCTCAACGCGAACATGCCAAACGATACGGCGGCCTCGTAACCTGGGATCGTTTCGGCAACGGTCGGCACGTCCGGGAACTGCGCGACGCGCTGCTCGCTGCCGAAACCCAGCATGTTGAGCTTGCCATCTTTGACCGCGGGCAGCGCAACCGACGGGCCCATCGTGATCATGTTGATGTGGCCCGCGATCAGGTCATTCAGCGCGGGTGCGGCGCCGCGGTAATGAACCGCCGTCATCTTGACGCCGGCGAGACTTTCCAGCAGCAGCGAAGCGGTGTGCGGCGCCGTGCCGAGGCCCGCAGTGCCATAAGTCATGCCGCCGGGCTTCTCCTTGGCCAGGGCGATGAATTCCGCGACTGACTTCGCCGGCACCGACGGATGCACCAGCAGGCCGATCGGGATGCCGGCGTAGCCCGCCACCGGGATGAAGTCGGCCTCCGCGTCGTAGTTCAACTTACCCTTGGGATGCAGATGCGGCTGGCTGGTGGCAAAGCCGGTCTCGGAGGACAGCAAGGTGTAGCCGTCGGCAGCCGCCGACTTGACGGCGGTCGCGGCGATGTTGTGCCCGGCGCCGCCGCGATTCTCGACGACGATGCTTTGCCCCCACTCTTGCGACAGCCGCTGTGCGACGGCGCGTGTCAGCACGTCGGTCAGCGCGCCGGCGGCGGAGGTCACGACGATGGTGACGGTGCGGTTGGGGTAGGACTGCGCAAGCGCGCCAGAACTTGCGAGCAAGCCGCCGAGCAGGATCAAGCGGCCGAGCCAAAGCGTGCTGGACGAAGTCTTCATGGCCGCCCGGGCCTCCCTCGATCGTTGATCGTTTTGCCCGAGCTTAGAGCATGGGCCCGAAAGGTGGGAGCCGGTTTTCGGGTGTGCGGCTGCGGCTAATGCCCGCCCGGCGCCTTCTGCTTGAGCGTATACAGCGCTTCGAGCGCCTCCCGCGGCGACAGCTCGTCGGGATGGATTGCGGCCAGGGCCGTCACCAGCGCGTCCAGCGCGCTTTGCCGCGAATCCGGGGCCGCCGCACGGGCCGGGACGGCAAAAAGCGGCAGGTCGTCGAAGCCGCGCGGGGTGGCGCGCTCGTCGGCCTCCAGCATCGCCAGCACCACCTTGGCGCGCTCGATCACGCTCGCCGGAAGACCCGCGAGCTTTGCCACCTGGATGCCGTAGGAGTGGTCGGCTGAGCCCGGGATCACCTCGTGCAGGAACACCACCTCGCCCTGCCATTCCTTCACGCGGACAGTGGCGTTGTGCAGGCGAGGAAGGCGAGTGGACGCAAGCGCCGTCAATTCGTGGAAATGCGTGGCGAACAGCGCGCGGCAGCGGTTGGTTTCGTGCAGATGCTCGATCGCGGCCCAGGCGATGGAAAGACCGTCAAACGTCGCTGTTCCGCGGCCGATCTCGTCGAGAATGACCAGCGAGCGCTCGCCGGCCTGGTTGAGAATGGCGGCGGTCTCGACCATCTCGACCATAAAGGTCGAACGTCCGCGAGCAAGGTCGTCCGCGGCGCCAACGCGCGAGAACAGGCGGTCTACGACGCCGAGCTTGGCGCGTTTGGCCGGAACGAAGCCGCCCATCTGCGCCAGAACGACGATCAGCGCGTTCTGGCGCAGGAAGGTGGACTTGCCGGCCATATTCGGGCCGGTGAGCAGCCAGATACGGCCCGCCCCCACCCTTCCCTCCCCCGCTTGCGGGGGAGGGAAGGGTGGGGGTAGCGGCGAAAGATCGCAATCGTTCGCCACGAACGGGTCGGACAAGGCCTGCTCGACTACGGCGTGGCGGGCGCCCTCGACGATGAAGTCGAGCGAGCGGTCGATTTCCGGGCGAACATAGCTGCGTTCGACCGCGAGCGTGGCGAGCGCGCTCGAAACATCGAGCAGCGCCAGCGCCTCGGCGGCAGCCTTGATCTCGTTGCTCGCGGCGACGGTCATGGCCGCGAGCTTCTCGAATATCTCAAGCTCGAGGTTGAGCGCGCGGTCGGCGGCGCTGGCGATCTTGGCCTCCAGCTCGCCCAGCTCTGTCGTGGTGAATCTGACTTGCCCGGCAAGGGTTTGGCGGTGGATGAAGGTGGCGTTCAGCGGCGCGCCCAGGAGTTTCTCGCCGTGCTGCGCGGTGACGTCGACGAAATAGCCCAGCACGTTGTTGTGCCGTATCTTCAAGGACTTGACGCCGGCCTCGTCGGCGTAGCGGGCCTGCAGTTGCGCCACCACCTGACGCGATTCGTCGCGCAAGGACCGGAATTCATCGAGCGCGGAATCATAACCCCCGCGGACGAAGCCGCCGTCGCGCTTGAACAGCGGAAGTTCGTCCGCGAGCGCCGCCATGATCTCGCGCATCAGCGCCTGTTCGGGGCGGAGCAACGCCGCGAGCACGCTGCTCAGCTCCGTACTTTTGCGCGGCAGCCGGTCGAGCCGCGCGGCCAGCGCTACCGCCGCCCCGATCCCGTCACGAATGGCGGCGAGGTCGCGCGGGCCGCCGCGGCCGACCACCAGCCGCGACAGCGCACGCGCCATGTCGGGCGCGATGTGCAGCAGCTCGCGGGTCTGCTGGCGGGCGATGGCGTCGCCCGCGAAAATCTCCACGGTGTCGAGGCGCTCGCCGATCGCCTCGGGCTCGGTCAGCGGCGCGGCCAATCGCTGCGCCAGGAGCCGCGAGCCGGCCGATGTCACGGTGCGGTCGATGGTGGCGAGCAGCGAGCCGCGCCGCTCGCCGCCGAGCGTGCGGGTCAGTTCCAGGTTCGCCCGCGTCGCCTGGTCGATCGACAGCGTCGCGCCCTGCGCTTCGCGAACGGGCGGCGACAGCGGCGGCCGCTTGCCGAGCTGCGTGCGCTCCACGTAAGTGACGCAACCCGCCGCGGCGACGAGTTCCAGCCGCGACAGCGTGCCGAACGCCTCGGAGGTCGCGACCGCGAAATAATCCGACAGCCGCCGCTCGGCCGTGGCGCCGTCGAACACGTCGCGCGTCACCGGTGTCACCGCGGGAAGCGTGCGGAGATAAGGCGCGAGCTCCGGATCGGAATAGAGCGCGTCGGAGACGACGATCTCGCCGGGCTCCAGCCGCGCGATCTCGGCCGGCAGGCCAGAGCGGTCGCAGGTGGCGATGCGGAACTCGCCGGTGGAGATGTCGATCCAGGCGAGCGCGAAATCGCTCGCCTGATCGGTGGCGGATGTTCGCGCGCGGGCGATGGCGAGCAGATAGTTGTTGCGCCGGGCGTCGAGCAGCGTGTCCTCGGTCAAGGTGCCGGGCGTGACCAGGCGGACGACGTCGCGCTTCACCACGGACTTGCCGCCGCGCTTCTTCGCCTCGGCCGGGTCCTCGGTCTGCTCGCAGACCGCGACGCGGTGGCCCTGCGCGATCAGGCGGTGCAGGTATTCGTCGGAGCGGATCACCGGGACGCCGCACATCGGGATGTCGCGGTTAAGATGCTTGCCCCGTTTCGTCAGCACGATGCCGAGCGCGCGGGAGGCCACCTCGGCGTCCTCGAAGAACAGCTCGTAGAAGTCGCCCATCCGGTAGAACAGCAGGCAATCCGGATTGGCCGCCTTGATCTCGATGTACTGCTCCATCATCGGCGACGGGCGTGTTGGGGCCTCCGGCGGCGGAGCGGGGGCGTCATCGGGCAGGTTGCGGGCGGCGTCCATGAGGTGGGACGCTAGCAGATGGCGCGCGAGGTTTCATGGGTGGACAACAAGAAAGCTCACAGACAATGTTTATCGCCGAGATGAAACGGCATAATGCGCGAGTGCTTGAGAGACTTGAGACAGGAGGGGGGCATGTTACCCAGAATTGAGCTGCCTGCGATCAATCTAGCGCCACTAAACGAGTTGATTGACGCGCGTCGATCGCAGTGGGGCCAGATAGGTACTCCGCAAACTTTGGCCCTGAATAAGAGTTGCATTCTAATTTTGTCAGCTCTTCTGCAGGGATACATTGAAGAGGTGTTTTTTGCCGTCTCGTCCTACATGCTTATGCACTTAGCGGGCGACGATCTTGAGACCTATAAGCAGTCCATCGGAAATTGGGGCAACCCGAACGCGCAAAATATAGATCGCCTCTTCACGCGCATCGGAGTTACGAACCTTATCGACAAAGTGACTTGGCAGCGAACTGATGGAAGTAAGATCAGGAGGCGTCTCCAGTTGCTCAATGAACAACGCAACGCAATTGCTCACGGCAAAACGCCAAAGGGGTCGCTGAAGCTGGAGCAAATTGAAAGAATGCGGGATTTCGTGGAGCAGTTCTCGATCAATCTCAATCGGTATTTCACGAGGCGTTCGAAAGGAGTTTTGTCTGTCCGCTAACGACTAAGCGCGTAGGATGGGTTGAGTGGCAGCTAAACCCACTTGCGTTCGGGGACAACCCGCGATGTGATGGCCGCTATTTCACCAGCGAGCGTAAGGTGAGCAAAGCGAAGCGTGCCCACCAAACTCAACGTCGGCAATCATGATTGGCATATCGCACGTGGGCACGGCGCTGCGCGCCTTTGCCCACCCTACGAAGTCGCCGTCAGCTCACAGCGAGCGTGATGCGCGCCGGTCGATGGCGCGGTTTGGCCTGCACGACGATCTTCACGTCACGATCGAGGATCGTCATGAACTTCAAGAGCCGTTCCAGCGAGTACTTGGTCAGCCGCCCACGAAGCAGCGCTGACAGGTCGGGCTGCCGGATTTCCAGCAACTCCGCAGCCGCCACCTGCGTGAGCTTCCGACGCTCGATGATCTCGCGCATCTGTTGCACCAGATCGGCGCGCAGCCGCATCTCCTCCGGATCGTCGAATCCGAGATCGGCGAAGACGTTGCCGCTGCCGCGATGAACCGGAATTTCTTTGCTCATGGTTTCGCTCTTTTCTCGTACGGGGCCTGATGGTGAGCCTCCGCGCGCCTCAAGCGCGTGCGGATCAACTCGATGTCGTGTTTCGCAGTCTCGCGTCCTCTCCTCGATTTCTTCTGGAAGGCGTGGAGCACATAGACAACGCCGGCCAGACGGACGGTGTAGACCGCGCGGAAGGTGTCGCCATCGAAGTCATCGACGACCTCCAGCACGCCACGGCCGCCGAAGCCCTTCAACGCCTTGGCCGCCGGATGTTCGCCGCCCTGCTGGGCGCGGTAGAGGGCCTCGCCGAATACGGCGCGCACGTCCTTCGGAAAAGAACTCAGGTCGTCTCGCGACGAAGCGATCCACTCCACCGGTTTCAGCGGCTTCATGGGAACTGGAATATAGACAATAGGCTATAAGATGCAAGTGAATTCCGCTGGGATACGCCAGCGGTGGACTCTCCCGGCCTCATGGTGAGGAGCGTTGCGAAGCTACGCGTCTCGAACCATGGGGCCGCCCCACTCTTCGAGACGCGGTCCTGCGGACGGCTCCTCCGGATGAGGCGGTGAGAGGTTTGTCTGCGCTGTCATGCCTCGCGAATGCGGGGCACTCAGTATCCGCAAGCGATTGGGGCCAACGCGAGGCCAATGAATACTGGAGCGCCCGCCTTCGCGGGCAATGACAGTCGTGCGTGTGACGCTGGCCTTGCGTCCGGTGACAACCCGCGTTGTGACGGCCGCTATTTCACCAGCTTCCTTCCGGTGATCTTCTCCAGATTGCCGTGCATGATCGCTTTGTACTTCGCCTTCGACAGATCGAGGTTGTCCAAAATCTTCAGTGTCTCGCGGATGTAATACGTGCCCTTCTCCGGGTCGAACGGGCAGTCCGACGCGAACACGATCCTGTCGTTGGGATAGAACGCGAGGCCGCATTCGGTCGCGGGCTTGCCGCCGAACACCGCGGAGTCGCAGTAGAAGCTCTCCTTGAAGTAGTCGAGCGGGCGCTTCTTCAGCGACTTCTTCAGGGCCTGGTAATCCTCGTCGGAGGTGCGCGCGCCGATCTGGTCCCAGCCCGGCCCGATGCGGCCTTCGAGCATCGGCACGATGCCGCCCATGTGGTGGGTGATGATCTTCAGGTTCGGATAGCGGTCCATGATCTTGGAGAAGACGAGCCGCGACATGGCGGCGGCGGTCTCGTAGGACCAGCCGAGCGTCCACCAGATTTCGTACTTCGACTTCGACTCGCTCTGGTAGTCCGGGAAGCTCGCGGTGCGCGAGGGATGCAGCCAGATCGGCGTCTTGGTCTTGTTCATCGCCTTCCAGAACGGCTCGAACTCCGGATTGTCGAGCGGCCGGCCGGCGACGTTCGTATAAATCTGCACGCCGAGCGCGCCCATCTTCATCGCGCGCGCGGCCTCGCGGATGCCGACGTCGGGCGCCGCCATCGGCGCCTGCGCCACCCAGCCGGGGAAATGGTCGGGGTCCTTGGCGCAAATCTCGGCGAAGCCGTCGTTGACGATCTTGGCGTATTCCTCGGTCTCGGCCGGATTCTTGGTCATCAGCTCGAACGGCGGCATCGGATAGGACAGGATCTGGTTGTAGTCCTTGAACTTGTCGACCACCTTCTTGCGGACGTTGAGGTCGAAGATCGCCGGCACGCCCATCATGCGCTTGCCGATGTCCTTGTGGGAGCCGACCGACATCACCTCTTTGTAGAAACGGTTCGGAATGAAATGGGTGTAGGCGTCAACGCGCATCGTCATGATTTGTCCTCCCAAGGGCCGGCGTTTGTTTAAGGCGGCGGTTCGCGATTTGTCGAGTGAATTGTTGGGGTCTGTGTCCCGGACGCGGTGCAGCGTGAGCGCGAAGCGCGAATGGTGCACCGCTGATCCGGGACCGTTTCAAACTCGGAGCCTCGAACGGTCCCGGGTCTGCATCGCATCACTCCGCGCTGGCGCGCTCCGTGCTGCGCTGCGCCCGGGACAAGCAAGAGGTCACGGCGGGCAGACGACGTTCAGCAGTGCCTGGCGCTTTTCGTTCTTCACCACCGCGATGGCGCGCGCGAGCGCAGCGGGCAATTCCGAGGCCTTCTCGACGCGCTCGCCGTGGCCGCCCTGCGCCTTCACCGCCTCCTCGAACGCGGGGCTTGGGCTGAGGTCGGCCATGAAGCGGCCGCCGTCCTCGCCGGCGACGCCGTCCTTGAACATCGACATGGTGGCGCCGCGAACCGCGCCGTAGAGGCTGTTGTTGAAGACGATGGTCAGGATCGGCAGCTTGTGCACATCCGACACCCAGTGGGCGACCATCGGGTTGGCGAACATGTAGGCGCCGTCGCCCAAGGTGGTGACCACGAATTTTTCCGGCGCGGCGAGCTTGGCGCCGAGCGCTGCGCCAAAGCCCCACCCCAGCCCGCCCGCGGCGGAAAGACCGTAGAAGGTGTTGGGCTTCTCGCGCGGGCATTGCTCCTGGATCATCGAATATTCGTTGAAGATCACCGCGTCGTCGCCGACCGTCTCGCCGATCAGCCGGCTGAGATAGGCGAAGTTGATCTTCTCGCCGGTGGGCGTTGCGGAGGCTTTGGCGAGCCCTTCCTTGCGCTTCTTGTTGAACTCGGCGGCGCGGGTGCGGCGCGCCTGCGTCCGCGCCTCGGGGAACGAGAGCTTCGCCAGCGCCTGCTCCAGCATCAGGAGCGCGGTCGAGGTCTTCGAGGTGATGGCGAGATCGCTCGGGAAACTCCGCATCGGATAGCGGCGGAACGCCGGGTCCTCGCCGAGGGTGACGAAGCGGGCGTCCTCGCGCGGCGTCTGTTCGGCGGGAATCCACGGCACGTCGGCGTCGAGCACGACGATCAGGTCGGCCTCTTGCAGGAGCCCCTGCGGGTCGTAGCCCATGTGCATCGGATGGCTGGTCGGCAGGCAGACCACGCGCTGGCGCTGGGTGACGACGGGGATCGCGTATTTCTCGGCGATGCGGCCGAGCGGCGCCATGGCCTCCGCGCCGCTGGTGGTGGTGATGATCAGCGGCTTTTCCGCCGCGGCGATCCATTCCGCCAAGGTCGCGATCATCGCCGGATCGGAGTGCGGCGGGGCGGGGACATGGCGCGGCTTCACCGGGCCGAGCGGCTCCGGCATGGGAGCGGCGAGCGGCTCGCGCGGCAGCGCGAGATAGACCGGGCCGCGCGGGCTCGACATGGTGATCTCATAGGCGCGCGAGACCACGTCGGTGATCTGCTCGGGGATGCGCAGCTCGTAGTCCCACTTGACGGCTTCGCGCAGCATCCCGGCCTGGTCGAACATCTCCTGGCCCCAGTGGATGTAGCGGTTGCGACCGCCGAATTTTCCTTTTTCGGTGATTGGCGTGCGGCCGGCGGCGAGGATGAGCGGGATGTTGTCGCGGTTCAGATTGATGATGTTGTTGATGGCGTTGGCGGTGCCGACGTTGACGTGCAGCATGACGCACTGCGGCCGGCCGTTCATGGCATAGGCGCCGTGCGCCATCGCCACCGCGAGGTTCTCGTGCGGGATCACCAGCGGCTGCGGCACCTTGGCGTTCGACTGCTTGGCGCGGCTGAAGGCCTCGACGATCGGCGGGAAGTCGGTGCCCGGATTGGCGAAGAAATAGTCGATGCCGTGGTCGGCGAGCGCGCGCAGGAAGGCCTCTCCGGCGATCGGCGGGCGTTCGTTGCTCTGGGCGCGTTGCGGCTGTGCAGCCATGAGGTTTCAGTCCCTTGTTGGAGGCGTGGTGCGTTTATAGCGGGCCAGCGGGTTGCTGCGCCAGTGCGGCCGGGCAGGTCACATATGCGACGGCAGCCAGAGGGCGAGGATCGGGAAGGCGATCAGGATGACGAGGCGAATGAGGTCGGTGACGATGAACGGAATGACCCCATAGAAGATGGTCGATATCTTCACGTCCTCGATCACGCTTTTGATGACGAAGATGTTCATGCCGACCGGCGGGTGAATGAGGCCGAGTTCCACGGTCATGACGATGATCACGCCGAACCAGATCGGGTCGAAGCCCAGCGCCACGATCACCGGGAACACGATCGGCACCGTCAGGATGATCATGGCGAGCGCATCCATCAGGCATCCGAGGATCAGGTACATCACCATGATCAGCGCCAGCACGCCGTAGCGGCCGACGCCGAGGCCGGTGAGGAATTCGGTCAGCTTCTGCGGCGTCTGCGTCACCGTGAGGAAATAGCCGAACAGGATCGCGCCGATCAGCACGGTGAACACCGCCGCGGTGGTGCGGGTGGTCTCCAAGAGCGAGCGCAGGATGTCGGCGCGCGACAGCCGCCCGCGCGCGAGCCCGATCAGGAACGCGCCGCCCGCGCCGGCGCCGGCGGCTTCCGTCGCGGTGAATAGCCCGCCGTAGAGGCCGCCGATCACGAAGGCGAATAAGAGGAGCGTCGCCCACACGTCGCGCAGCGCGGCGATCCGCTCGTCGAACGAGCTTCGCTGTCCCGATGGCAGGAAGCCCGGCCGCGCGAAGCCGATCAGCGTGATGGTCATCATGTACATCGAGATCGCGAGAATTCCGGGAATCACGCCGGCGATGAACAGCTTGCCGACGTCCTGCTCGGTGATCAGGCCATAGACCGCGAACACGGTGGACGGCGGGATCATGATGCCGAGCGTGCCGCCCGCCGCGATTACGCCGGTGGCAAAAGACTGCGGATAGCCGAAGCGCCGCATCTCCGGATAGGCGACGCGGGAGAACGTCGCCGCGGTCGCGACCGACGAGCCGCAGATCGCGGCAAAGCCGCCACAGGCGGCGATGGTGGCGATCCCCAGGCCGCCGCGCAGATGGCCGACGAAGGCGTTGGCGGCTCGGAACAGTTCGCGGCTCATACCGGAGGTGGTGGCGAAGGCGCCCATTAGCAGGAACAGCGGAATGACCGCGAAATTGTAGTCGGTCACCGTCCGCGCCGTGGTGTGGCCGACGATTTTCAGCGCCGCGCTGCCGTCGACCAGATAGGCGAAGCCGCCGACGCCGACGAGGCCCATCGCCATGCCGACCGGCACGCGCAGCAGCATGAGCACGAACAGCACGACGAAGCCGATGATGGCGACCGCGTCTCCACTCATCGTGGCGATCTCATTCGATCACCTGGACCTGCGGCGGCGGCGTGAGCCGCTCGGGATGGAACAGCAGCCGGTAGGTGCGTATGCCGATCAGGATGACGGCGGCGGCATCGCCGAGCCACGCCAGGGCGAAGAACGGCCAGGTCGGCAGTCGCAGGTCGAACGTCAGCACGTTGTCGGCGCGGGTGGCGGCAACCTTGTCGTACAGCGTCCATGTGTGGACGCAGATGACGAAGAACAGCACGAGCGTCGCGAAAATGTCCATTGCCCGCTGCCAGGCCGGCCCGACGTTGGCCCACAGCAGATCGACGGTGATGTGGGTGCCGCGGTAGGACGTCGCGCCGATGCCCCAGAAGATCAGGATGCCGAGCAGCAACCGGCCGAAATCGTAGGAATCGGGAATCGAGACGTTGAAGAAGTAGCGCAGTAGCACCGAAATGAAGACGTCGGCGGCCACCACCCCGACGAAGATCGCCGCGATCATCTCGATTGAGTCGATGAAGCGGTCGGCGAAATGGCGCGGCGCATGCCCTCCCGCATCGCTCGCATCCGAGGGACCGGTGTTGGCGTTCGGTTCGGACATCATTGCGCTCGATACGTGACGGCAGCGGAGAGCCCCGGCGCCGCCAACTCGGCCCGGTTACGACACGGTCGCCGCAATCGCAATCAATACGCGGCCTTGAACTGGGCGAGCGTCGCGTTCAGCTCCTTCATGATCACATCGGCATTGCCGCCGGCCTTGCTCACGTCGTCGGCCCACTTTTTGCGCAGGGGCTCGGCCGACGTTCTCCACTCGGCGAGCTGCGCGTCGGTGATCTTGTAGACCTCGTGGCCCGGCAAGGCCCTGACCTTCTCAAGCCCGGCGCGCTCGTAGTCCGCCCAGGGGCTGGCAAATTGCGCCGCCCAGTCGTTGGTGCAGTGATCGTCGATCACCTTCTTCTGCGCGGGCGACATGGCGGCATAGGTCTTCGGGCTCATCAGCCACTGGAACGTCACGGTGTGGAGCGGTGCGTCCATGTGATACTTGGTGACCTTGTCGACGCCGAGCAGCGGCACCGATCCCCACGGGAAGGTCGCGGCGTCCGCCACGCCCTTCTCCAGCACGTCGCGCAGTTCGGTGGCGCTCGCCTGGACGTTGGTGCCGCCGAGCAGCGTCACCCAGGCCGCGACGGTGCCCTGCGACGGCCGGATCTTCATGCCCTTGATGTCGCCCGGGACCACGATCTTCTTGGTCTTGGAATGGAAGGTCAGCGGATCGAGGATGAAGGAGAAGCAGTATTTCGTGTCCTTCATCTCGGTCGCGGCGTACTTGCGGTACCAAAGGTCGATCGCCCGGATGCCGCCCTTGGCGTCACCGATCAGGAACGGCAGTTCGCCGGCCGAGATGATCGGGAAGCGGCCGGGCTGATAACCCGGATTGACGTAGGTGAAGTCGGCGATGCCGTCGCGCGCCATGTCGTAATGGTCGAACGCCTTTCCGAGTTGCTGCGACGGGAAGATCTTGAATTTGATCGTGCCGTTCGAGGCCTTCTCGACCGAAGCGCCCCACTCCTGCATCGCCTTCTGCAGCGGATGCGTCGGCGGCACCCAGTGCGAAAGCTTGAGCTCGACGGTCTTGTCCTGCGCCTGTGCGAACGGCGCGGTGGCGAGCAGGATGGCAAGCCCGGCGGCGAGGGCAAGCCTGCGCGCGAAGCCGCAATTCGTCCGTGACAATGACATTGTGTTCCTCCCGGGAAATGGAGTTGGTTGCAGCACCAACTTTGAGGCAATTCAGCCTTAGAGTCCGTCCGAGAACATCAAGCAGGATTACAAAGTTTTCGGAGCATGAGGCGGATTGATGCGAGGCGCAAGAATGCCAGCGCCTTGCGATTGAGGTTCTCCCAATCCTTGGCAAGCCTTCGGCAGCGGTTGAGCCAAGCAAT
>CAMAWG010000098.1 GCA_945861855.1 Rhodoplanes serenus
AGGGACAGGCGGCAATCCAGTCGCAATCGTGGTAATTCTCTTCATGGCGTTGCTTTCCTTTCGTGGATTCGACACCCCGAGCCTACCGGCTCAAGGCGAGCAACGCCGCTCCTCCTATTTCAACATTGATCGGGACATTCCCCGCCATCGGGCTCTTTGCCTTTGTGGTGCACTATCGCCTTCTGGGCTGGCCGTTCGCTCTCTTGCACGAATTCGTCGGACGGATCGATGCGTCGCTGCTGCGAGCCATATTGAACTTCGCCGGTTACCAGGTCGCCGGTTTCGGAACCATTGTCTTTCGCCCATCGGAGAATTTCGGCATCGACATCTTTGCGGGCTGTTCGTCGTCCTTTGTTGCGGCGGCCGTCATCCCTGGCTTCGTCATAGCGGTCCTGGGATTGCGCGGCACGTTCCGCAAATCGGATGCCGCCTATCTGGCAGGGCTGCTGCTGATAACCGTCGGTCTGAACTGGCTGCGGCTGTTGGGGACAGGCGCCAGCCAGGATGGTTACCGGTATTGGCACGATGGCAACGGCGCTTCACTGTTGGCCGCAATTTATGCGTTGCTCGTATTGGGCGCCGCCTACCGGGCAACGAGAGATACGGTGCGTGGGCAGGTCACGCGATGACCCGTCTGTTCCACGGTTTCGCCTGCGCGTTGTTTCTTGCTGCCCTATGGTTCAACTTTCTTCACCCGTCGACGCAGCCGCCATCCAAAGATCCGCGAGCGCGTCTCATCGAACTGATGACCGAAGCGGGTCTGGTCTATTCAGCTCAGCGCGCCATGGTCGGAGCCGAAACCGCCCTGTCGTTTTCGCAATCCGGCTGCGCGTGGCCAACCGAAATTCTCTACCTGCCGACCGTCAACCACATCTCGCCCATTGCTATGGCCAAGATCGACACGGCAAAGGCCCGCTCTCTAATTGTCTATGACGGGGAGGTGGTGGCGGGACTGGGGTCCGGCGACATCATGCCGCGATGGCTTTGGCGCAAGCTGCTCATCGCGTTCAATCTGAAACCTCCCGATCCGTGGACGTCGATCATACTGGTGGCGCTTGTTCCGCCAGGCTGCGAGGCGCCGCGGGTCGACTGGATGCGGCTGATCGACCTATCCTGAGCCGCGGACGATGGCGTCTCGCTTCCGCCAGGCGGGCCGGTCGGATAGACTGCGGCCAACCGTCATTTCGACACGCCGAAGGGGTTTCCATGAACGCGCCCGTCAAAGCATCGTCCACCATCCCGTTCGACGCCGCCCGCCTCGACAAGCTGATGGACGAGGCCGGCATGGACGTGCTGATTGCAACCTCCAAGCACAACGTGCAGTACCTGCTCGGCGGCCACCGCGCCTTCTTCTTCGACTACATGGACGCGATGGGGCTGTCCCGCTACCTGCCGGTGCTGGTCTACGCCAAGGGCGCGCCCGACAAGGCGGCCTATTTCGGCCACCGCCTGGAAAACTTCCAGCGCGAGAACCATCCGTTCTGGACGCCGGTGCAGCAGTGCAACTCGTCGGGCTCGATCGACACCATGCAGAAGGCGGTCGAGCACATCCGCGCCGCGGGCATCAAGACCCGGGGGATCGGCGCGGAGCTGTCGTTCCTGCCGGTCGATGCCGGCAAGGCGCTTTCCAGCGCGTTCCCCGACAGCAAGATCGCCGACGCGCTGTTTGTGCTGGAGCGGATGCGCTCGATCAAGACGCCGGAGGAGTTGAAGAAGCTCAAGATCGCGTCGGAGGCGGTGATCGAGTCGATGCAGGCGGTGATCGCCAAGCACGGGCCGGGCGCGACCAAGGCGGAGGTGACGGAAGCGCTGCGCCGCGAGGAAACCAACCGCGGGCTCACCTTCGAATATTGCTTGATCACCGCGGGCACGAGCTTGAACCGCGCGCCGTCCGATCAGGTCTGGGGCGATGGCGACATCATGTCGATCGACTCCGGCGGCAACTACCAC
The DNA here is from genome assembly GCA_945861855.1 of Rhodoplanes serenus. Taxonomy (GTDB): domain Bacteria; phylum Pseudomonadota; class Alphaproteobacteria; order Rhizobiales; family Xanthobacteraceae; genus Z2-YC6860. Next base: position 1,951 of record CAMAWG010000098.1, read on the forward strand.
GGCTATATCGGCGACCTGTGCCGCATGGCGATCCAGGGCGAGCCGGATGCCGAGCTCGAGGACATGCTGGGCGACATCGAGGCGATCCAGCGCGCGTCGATGAAGCCGATCAGGGCCGGCGCCATGGGCAGCGAGGTCTATGCCGCGGCCGAAGCGGTGCTCGCCAAGTCGAAGTACCACAACAACACGCATTTCCTCGGCCACGGCATGGGGCTTGTCAGCCACGAGGCGCCGCGCCTGACCAATACCGGCCCGGTGCCCTACGACGATTACGACGCCCACCGGCCGCTGGAGGCCGGCATGGTGATCTCGGTCGAGACCACGTTGGCGCATCCCAAGCGCGGCTTCATCAAGCTCGAGGACACCGCCGTCGTCACCGACAAGGGCTGCGACATCTACGGCGAGGGCGCGCGCGGCTGGAACCGCGCCGGAACTGCGGCGCGGACGTAGCGCACGCGCGCGCGCCGGTCATTCACCATGAAGATCGCGCGCGTCACCGCGACGCCCCTCAACGTCCCGCTGCACATCAAGCTCGTCGGCCTCGACCGCAGGACGTCGCTCGCGGCGTGCCATGTCGAGGTCGAGACGAGCGATGGCCTGATTGGCCATGGCCTTACCAGCATCACCGAAGAGGATGTGGTCGCGCAGATCGTCAACGGCGTCGCCGGCCCGGCGATCCTCGGCGACGATCCGCTCGCCCATGAGGGCATCTGGGACAAGCTCTACTGGACCTTGATGCCGCGCGGCCAGACCGGCTACGCCGCGCATGCGCTCGCCGCCATCGACGTGGCGCTGTGGGACCTCAAGGGCAAGGCGCTGCACCAGCCGGTGTGGCGGCTCTTGGGCGGCGCGCATCCCCGCGTGCCGGTCTATGCCACCTTCGGCTTCGGTTTCTTCGACCGCGAGCAGCTCGCCGCCGCCGCCAAACTCTGGGTGTCGCAGGGTTTCACGCGGCTGAAGATGACGGTCGCGGGCGATGCGCTGCGCCATCGCGACGAGCGGCCGGTCATGGACGCGATCCGCGAGGACGCCGCGCGGGTACGCGCGGTGCGCGAGGCGGTCGGCCCGGACGTCGAGCTGTTCATCGACGCCAACTGCAATCTCGATCTCTACCACGCCACCAAGCTGGTCGAGATGGTGAAGCCTTGCGGCATCTCGTTCTTCGAGGAGCCGCTGACGCAGAACGACGTGCCCGGCATGGCACAGTTGCGCCGCGCCACCGGCATGGCGCTGGCTTGCGGGCAGAACGAGGGGCTCGCCTTCCGCTTCCGCGATCTGTTGCGCGCCGAGGCGGTCGATTATGTCCAGCCCAACGTCTGCATCACCGGCGGCTTCACGCAATGCGCCAAGATCGCGGGGATGGCGCAGGCGTTCAACGTGTCGATCGCCAATGGCGGCGCCTGGGGCTTCCACAACATGCATCTGCAGGCGGGCGTGGCAAACGGCACGCTGGTCGAGCACCATTATCTCGCGGTCGAACTGTGCAGGCAGATCTACAAAGGCCTGCCGCAACCCATGGACGGGTATTTCGTCGTGCCGGAGGCGCCGGGGCTGGGCTTCGAGCCCGACCGCGACGCCATCCGCGAGATCGCCAAGCTGCCGTTGTCGCAGGGACGCGGGAAGGGGTAGCGCTCAGCCCCGCTTGCGCCACATCGCGCGGCGCTGGCCGGTCGCGGCGGTGGTCGGCTGCGCCGACTTGTGGCGGAAGGTGATCCGCCCGCGCGCCAGATCGTAGGGCGACATCTCGACGGTGACGCGGTCGCCCACGCCGGTGCGGATGCGGAACTTGCGCATCTTCCCCGCCGTGTAGGCGAGGATCACGTGCTCATTGTCGAGCTTGACCCGGAAATTGCCGTCCGGCAGTTCCTCGGTGACTTCGCCTTCGAATTCGAGCAGTTCTTCCTTTGCCATGGTTCGTCCTGTGGATTGGATTTCGCAGGCAGCTTAGCGCGGCTGCATGAAGGAAACTTTGGCAAAATCGCTGCCGACCGGCTGGGTCGAGGCGATCGGGCGGGGGCCCTGGCTCGGGGCGCTGTGCGGGACCTGATGCCGGCTCTGGCGGTCCGGCTGCTGCCCATGCTGGTCGTTGCGCCCGTGACCGCGGTTCTGACCGTTGCGCTGCCCGCCGCGTTCGTTGCGGCCGCCGTCGCGGGATTTCGCGTTCCGCTGCTGCTGGCCAGGACGGCCATGGCCGCGGCCGTTGCGGTCCTGCTGCTGCGGCGGCCGTGCGCCGGGACGCGGCTGCGAGGCCGTGCCGGTCGCCGGGATCGCCATCCGGATCAGCTTCTCGATGTCGCGCAGGAACGGCAGTTCGTCGTGCGAGCACAGCGAGATCGCGATGCCGTCGGCGCCGGCCCGCGCGGTGCGGCCGATGCGGTGCACGTAGCTTTCAGGGATGTTGGGCAGGTCGAAGTTGATGACGTGGCTGATGCCCTCCACGTCGATGCCGCGGGCGGCGATGTCGGTCGCCACCAGCGTGCGGACGCGGCCGTCGCGGAAGTCCTTCAGCACGCGCTCGCGCTGGTTCTGCGACTTGTTGCCGTGGATCGCCTCGGCGGAGATGCCGTCCTTGTTGAGGCCGCGGACCACCTTGTCGGCGCCGTGCTTGGTGCGGGTGAACACCAACACGCGATCGACCTTCTCCTGCTGGATGAGGTCGGACAGCATCTTCGGCTTGCTGGCGCGGTCGACGTGGACGATCCGCTGGGCGATGCGCTCGACGGTGGTGGCTTGCGGCGTCACCGACACCTTGGCCGGGTCTTTCAGCATCTGGCGCCCGAGCTCGGCGATGTCCTCCGGCATGGTGGCCGAGAACATTAGCGTCTGCCGCTGCGCCGGAAGCTTCGCGACGATCTTGCGGATGTCGCGGATGAAGCCCATGTCGAGCATGCGGTCGGCTTCGTCGAGCACGAACACCTCGACGCCGGAGAGGCGAAGCGCGTTGCTCTGGATCAGGTCGAGAAGACGGCCCGGTGTCGCCACCAGCACGTCGAGACCGTTGAGCAGCGAGCGCACCTGGGCGCCCATCGAGACGCCGCCGATGGCGAGCGCCGAATGGATGCGAAGGTGGCGGCCGTAGGCGCGGAAGCTGTCGAGGATCTGGCCGGACAGTTCGCGGGTCGGGCTCAGCACCAGCACGCGGCAGGTCTTGGGCTGCGGGCGCACGCGGTTGGCGGCGAGGTGATGGAGGATCGGCAGCGCGAAGGCCGCGGTCTTGCCGGTGCCGGTCTGGGCGATGCCGATGACGTCGCGCTTGGCAAGCAGCAGCGGGATGGTCTGGGCCTGGATCGGAGTGGGGGTGACGTACTTCTCTTCCGTAAGCGCGCGAAGAATCGGCTCTGCGAGGCCGAAATCGTTAAATGAGTTCAATTCAAAGTCTTTCTATGTGCGGCCGGGCCGCGGCGCACGAATGCGAGCGGATTCCGAACGCGGGGTTCGAGACATCCCGCGTGGACAGGGCTGTCAGTGTGAGAAATGTCGGAAAACGGGGCTGAAAACCTCAGGCGCGGATTGTGCACCGAGATCGTCTTTCACGCGGCCCGGAAACGACCTGGAGAATCAAGTCTTTGTTCCGACAGAGCAGTACATGGCAGGTCGGCGTGGTCTTTTCAAGGCATTTCGGCTCGAAGGCGCCCAAACCGGCCCTTGGCCTTAACCGGAGGTGGTCATGAACTCGGAAATCGGCCGGTACACCGCCTCCTGAAAGCGTCCTGAGCCCTCGGGCGGCGCGGCCATGGACTCGGGCGATGGCCGCAGCCCGATCATCGGCGTGTGGCGGTCGAGGTCGATCGCCGGCAGCCACATCATTTCCGGTTGCGCTTGTGCGATCCCAGCGCGGGCGGCGCCCGCTTCATCCGCACTCATGCCGTCGAACGACGCGATCCGCAGCGAGCCCTTGGGCGAGACCCCGAAGGCCTGCTCCGGCGTGCGGCCGCCATCGAACAGGTCGCGGCTCCAGTCCGTGATGTGCGGCTGCCATTCGAAGAAGCCCCAGTCGGTGGTGTATTCCCGCGTGCGAAAGGCGTCCGGTGACGCCAGCGTCCAGAGCGCGAGATAGTTGCGGCCGGTGCCCGACGCCCGCCGGAAACGCTGGCAGGTGCGGAAATGCGGCTTCCGGAGCATCTGCGCGATCTTGGGGCCGCTGTACCAATCGTTCCAGGCCTGCTCCTTCGCGGGCTCGGTGAAATTGCAGCGCACGATGTAGGCGAACGTCATGGGCCTCCCGGAACCATCCTACCGAAGCGACAGGGCGGCCCGAAGCACTTTGAGGATTTCGCCGAAGTCCGCGAAGCTCTGGCTCTCGCGCGGCGGAAGGTTACGTTGCGTTTCGTCGCCGCGTTGCTCCGCGACGTAGCCGCCGCCGAAGATGCTGTGCAATTGATTGGAACCCTGAGTGGTGAGATGCATGACAATCCTCCTCGTCTGAATATGGAGGCAAATCTCTACCCAACGTGCTGAATCGTGAAGTGCGTAAAGTCACAGAACGCGCGCGGGCGCGCCGCAATCGCGAAAATACTCGAATTAGCGAGAAAATTGGCTCCCTGGGCTGGGGTCGAACCAGCGACATTTCGATTAACAGCAGATCGATGCGGCGGATCGTGCCGGATTTTATCGACGCCTAGGGCCGTGAAGCGCTGAAAAGACTTGATTCTGTAGGCTCGGAAAGATTCCTATAGACGCCCACAGGCGCTCTTAAGCGCAGGTGATTCGTTGCCCCGGCGTTGCCCAACCGAGCACTCCCCATGTCAAAGCGTAACCTGACTGATCGTTTGCTTAAGTCGCTGAAGCCAGCGCGCCCTGGTCAGCGCATCGAGATCATGGACTCGGATGTCCCGGGCTTCGGCGTCCGGGTCACGGACACCGGCGCCCGCACCTTTGTCCTGGTTCACCGCTTCCCTGGAAGCCGCCACCCGACACGGCGGAAGCTCGGCACCGTCGGCGCGATCAGCCTTGCTGACGCACGCCAGAAGGCCAGGGATTGGCTCGGGCTGATCGGGCAGGGCAAGGACCCCTCCGAGGAGGAACAACGCGCCCACCGCGACCTACAGCGCCTCCAAGCCAACACCTTCTCGGCCGTAGCCGATGAATACATGCGCCAGGTCGTGGTCGGCAGGGATCCCGCGAGCCCGCGACAGCGGAAGAGCGCAGAGACGGATCGGGTAATCCGCAAGGTGCTGAACCCGCTTTGGGGGGACAGGCCGATAGCCGGCATAACCCGCGGCGAGGTGCTGGCGGCGATCGAGGGAATCCGCGACCACGGAACGGCCCAGATGCTCGCGGCACACGGCATCAAGGGGCAGGCCAGGAGCCGCCCGGCGGCGACCCAGGCGCGCAATGTGCTGGCGCAGCTCCGGACTATGTTCAGCTGGGCAATCGAGCGCGGAACCTACGGCCTCGAAGCCTCGCCATGCGATCACCTCCGCGCGGCCCGGATCGTCGGCGACAAGTTTTCGCGCGACCGCTTTCTGGACGACGATGAAATCTTCGCGTTGTGGCGGGCGACCGACCGCGTTGGCTATCCCTACGGCCCGCTCTATCGAGTGCTCTTACTCACCGGCCTCCGGCTGAACGAGGTCGCTGACGCGACGTGGGGCGAATTCAACCTCAGCAACAATCCGCTTTGGACAATTCCAGCGGAGCGAATGAAGGGGCGCGTTGGAAAAGCTCGGGCGCACCAGGTCCCCATCACGGCCGATGTGCTGGCAATACTCAACTCGCTCCCCCGTTTCAAAACGGGCGAGTATCTCTTTTCAACGACCTATGGGGCTCGGCCGACCTGGGTGGGCACCAAGGTCAAGGACAGGCTGTCCCAGCGGATGGGTGTCACGCTACGCGCGCTCGCGCGGCGCCGCGGTGACGATCCTCGGATCGTGACGCTGAAGCCATGGACGACCCATGACACCCGCCGCACGGTGCGGTCCGGCCTGTCGCGACTGCACGTCGATCCAGACGTCGCCGAAGCGATCCTGGCGCACGTGAAGCCGGGAATCCGCGGCGTCTATGATCGCTTTGATTATCTAGATGAGAAGCGCGCTGCGCTCGAGCTCTGGGCAGCGCGGGTCAGATCGATCGTCGAGCCGCCGCCGGCGAACGTCATCCAACTCGCGGCGAGGGCGTAAAGCCCGTGGGCGCCATTCTGCCAGACGATGTCGATGCGCTCCGAAGGATGCTCAGCCGGCGCAATACGCTGCTGGACATCAAAGCTGAAATGCAACTCACCCCGGAGATCGAAAATAACCTCGTCGAGAAGCTGGAGCTCGCACTCGCGCAAGCGCGGCGCGATGTCGGCGAGACGGTCGAGATACCGAGACAGGCGGCACTTTGGCTGCTCGAAATCTTAGAATCGCGCCGACGTGGTCGTGGTCGGCCGAGGGCCGACGACATCGGTGGCGACATCATCGTCAAGTTCGCCAAGGCCCGGAAAGCTGAATACATCGCTGGCGGCAAATGCGCCCAAGAGGCGCATGACGAGGCGGCCGAAGAGGCCGAGCGTTTGGCTAGGCAACACGGGATTAAACTTTCCTGCGCGACCATCGCAAAACGGATGCAGTACGCCCACAACAATTCCTAGAATTACTGTCCTTGTTACCGGCGCGTATTGGCTATCTATGGATCACTCCGGTTCTCAAATGCGGAGTGTGCACATGGGCGAACAACTCGTCACCGAAAGCGACCTGCCGATCAAAGTGAGCAAAGCGCAGCGGAACAAGCTGATCCGGAAGGGGCAGTTTCCCCGGCCGATCTATCCCACTCCGCGCAAGCCGGCCTGGCTCAAGTCGGACATCGATGCGTGGCTGCGTTCGAAGATCGCCGAGCGTGACGCGGCCTGAGCCAACCTCGTGGAAAGCGATCAGCGCTTTTTCGAGCGCCAGCGACGTGTCACGTCGCGCGTTCGGCCGCCGTTTCCCGAAGAGCTGCGCGATCTGCCTTTTCCAGAGGTCCGGCCCGGGTATCGGCCGCTAATCCTCGTGACCATCCGACGCGGCCGCAGCACTGGTTCGGTCGTGCGCGCCCGTGCTGTCGTGCTCGTGCCCATTCAATAGGAACGCCCAGGCGCCGGTGGAACGGCGCGCGGGGGCGGAATACATCGGGGCTTCGATGAAGGCCGTAGAGTATCGGCTGCGCGCGCCACCGGCAAGCCGCAAGGCCAGCGCGCGGCACGCGGAGATCAAGCTGCGCTATGGCCGTGCGGCGCGCCGCAAGACCGGCGGCGGCGGCGTGCGCCTCGGCGAACTGCGGCGGCTTTTCGAAAGGCGGCTCGTCCCGAAGATCGAGATCGAAAGCCGCATCGCCGACCTCGGCGATCTGGTCGCATGGTCGGCCGCACAGCTCGGGCAGGCGGTCGAGCTGTGCTGGGTCGAGCAGCTCGAGCTGGGCATCCGCACGGTTCGGTGCACTGACAAAACCGCGGCAGAGATCTCCGATTTCTACCGCGGCCTGAAGAGGGAGCGTGATCGCATGTACAAGCGCCAGAAGCGGGCGGCGGCGGCGGCACCGCCCAAGGGCCTCTCGGATCGCGCCCAGGACCTGCTCGGCATCATCGAGCGCCACTGGATAGCTCGGAGCGAGCTGGTGAAGGCCGCAGCGGCGCTGGCAAGCTTTCAGCGGCGTGGCAGGGCGATCGATGCCGACGCCCTCCTGCAGGCAGTCCGCCGCGCCATCTCGGAGCTGCAAGAAGCCCAGCTCGTCGAGGTCGACGACGAGACGTTCAACGAACGCGGCCAGCGCATCACGACGGTCCGCCTCCATGTGTAAGGCGACATCATTCTGTCATCGTGACAACGGTGTCACCGTGACAAACCCGTGTCGCCTTAGACAGCAACGCTCCGAAAAATGGGACTTTTCACCGTGACAACATTCTGTCGCCTTACACATCGCGATCTTGTCGCCTTAGGACTCTTATACGTAGAGCGACAGCGATCCGCGCAAGCGCGCGGCGGCGAACAGCCGCTCTTGCGCGCGCCATCGCAACGATACGTAGACGGCCGGGCGGTCGCTCCTGAGGTCGCTCCGCCGGCCTACGCAGGCTCAGCAACCCGGAGGCATGAAATGGCAAACGCTGCGAAAACTACATTGAAGCCCGGGCGGATGGCCTGCCCAAAGTGCGGCCGCGTGTTCAAGGTGCAGCTGCAATGCCCCCGCTGCTGCCGCCCGGTGTCGCGGCGTGACGTGCGCCGCGAGCCGTTTCTCCTGATGAAGTACGACCTTCGCCTCGACCAGCGGATGAGGCTGTTGCGGGACATGCCGCTCGACCTGCTCGGCGTCTGGGTCGGACGATCGCGCGAGCGGAGGAAGCTCGCGCGAGCTGCCAAGGCACTACCCGATGACTTCCAATTTCCGGCGCCCCCGAAGTGGGCGAAGCTTCAGAGATCACGTCGGCGAGCAGACGCGCTCGACGCGGCGCTGGAGCGCATCGTACTGAGTCGCGGCGAGTGAGCGAACAACCTTCACACAACCGGTTGTCCATATGCGCCGCTGTGATCCCGCCTGAGCCTAAAATGCTTGGTCGATTTGACAGCCTGCGAGTTCGGGGCAACACCTGGGCAACTGACATGCGAATTCGCAGTGAGGTGTCCCCGATGAAGGCGCGACCGTCCAACACTCGAAGCGCAATCTCGAACATGCCGCACGTCCTCGACGGTCTCGACGGGCGCTCTGCGCCAGCTCGCCGTTTCCGCGATCTCCTGGACAGCATCACAGCGAGCTACGGCGGCGTGGCGGCGCTTTCCATGACCGAGCTAAGCCAGGCCCGGCAGGCCGCGGCGCTGATGCTTCGATCCGATCAGCTGCAGGTCGCGGTGGTGCAGGGCGGCGATGCGGACGAGCTCTCGCGTCTGTCCGACCAGGTGCGCCGCATCCTGGTCGACCTGCAGCAGTCCGTGAGTTCCAGGGAGACGATCGCGGCCTGAACCCCAGGTACCGCGGTGACAAAATTCCACCGCCCGATCTCAACGGAGGCACCATGACGAAGTCACTAGACCAGCCCGGCAATCAACACGCGAAGACGAACGACAACATCGGCAAGCCTGACGCACCGCACCGGGCCGCGCAGGCGCAGCAGGACGCAAAGGTGGCGGACCTCGCCCAGCGCACCATTGCCGCGGCGTCTGGCGGCGTCCCGGACACGATCAAGCAAGGCAACTGACATGCCCAACGAACTTCGCAGGCCGGTCAAAATCGTCCACGGCAAAATAGTCAGGCCGTTCGACTGGAAAGCCCATCAGACCTTCGCGCCATTCGCTCAGCTTGCCGGCGCCGTCGCGCGGCTGGACGAGGGGCTGGACAGCTCAATCTCCAAGGCCAGGCAGATCGCCATGTCGCAAGACCTGACGGTCTCCGGCAAGGCCGCCGCAAAGCGGCAGCACGCGGCCGAGCATGCGGCCCCGGTGATCAAGCAGGCGATCGAGGCGAGGAAGGCGGCCGAAGCGGAAATCGCAAAAACCCGTCCGAGCATGAGGCTGGACATCGACAAGAGCGACATCGCCGGCGCGCTGCGCCGCCAGGAGATCAGGGCGTGGCTTCGCGGCCTCGACGACGATCAGCGCAATATGGTGCTGGCTGGCCCGGGCGAGCTCGCTTTCGGCGCCGACGGCGCACTGACGGAAGGATCTTCCGATATCGATCCCGACATCGCGGCCGCGATCATCGAACTGCCGCCTCAGCTCGCTGGTGTCACGGCTACGCAGCACGAGCGCCTACGCGACCGCGTGCTGGCAGCGCGCTTCCCGGAACACGCGGCGAGGCTCGCGACCCTGGGTGATGCGATTGAATCGCTCGACGACCACATCGCCATGGCAACAGCGGTCCTGACCTCTGAGCTCGGCGTGCCAGATCTGAATGAAATGGCGGGCCTGGTGCCGTCGCTCGCCGAGAAGCTCGCGGAAAGGCTCGCCGACCTCCCGGACAAACCTGACGACGATTCTGGCGAGCGGGCTGCTTAACGATTGCGCCGTGGCTGTGGATGATCGCGGCGCTAGGGGCGGACGGTTTATCCACATGAGCCGTCCGCCCCCTCTCATCTGAAAGGACGGCACGATGGCTGACATCGCCACTCTCGGCTTGCGCGTCGACTCCAGCCAAGTCGCACGAGGCAGCATCGAAGTCGATCGCTTCACGGCCACGGCCGGCCGAGCTCATGCCGCGAACGAGAACCTGGCCCGCGGATGGCGCAACGTCGCGCAGAGCGCGGCTGCGTTGCCCGGGCCCATGGGCGTTGTTTCCGCGCGGCTGGCCACGCTCGCCGCCGGTGCGGCCGCCACTGCTGGTACAGTGGCGGCGCTCGCGGTGGCAATCGGCGGCAAGTCCGTCGCCGCCTTCGCGCAGCTCGAGGTCGAGCAGGCGACTTATAACGCGGTGCTCCGCGCGACCGGATTCGCAGCCGGCAAGACCGGCGATGACATCGAGGACCTGGCGACCTCGATCCGGAAGGCGACCGGCGCCACCGAGGGAGAGGTCCGGAAAGCCGCCGCAGTCCTCGCGACGTTCGGCGGGCTCGCCGGCGAGCAGTTCGACCAGGCGCTGCGCCTCTCGCGCGATCTGTCTGTGGTCATGGGTGGCGACATGGCGTCGGCCGCGCGCGTGTTGGGTCGCGCACTGGAAGATCCGATTGATGGAATGACGATGCTCCGCCGCGGCGGCATTCTCCTGAGCGAAGCCCAAAAACAGCAGATCAAAAACTTCGTGGAGACCGGGCAGAGCGCGAAGGCCATGCAAGTGATTCTCGACGAAGGGGCGCGCCGCATGGGCGGCGCCGGCGCTGCGCAAGGCGGCACCATAATTGGGTCCTTTAAGAATCTAAGCGAGGCTACGAACAATTGGCTTGAGGGTATCGGCTCGAATATCTCGAATGCGATCAGGTTGCGCGACGTGCTCAACGGCATCGCCGGCGCCGTCGACAGAGCAAACAAGTCGATGGAGAGCGCGGGCACGCCGCAGGGCCGGCTTTCCGGCATCGACGCTGCATTGGCCGAACGTCGTGCGCGCCCCGGGACGATGATCCCCGGCATCGATGCTGCGAACACCAAGGAAATTATCCGGCTCGAAGGCCAGCGCGCGAAGGTGCTCGGCGAGGTCGCCGAGGCCGAGGCCAAGGTCGCGGCCGAGCGTTCGAAGGTCGACGCCGGCGCCGCAGCCGCAGCCGCCAACCAGTACGCGAGCGGCGTGGGCAAGGTTGTTAACTCGCTCCGCGAGGAAGCCGAGGAGCTGAATAAAACAACGCTGCAGCGCGCGATCGACACGAAGCTGAGGGAAGCCGCGACGTTGGCAGGGGACAAGCTATCGAAGACGGACGAGGCGCTTATAGCTGCCGGCGTCCGTTCCAACTTCCTGCAACGCGAAGGCTCCGGCATCACAACAAGGGCGCTAACCATGAGGGGCGCCGCAGTCGACGAATCTGAATGTGGAGAGGCCACCGATGACGGCGATCAACATAGTCCTGCAGGAGCACAACGGCGTGATTATTGCGGTCGGCGACGGCGCGCAGTACGACGAGGCAGGGGTAGTTTTGGGGATCGGCCCAAAGATTCTTTCGGTCCCTCACTGGCCCGGCCTGATCGCGATGCAAGGCCCGGGGATTCCATGTCGCATCTTGGCCAGCCACATCATTTGGCATTTCCCCACCTTCGACGGCTTAGTGGCGGGAATTGAGACGTACCTGCGCGAGGTCACGGAGGCATACGGGTTCGACAAATGGGGCGAGCTAGTCCCATATTTCTATCTTGCTGGTTGGTCTGCCGATCGCGGCCGCCCGGAGCTCTACTTCATTTCGGTCAGCAGTCAGCTTGCTTCTTGGATCGATGATAGCAATCCAAATGATCACAAGCCGACAGCGTATGTACTTGAGACAGCGCCGTTCGGTTACGCATGCTCGCCACCGGTCTGGGGTTGCGCCGAGGCAAAGCGCGGGGGGTTTTCCGGATTTCGCAGCAAGGCGCCAGCAACGACATTGATCGGCGACTTGCTCATCCAGATCGAATATCAGCGCCGCGAAAAAGATTTGTTCGGGCGCTGCACCGTAGGCGGGTTCGGCGAATTGACAATTGTTCGCCCCGCCTCGATCGAGCAATACATCTTCTGCCGATGGCCTGAGGACAAGATCGGCGAGAAGATCACGCCGACGCCGATCGACTGGACCGAACTGCGAGCCCGCGCAGCCGTCTGGGAAGGCATCGCCCCGCCGCGCGACGAACCACCACGCCCGACGGCGCCGCCCGGTGGCAACGGCACGTCGTTGAACCGCCAGCACCGCCGAGCGGCGGCCCGGCACTGAGGACCAAGCATAACGGACTGACGCTGCCGATCGAACTGTCAAAGGACACATCCCCATGAACGACATGATCCCAGCTTACATGGCCCACGAGGCGCTGAAGCGTCTCCGCGATGAGCCGTGGCTGTGCGACCTTGGCGCCGGGCTCGGCCGTCGCGACCTTACCGGCAGCCGGCAGGTGCGCCGCGCCAATGAGCGCGTGCTGCGGGCCGAGGGAATATCGATGATCCTCGGCCTGACGGCACTCATCGGCGGGCTCGGCGTGCCTGCTGCGGCGGCCGGAGCGATCGGCGGGGCGATCATCGGCCTTGGCGTTTCGTTTGCGCCGTCCGTCGCGTCACGATCGCTCGGCCGAATGTCGCGGCCGTGAGCGCGGTCGCGATAATCCTGCGCGCATCTGAGGCCTGCGTTCTTACGGACGGCGCCGGTATCGACGAGAGCGTCGGTCACCTGCGCTGGATCGGCTCGAAGGTTTATCTTCTGCCGAAGATCAATGCGGCGGCATCATTTATGGGGCCAAAAGATATCGGCCCCGCGTTGGCCGACATGCTCTCGATCGGTGAGAACTACGACGATGCTGAAGCGCGCGTTGGAGATGTGCTTCGCGAAAGACTTGAACCGGAGCGGGCGACAATCGAGCGCATGACCGGCATGCCGATGGAGTTCGCGTTGTACGTCGCTGGAATTTCCGAGAAGCGCGGCCCGCACAGTTACATGATCCAGTCGATCGATCATCCGCTCTTCGCGCAAATTAAGGCTTGGACGCCATTTGATGCCGGTCCCGTGTGGCTTTCCCCCGGAACGGACGAATTGCTTGCGACCGTCGATCCGGCTCGCTTCGATCCTGTGATGGATGGCATTCGGATCATGGAAGCGCAGCGACAGATCGCGCAGCCTCAGGGGCCGCAAGGAGAAATGCGTTGTATCGTCGGCGGGTTCGTGCAGCTAACCACCATCGCGGGTGACGCGATCACGACGCGGATCATCCATCGCTGGCCTGACAAGATCGGCGAGCGCATTTCGCCGGCGCCGGGGTGACCATGGCCGGAAACTTCGCTCTCGACATCGCCAAGTGGGCCGAGAAGGCCAAGGGCCGGATGGACCTCGTCGTCCGCAAGATTTCGCTCGACCTGTTCTCGCGCATCATCCTGCGATCGCCCGTCGACAAGGGGCGCTTCCGCGGCAACTGGCAGGTTGCAATCAACGAGATACCGGCCGGCGTGCTCGAGCTGGACGACAAGAGTGGCGCCGCGACGGTATCGAAGGCGACGGCCGAGGTGCTCAACGTGAAGGCCGGGGACGTGATCTGGCTCGTCAACAACCTGCCGTATGGCCCGCGCCTGGAGAATGGATGGTCAGGCCAAGCCCCATCTGGAATGGTCGCGATCACCGTCACCGAATACGGCGCGGTTGTCGCTCAGGCGGTCGACGACGCGATAAAGGAGAAGCCGTGACGTCGAGCCAGTCGAAAATAATCAACTGTGATCCTGGTGTTGCCCTACGCGCTCAGCCACGGCTTGGTGTTCGACAAAATCGGCTCAGCATCTGAGTTTAAGGCGCTGAGACCAGCCGGTTGGTTACCGGCAGTTCCTTCGGCAAGTCTCGAAGTCACCCTGCCGCAACCCAATCGCTCGCGACAAGCGTCCCCCAGAGCGTCAAGACCGAACAGGCCGCGGCCAGGACTACGAGTGTCCAAACGCGCGACAGCTTCTGGTAGTACGACGTCAAATCGTCATCGCGCAGTCCCTTGAAGTGGGGCGACACTTTATCGAATTGCGATTCCGACAGGGCTTCGGAGTTGTGCAGAACCGAACCACGATATTGTTGATACAGGGGAGTCGGCGATTTTTGGAAGACCTCGGACGATGCCATGTGGCACAGCCGGCGATCGAACCGCGCAGAGACACCGATGGGCGCATCTTTGTCAGTCACATAGCAGCTAACGAATTGGTCTGGGTGAGTTGGCCAAGAGACTGCGGTGTACGTCCAAGCGCCCGCGGCGAGCGCGATCAGCGGCGATAGGATAACGCCCAGCCGCCAAACCCGAGCAGATCGGAATTGCCAAATTCGCATTTCGCACCTCGCGGACCACGCCGGCGGGCAAAGTCACCGAACCGGTTACATACGGGCGGGAATGTAACGGATCCCGTGCGTTGTGAAGCCATCCGTTCCGTGAAACACTAATTGCGAGTCGAGGGGACGCGCGAACGTCCCGCTCGACTCTAACCGGCAACATGGAGTGACCCATGCCACAGGCTGCCCACGATCATAGCTCAACTTCGAAGCATTTCCCCATCGCCCAGCGACGTGTCCACATGCCGACCATCGCGACCAAGCCGGCGGACGACTCGAAGCTCCTGCAGCTCGGCCGCCAAGCGGCCGCGCTCGAGGCCTGGCTGGACAAGCGCGAGCTCGATACCCGACCCGTCGAGGGCGATCGGGAGTTCGCCCGCGCGATGGATCAGCACGGCGAACTGCTCGGCCGCATCGTCGCCATGCCCGCCGGCACGATCGAGGGCATGCGGGTGAAGGCCGCGCGCATCGCGCACTGGCACGCGGCACAGGGCGAGCAGGATGACGACGCGCACGACGCCGACGTGATGCTGGCGCTGTCGCTCGTGCGCGACCTCGTGCCCGCGCCCACCAAACCCTAGATCGAGAAAGGGGCTTTGCCCCGCGATCTTGGCGGACCTCCGGCCAATCGGGCCGGGGGTCCATCATTGCGAATCCCATGTTACGATTATCACAGCGAGGACGTCATGGCTGAAACCTCAATTGAATGGACCGACGCGACCTGGAACCCGGTGGCGGGCTGCACGGTGCTGACCGCCGGCTGCACGAACTGCTACGCGATGCGGATGGCAGCGCGCCTCGACGCGATGGGGCAGGCCAAATACAAGGGCCTCACCAGGCGCAGCGGCAACCGCGCGGTCTGGACTGGCAAAGTTCGGCTGGATGAAAAGTCGCTCAGCACACCGGCCACGTGGACGAAGCCCCGCAAGGTGTTCGTCAACTCGATGTCCGACCTCTTCCATCCAGACGTGCCCGCGAC
>CAMAWG010000099.1 GCA_945861855.1 Rhodoplanes serenus
GCGGCCGCGCGGCTGCATGTGCGGATCGTGGCGCTGTTCGCTGTGATCGCCGCGGTCCCTGCCATTCTGGTCGCTTTGGTTGCAAGCGTCACGCTCGACCGTGGGCTCGACCGGCTGTTCTCCACGCGGACCCGCGCCATCATCGAGAACTCGCTGGTCGTCGCCGACGCCTATCTGCAAGAACACGCGCAAATGATCCGCGGCGACGTCATGGCGATGTCGTTCGACGTGACGCGCGCCAAGCCGCTGTTCGACACCGAACGCGAGCGCTTCAAGCAGTTTCTTACGGCACAGGCGAGGGTGCGTGGCTTGTCCGCGGCGATGATCATCGGGCCCACGGCCACGATCATCGAGCGCGCCGACGTCAATGCGGACCAGCCCACCCCATTGCCCGACACCGCCGGCCTCGCAACCGTCAACGAGACCGACCCGCAGATCGGCATGCTGCTCAGCACGAATTCGGTCGCTGCCGTGGTCAAGCTGCGCGGCTACGATGGTCCCTATCTCAGCATCATTCGCCCGCTCGATCCGCGGGTGGTCGCGCATTTGCGCGAAACGCAGGCCACCGTCAGCGACTTCGCCAATCTGCAATCGAGGCGGTCCGGCGTGCAGCTTGCCTTCGCCCTGATGTACACGGTGATTGCGCTCGCGGTCCTGCTGTCGGCGGCGTGGCTCGGATTGAACTTCGCCAACAAGCTGGTCGCGCCGATCCGGCGCCTGATCGGGGCCGCCAACATCGTGTCCACCGGCAACCTTTACGTCCAGGTGCCGGTCGTGCGTTCGGAAGGCGATCTGGCCCATCTCGGCGAGACCTTTAACCGGATGACCGCCGAGCTTCGCAGCCAGCGTGACGACATCGTGCGCGCCCGCGACGTTATCGACCAACGGCGGCGATTCACCGAGGCCGTGCTGGCGGGCGCCAGCGCTGGCGTGATCGGCGTCGATGGCGAGGGCCGCATCAGCATTCTCAACCGTTCGGCGGAGAAACTGGTCGACCGCCTGGAGACCGACGTCATCGGCCATCCGCTGTCGGAAATTCTGCCGGAGCTGAAAGAAATCTTTTCCAACGCCCAACTGGGCAGCCAGCGGCTGGTGCAAGGGCAGGTGACCATCAATCGCCAGAATCGGGAGCGCAACCTGTCGGTGCGCGTCACCACCGAGCAGTCGCCGGATTCCGAGCGCGGTTATGTCATCACGCTGGACGACATCACGGAGCTGGTCACGGCGCAGCGCACCTCGGCCTGGGCCGACATCGCCCGGCGCATCGCGCACGAGATCAAGAACCCGCTCACGCCCATCCAGCTCTCGGCCGAGCGGCTGCGGCGCAAATACGGCAAGACCATTACCGACGATCCGGCCGTGTTCTATCAGTGCACCGATACGATTGTTCGCCAGGTCGACGACATCAAGCGCATGGTCGACGAATTCTCGAAATTTGCCCGCATGCCCAAGGCCGAAATCGCCGCCGAAGACGTCGCCGACACGGTGCGCCAGGTGGTATTCCTGCAGCGCGTCGGCAACGATGATATCGAGATCGATCTGGAATTGGCCGAGGACCCGATGCCGGCGCGCTTCGACCGGCGGCTGATCTCGCAGGGGCTCACCAACATCATCAAGAACGCGACCGAAGCGATCGCCGCCGTTCCCCAGGCCGAGCGCGGCCGGGGCCGCATCCGTGTGACGGCCGCGCGGGAGGGCGACGACGTCGTCATCGACGTGATCGACAACGGCATCGGCCTGCCGAAAGAAAACCGCAACCGGCTGCTCGAGCCCTATGTCACGACCCGCGAGAAGGGCACAGGCCTTGGTCTCGCCATCGTCGGCCGTATCCTCGAGGAGCATGGCGGCGGGATCGAGCTGCGCGACGCGTCCGAGAAGAATCCAGGCGAGCGCGGCGCCTGGATGCGCCTGCGATTTGTCGACGAGCGCGCCCCCGCGGCGCCAAGCTCCGATCAAGCCCGACGTAAAGACCAAGCCGTCAGCGAGCACTAAGACAGAGCGAGCAAGAAGATATGGCGTCCGATATTCTCATAGTTGATGACGAGTCCGACATCTGCGAGCTGGTCGCGGGGCTTCTCCAGGACGAGGGCTACGGCACTCGCACCGCTCGCGACAGCGATGGCGCCCTGAACGAGATCAGGTCCCGCCGGCCGAACCTCCTGTTCCTCGACATCTGGCTTCAGGGCAGCCGGCTCGACGGCCTGCAACTGCTCGATACGGTCAAGGAGCAGCATCCGGACATGCCGGTTGTGATGATCTCCGGCCACGGCAACATCGAAACCGCGGTCGCCGCGATAAAGCGCGGCGCCTACGATTTCATCGAGAAGCCGTTCAAGGCCGACCGCCTGGTGCTGGTTGCAGACCGCGCGCTCGAAACCTCGCGGCTCAAGCGCGAGGTCCGCGAGCTCAAGGCGCTGACGCCCACGCCGATCAGCATGGTCGGGCGCTCTCCGTCGATCAATCAGCTCCGCCAGTCAGTCGAGAAGATCGCGCCGACCAACAGCCGGATCATGATCGTCGGGCCGTCGGGCGCGGGCAAGGAGCTCGCAGCCCGCCACCTGCACGGGCTGTCCGCGCGCTCCGGCGGACCGTTCGTCGTCATCAACGCCGCCGCCATCACGCCTGAATTGATGGAAGTCGAGCTGTTCGGCGTCGAGCAGACCAACGGCACGCAGCAGCGCAAGGTCGGCGCGCTGGAGGAGGCTCACGGCGGCACTCTGTTCATCGATGAGATCGCCGACATGCCGCGCGAAACCCAGAACAAGATTTTGCGCGTGCTGGTCGACCAGACGTTCCAGCGGGTCGGCGGATCGACCAAGGTCGCCGTCGATGTGCGCATTGTGTCCTCGACCAGCCGCAACATCGAGGCGGAGATCGCCGGCGGCCGCTTCCGCGAAGATCTCTATCACCGGCTCTCGGTGGTGCCGATCCGGGTGCCGCCGCTCGCCGAGCGGCGCGAGGACATTCCCGATCTCGTGAGTTTTTTCATGGAGCAAATTTCGCAATCGACCGGGCTCCCGCAGCGCAAGATCGGCGGCGACGCCATGGCGGTTCTGCAATCTCACGACTGGCCGGGCAACGTCCGCCAGCTTCGCAATAACGTCGAGCGCCTGATGATCCTCGCCGGCGGCGACGCCGACGCCGTGATCAGCGCCAGCATGCTGCCGCAGGACGTCGGCTCCATGGTGCCGGCGATGCCCAACGGCAACGGCGGCGAGCAACTGATGGGCCTGCCGTTGCGCGAGGCGCGCGAGCTGTTCGAGCGGGAATACCTGCTCGCCCAGATCAACCGCTTCGGCGGCAACATCTCGCGCACCGCCGAGTTCGTCGGAATGGAACGCTCGGCGCTGCACCGAAAACTCAAGGCGCTGGGTATCGGCTAAATTCCCCGAGGGTCTTCGATGTCGCGGATCGCCTACGTCAACGGCCGCTATCTCCCGCTCGCCGCGGCGAGCGTCAACGTCGAGGATCGCGGCTATCAGTTCTCCGACGGCGTCTACGAGGTCTGCGAGGTGAGGGACGGCCGCTTGGTCGACGAGCGCCGGCACATGGCGCGCCTCAAGTTCTCGCTCTCCGAGCTTCGCATCGCCATGCCGATGTCGCCCGCCTCGCTCAGCGTCGTGCTGCACGAGGTCGTCCGCAGGAACCGCGTGCGCTGGGGCATCGTCTACCTGCAGATCACGCGTGGCGTATCGCGCCGCGACCATGCGTTCCCGCCGGCCGGCACCGCGCCGAGCATCGTGGTCACCGCGCGCAATCTCGACCTCGCCGGCGCCGAGAAGATGGCCGGCGACGGCGTCGCCGTCATCTCGGTGCCCGAAAACCGCTGGGAGCGGGTCGATATCAAGTCCGTCTCGCTCTTGCCCAACGTGCTGGCCAAGCAGGCGGCGCGCGAGCAGGGCGCCCGCGAGGCTTGGTTCGTGGACCGGGACGGCCGCGTCACCGAGGGCTCGTCGTCGAACGCATGGATCGTCACGCGCGACGGCAAGGTGGTCACCCGGCAGGCCGACCACGGCATCCTCAAGGGCATCACGCGCACGGTGGTGCTCGACGCGCTTGCGGCGCAGGGGCTGAAGCTCGAGGAACGCGCCTTCACGCTGGAGGAGGCGCACGCCGCGCGGGAGGCCTTCATCACCTCGGCGAGCCAGATCGTGCTTCCGGTGGTGAAGATCGACGGCCGCCCTGTCGGCAACGGCGCGCCCGGCCTGATCGCGTCCGCGCTGCGGCGGGACTTTCACCATTACGCCGAATTATCCTGATGCCACAGTATCTTGGCTAAAGTAGATTGCTCAAAAAGCAAACGATTTTGTGCAATCGCGCCGCGAACTTGGGCTTGCACCTAAAACAGGCGTGCCATCTAATACCCAGGCCCCAAGTCCATTGGCTCATGATCCCCTGGCCACACGGCTTGAGAAATAACGGTCTCGCGGTGGGGTCCGCGGGCAATAAATAATGGAAACAACGGCAATGGCAGCCGAACGAGCGCAAAATCTTCAGGACACCTTTCTCAACCACGTTCGAAAAAGCAAAATTCCGCTGACCATTTTTTTGGTCAACGGCGTGAAATTGCAGGGCGTTGTCACCTGGTTCGACAATTTCTGCGTTCTGCTGCGGCGGGATGGCCACTCGCAATTGGTTTACAAGCACGCCATCTCTACGATCATGCCGGGTCATCCGATTCAGCTATTCGAAGGTGGCGAAGAGCCTCCCGCCGGAGATAAAGCCTAGTTGGAGCCACGAAGCCGGGACACGCGTTCGGACGGCCTGAGCCCCACGCGCTCGGGCAGCGGGCGCGCCATCGTGATCGGCCCTTACCGGCGGCGCATTCCGGTCCGCGGGACAGCGCCGCATGCGCCGCAAAACGAGCGTGCGCCGGCGGCGCGGCTTGAGGAGGCGGTCGGCCTCGCCCGCGCCATCGATCTCGACGTCGTTTCCTCGGGCATTGTGCCGATCAACCAAGTCCGGCCCGCGACCTACATGGGCACCGGCAAGGTCGACGAGATCGCCGGCCTGGTGAAAAGCTTCGAAGCCGGCGTCGTGATCGCCGATTGCGCGCTCTCGCCGGTGCAGCAGCGCAATCTGGAGAAGGCCTGGAACGCCAAGGTGCTGGACCGGACCGGGCTGATCCTGGAGATATTCGGACGCCGCGCCCACACCAAGGAGGGCTCGCTCCAGGTCGAGCTCGCGCATCTGACCTATCAGCGCAGCCGCCTGGTGAAAAGCTGGACCCATCTCGAGCGCCAGCGCGGCGGCTTCGGCTTCCTCGGCGGCCCGGGCGAGAGCCAGCTCGAAATCGACCGGCGCCTGATCGAGGAGCGCATGGCGCGCATCGAGGTCGAACTCGAAAAGGTCAAGAAGCGGCGCAAGCTCCACCGCGACAGCCGCGCGCGGGTGCCGTACCCGATCGCCGCGCTGGTGGGCTACACCAACGCCGGCAAATCGACGCTGTTCAACCGCCTGACGAAGGCGAGCGTGCTGGAAGCCGACATGCTGTTCGCGACGCTGGATCCGACGCTTCGGGCGGTGCAACTGCCGGGCGGGCTGAAGATCATCCTGTCCGACACCGTGGGCTTCATCTCCGACCTGCCGACCATGCTGGTCGCGGCCTTCCGTGCCACGCTCGAAGAGGTGATCGAGGCCGACGTAATCTTGCACGTGCGCGACGTCTCGCACGAGGACACCGAAGCGCAGTCGCACGATGTCGAGGAGGTCTTGGGCGCGCTCGGCATCGACCCCAACGAAGAACGGCGGCTCATCGAGGTGTGGAACAAGATCGACCGGCTCGATGCCGACGGCCGCACCCGGCTGGAAAACCTGGCGGAGCGGCGGCCTGCCGGGCAAAGGCCGGTGCTGGTCTCGGCGATCACCGGGGAGGGCGCCGACGCGCTGGTGCAGGCGATCCAGGCGCGGCTTGCCATGAGCCGCGTGGTCATCGATCTCGTGGTCGATCCGGCGGACGGGGCCGGGATGAGCTGGCTGCACCGCAACACCGAGGTGATGGAAAAGTCGCTCGGCGATGACGGCCAAATGGCCATGACGGTGCGAGTCGATCCGGCGAAAGCCGCGGTGGTGCGGGCGAAGTTCTCGGAGCTTTCCCCTTCGTAGGTCAGCCCGAGGGCGCCTTTTTCTCTTCCGCCTTGGCCTCGTCCCACAGCGAATCCATTTCGGCCAGCGTCGCATCCTGCGGCCGTTTGCCCTGCGCGGCCAGCGCCCGTTCGATCGAGGCGAAGCGCCGCATGAATTTCCGGTTGGCCGCGCGCAGCGCCGCCTCCGGGTCGGCGTCGAGGTGCCGGGCGAGATTGACCACCGCAAACAGCAGGTCGCCGGCCTCCGTCGCTGCCTTCGCGCGGTCGCCGGAGACGATCTCGGCTTCGATCTCGTCGCATTCCTCGCGGATTTTCGACAGCACCGCCAGCGGATCGTTCCAGTCGAAGCCGACCTTGCCGGCCTTGTCCTGAAGCTTCAGGGCGCGGGTGAGGGCGGTCATCGCCACCGGCACGCCGGCTAGCGCCCCGGCATCGTCCGGCTTGCCGATCCGGGCGGCGCGCTCGGCCTTTTCCTCTGCCTTGATGCGGTCCCAGAGACCCTTGACCTGCCCGGGCGTGAGGTCCCGCGCATCGCCGAACACATGCGGATGACGGCGGATCAGCTTTTCGGTGATGGCTTGCACCACCCCGCCGAAGTCGAACACGCCTTGCTCCTGCGCCATCCGGGCGTGGAACACGACCTGGAGGAGGAGGTCGCCCAGCTCCTCCCGGAGGTCGGCCAGATCGCCGCGCGCGATGGCGTCAGCCACCTCGTAG
Source organism: Rhodoplanes serenus (assembly GCA_945861855.1). Taxonomy (GTDB): domain Bacteria; phylum Pseudomonadota; class Alphaproteobacteria; order Rhizobiales; family Xanthobacteraceae; genus Z2-YC6860. The sequence goes on from CAMAWG010000099.1 coordinate 6,804, forward strand.
GCCTCTTCCAGCGTGTAGGGTGCGATGGTCGAAAAGCTCTGCTCCAGGTCCCAGGGGCAGCCGGTTCCGGGGGTGCGCAGCGCCGCCATGATCTCCAGCAGCCGAGCGATATCGCGGGCGGGTTTCATGCCACCGAACCTACCAAGCGCGGTCCGCAGGCGCACCAAAAGCAGAGCGCGCCCCACAGGAATGGGGCGCGCTCAGAAGTTAATGCCAGTGTTGATTCAGTGGCCGTCGTTGCTCGCGCCGCGCGCCGCCTCGAACAGGAACCAGGTCCGCTTCTCGGTCTGGTCGAGCCAGTTCTCGATCAGGCTCGCGGTCGCGGCATCCTCGTGCTCATCCGCCACGTCATGGGCATCGCGGAGCGCCTCGGCCACCTTCTTGTTGTCGTTCATCAGCTCGCGGAGCATGTCCGCCGGCGGCACGAACTCCGCGTCGTTGTCCTCGATGACGGTCTGCAGCTTGGCGATCTGGCCGATCGAGCGGAGCGTGGTGCCGCCGATCTTGCGGACCCTTTCGGCCATGTCGTCGGTGGCGCCCAGGATGTCGGCGGCCTGCTCGTCGAACAGCAGGTGATAGTCGCGGAAGTGTGGCCCGCTGACATGCCAATGGAAGTTCTTGGTCTTCAGGTAAAGGGCATAGCTGTCGGCGAGCAGCCCGTTGAGCGCCTCGGAGATGGCCTGCACGGCCGCGGCGTCGAGATCGGTCGGGGTATCCAGGGCTGCGGCGGTCTTGGAACGCGTCTTGAGCTTCGTCACCTTGTTGTTGCTCACGGGTCACCTCGGGTTTGTCGGCATGGGGCGGGAAGGTCCACGTCGTCGTGGAACCGTCGGCCCTACAACGGCGAAGGGAACTTTCTGTTCCGCATCCCGGACGTGCATTCCACTGCATCGGGTCAAACATCGGATTCGCATAAGACATATTATGGAATATTTTTAGGAACCCAAACGCTGCCGCCAAACTTGCCGCACAGATGAACCAGCTTCCGTAGAATGCTGAAATTACGCCGGTATTCTAGAAAATGATGGGGTTATGGTGCATGCTTGCAGAAATACAAAACCTGCTTCGCAAATGGGTGTTCTCCGCAAACTCTCATAAATCACTTTAAGTGCCAAACTCGGCGGCGATGCCGTCGTAGGCCGGCTCGACGTGCGGCGGCAGTTGTTTGCGGAGCGTCTCGTAGTCGAGATCGGCGTGCAGGTTGGTCAGGATCGCCCGCCGGGGCTTGAGGCGCTCGATCCAGGCCAAGGCATCGGCCAGGCTGAAGTGGCTCGGGTGCGGGGCATAGCGAAGCGCGTCCACCACCCAGACCTCCAGGCCGGTGAGCGCCGCGACGCTCTCCGGCGGCATGCCGCTGAGATCGCAGGAATAGGCGAAGCTGCCGAACCGGAATCCCAGCGAGGGGATGTCGCCATGCTGCTGCAGGATGGGGAGGGCCGTGATCGGCCCCCCTTCCCCGCCGATGGTCACGGTCTGGCCTGGCACCAGCCGGTGCTCGGTCACGATCGGCGGGTATTCGCTCCCGGGCGGCGTCTGGAAGCAGTAGCCGAACCGCTGGTGGAGAACCCGGGCGTTTTCCTCGCTGAGGTACATATCCAGCCGACGCCGCTTGCGGACAAACAGCGCGCGGAGGTCGTCGATGCCGTGGCAGTGGTCGGCGTGCTCGTGGGTCATCAGCACCCCGTCGAGCCATTCGATGTTGGCGTCGAGGAGGTGCTCGCGCAGGTCCGGCGAGGTGTCCACCAGCACCCGGGTGGTGCCATTGGGTCCCCGGCGCTCGACCAGAAGCGAGGTGCGGCGGCGGCGATTTTTCGGGTTGTTCGGGTCGCAGGCGCCCCAGCCCAGCGCCGGCCGCGGCACGCCCATGGATGAGCCGCAGCCGAGGATGGTGAAGCGAAACGTCACGCCGCGACCGCCGCAGGCCGCGGCACCTTGCTGAACAGGCGGAAAAAATTCTCGGTGGTCTGGCCCGCGATCTCGTCCGGCGATACCCCGCGCGTCTCCGCCAGCACCCTAGCGGTCTCGGCCACAAAGGCCGGCTCGCAGCGCTTGCCGCGGAATTTTCCGGGCGCGAGATAGGGCGAGTCGGTCTCGACCAGTATGCGGTCGGCCGGCAGGTCGGCGGCGATGGCGCGAAGCTCGCCCGAGTTCTTGAACGTCAAAATCCCGGTGAACGACACGTAGAGCCCAAGCTCGATGCCGGTAAAAGCGAGCCCGCGGCCGCCGGTGAAGCAATGCAGCACCGCCGGGAAGGGCCCCTTCCCCGTCTCCTCGCGGAGAATCCTCGCCACGTCGCCGTCGGCCTCGCGCGCATGGATCACCAGCGGCAGGCCGGTCTCGCGCGCCGCCGCGATATGGGCGCGGAACCCCTGGTCCTGCGCGTCGCGCGGGCTGTTGTCGTAGTGGTAGTCGAGGCCCGCCTCGCCGATCGCCACGACCTTGGGATGCCGCGTGCGTTCGACCAGATCGGCCGTGCCGATGTCCAGTTCCTCATGGGCGTGGTGAGGATGCGTGCCGACCGAGCAGAAGACGTCCGGGAAGCGCTCGGCGATCGCCAGCAGGTCGGGCTGCCGCCGCACCCGCGTGGAGATCGTCACCATGCGGCCGATTCCCGCCGCCTTGGCGCGCCCCACCACGCCGTCGAGTTCGTCCTTGAAGTCTGGAAAATCGAGATGGCAATGGCTGTCGACGAGCATGGCGATCAGGCCTTCGCGGCTTCCGGCTCGACGTAGCGCGGAAACACTGGCGCCGGCGCCGGCAGCGGGGTGCCCGCCGCGATCCGCTTTCCGGCGTGGCCCAGCCGGTCGAACTGGCGCTCGCCTTGCGGAATTCCGAGCAGATCGAGCAGCTTGCCCGCCGACGCCGGCATGAACGGCTGGCACAGGATACCGACCTGCCGGAGCACCTCGGCGGTGACGTAGAGCACCGTGCCCTGCTTGCCCGGATCGGTCTTGGCCAGCGCCCACGGCGCTTCACCGGCAAAATAGCGGTTGGCGTCGGCGACCACCGCCCAGACCGTGTTGAGAATCTGATGAAGCTGCTGCGTCTTCATGTGCTCCCGGGCGGCGGCGATCATGTCGTCGGCCGCGGCCAGAATGGCCTTGTCGTTGTCGCTGAACGCGCCGGGCTTCGGCAGCACGCCGCCGAGCTGCTTGTTGATCATGGTCAGCGAGCGCTGCGCCAGATTGCCGAGATCGTTGGCAAGGTCGGCGTTGATGCGGTTGACGATCGCCTCGTGGCTGTAGTTGCCGTCCTGGCCGAACGGCACCTCGCGCAGGAAGAAATAGCGGAACTGGTCGACGCCATAGGTGTCGGTCATCGTGAACGGGTCGATCACGTTGCCGACCGATTTCGACATTTTCTCGCCGCGGTTGAACAGAAAGCCGTGCGAGAAGATGCGGCGCGGCACCTCGATGCCGGCCGACATCAGGAATGCAGGCCAGTAGACCGCGTGAAAGCGCACGATGTCCTTGCCGATCACGTGCAGGTCGGCCGGCCAGTAACGCTTGAATTTTTCGCTGTCGGAGTCGGGAAAGCCGGCCGCGGTGATGTAATTGGTCAGCGCGTCGACCCACACATACATGATGTGCTTGTCGTTGCCGGGCACGCGGATGCCCCAGTCGAAGGTGGTGCGCGAGATCGACAGGTCCTGAAGGCCGCCCTTCACGAAGCTTGCGACCTCGTTCAGCCGCTCCTTCGGCAGCACGAAGTCGGGCGTCGCAAAGAGGTCCAGAAGCTTCTGCTGGTAGGCTGAGAGCTTGAAGAAATAGCTCTCCTCCTCCACCCACTCGACCGGCGTTCCGGTCTTGCTGGAAAGCCGGACCTTGTGCTCGTTCAGATGCGTCTCGTCCTCGGCGTAATAGGCCTCGTCGCGCACCGAGTACCAGCCGGCGTATTTGTCGAGATAGATGTCGCCGTTCTTCTCCATCCGCCGCCAGATTTCTTCCGAAGACCGGTGATGCCGATCCTCGGTGGTACGGATGAAATCGTCGTTCGAGCAGTTCATCCGCTCGACCATGGCGCGAAACTGCACCACGTTGCGGTCCACCAGTTCGCGCGCGGTGATGCCTTCCTTGGTCGCGGTCTGCTGTATCTTCTGGCCGTGCTCGTCGGTGCCGGTGAGGAAGAACACGTCATAGCCGTCGAGCCGCATGAAGCGGGCGATGGAATCGGTCGCGATCACCTCGTAGGCATGCCCGATATGCGGGGGGCCGTTCGGATAGGAGATCGCGGTGGTGATATAATAACGGGGCTGTTCGGGCATCTGGCCCCGTTGGTATCAACCGGCCGCCGGATCGGCAAGCGGAGCAGGCAGGTACTATCCCGCCCCGCGCACCCGGTCGATCAGGCTCAACGCATTGGCCGGCGGCATGTCCGCGCGCCATGCGACATGTCCATCGGGGCGGACCAGGACCAGCTTGCGCCCGTAGAGCGCGGCGGCCTCCGTCTCGTCCAATGCCACGGCGGTGAGAGGCACGCCGCGCGCCTGTGCCGCCTGCGCGATCGCCTCGCCCGACGCCCCTGAAAAGCGCAGAAGCGCAAATCCGCGCCCATACAAGTCGAGAGTGGATCGGCCGTCGCGCAGAACAACATGCGGCGCGCGCGAACCCGGCCTTGCGGATGGCGTGTAGGTCGCCGGATCGTCCGGCGGCGAGGGCGTGCCGTCCGCAACGCAGATTGGAGACTCCTCGTAGCGATAGCCGATCTGCAGCCCAACCGTGCGGAATTCGGGCCCGATAGCGCGCTGGAGCTGTTCGCCGACCTCCGACCGCAGGCGGCTTGCTTCCTCGCCGTCCTCGTTGAGCCAGGCGCCGCCCTTCGGGAAGTTCTCGCTGTTCTTGTAGAAGAATGTCGCCATGCGGACCGCGCGCTCGCCGACCGGCCGGCGCTCGCTGTCGTAGCTGTCGATCAGCCCGGCGCCGCCCCAGCCTTCGAGCGTCGCCGCAAGCTTCCAGCCGAGATCGACGGCGTCGGCCAAACCGGTGTTCATCCCCATGCCGCCGGTCGGCGAAAGCTGGTGCACAGCGTCGCCCGCAAGCCAGACCCGGCCGCGCCCATACCGCTCGGCCAGCGCGCTCCGCCGCCGCCAGATATTGACATCGACCCATTCGACATCGAAGTGACGCCCCAGGGCGCGTCGCAGGTAGAATTCGCGGTCCACGTTGTCCACCGTCGCATTGCCGTCGGTGGAGTCGACCATCAGCCGCCACAAGCCGTTGACCGGATCGATGATGCGGAGACTCCCCCATAGGCCGGTCTGGTCGATGCCGAGGAAGAAGGTCGCGGGGCGCTTGCCGCAGCGCTCGACCAGGTCCGGCGCGCGGAAGAACAGATTGATCGGATGGCCGATCGTGCCCTGCCCCACGTGCTCGATGCCGAGCGTGCGACGCACTATGCTGCCGGCACCGTCGCATCCGACCAGATACTCGGCCTCGACGACCTCCTGACGGCCGGAGGCAAGATCGGTGAGGCGGACGGTCACCCCCGCGTTGCTCTGCTCGAAGGCGTCGAGCCTGCAGCGGTGGCGCAGCCGCACATGGGCAAACGAGCCAGCGAACTCACGCAGGATCGGATCGAACCATATCTGCGAGCAGGCCTGCATCCGATGTGGGCTCTCGGGTCCCGGAGCCTGGCCGCTGCGGCCCGGACGGGGCAGCCGGCTCAGCTCGTGGCCGGACAGGCTCGTGACGAAGGCCACATCGAGCGGCCAGTCCGCCGGAAACGGGCAATTGAACACCTTTTCGGCAATGCCCCAGCGGCGGCAGAACTCCATGGAGCGGATGTTCACCTCGTTCATCTTCGGCGAGGCGATGGCGCCGTCGGTCTGCTCGACCAGTTCGCAGGCGATGCCACGCCAGCCGAGCTCGCCGGCGAGCGCCAGCCCCACCGGCCCGCCACCCACGATCAGAACGGAAATCTTTCGGGTCATCGTTGTGCCTACGCGCGCGCGGCCTCGGCCAACTGCCCGAACACGGAGAACACCAGCGGCTTGCGGTCGAGATTGTAGGCCTCGGCCTCGCGCATCGCGCGATTCACGTTGGCCCACACGTCGGCGACGCGCGCAAGCCGCGCCCGCTCAGGCGGACCGCTTCGGATGAGCCCGCTCAGCCAAGCGTTGACCGCATCCATGAAGGCGGCGAGCGTCTCGGCCTGCGTCCCCGCGATCTCCTCGCCGAGCGCGTGCAGCGCGCGCGGGTCGAGCTCCGGCAGGCGGTCGAGCAGGCCGGTGACCTGCTGGCGCAGTTCGAGCGCGTCGCCTTCCAGCAGCATCAGCGCACGCCCGACCGAGCCGTCCGCCGCGGTAGCTGCAGCGCGGATGTCTTCCGCGCTGGCGCCCTCGCCCATCGCGGCGGTCGCGGCGCGGGCGACGTCCTCGGCGGCGAGCGGGCGCAGGATCAAGCTCCGGCAGCGCGAGCGGATGGTGGGCAGCACCCGGCCCGGCGCGTGGCTGACGAGCAGCAGCAGCGCCCGCGGCGGAGGCTCCTCCAGCACCTTGAGCAGCGCGTTCTCGCCCGCCCTGTTGAGGTCTTCCAGGGGATCGACGATCGCCACCCGCCACCCGCCCTCGCCCGCGGTCGAGCCGAAGAACGGCACGCTGCGCCTGACGTCTTCGACCCGCGTCACGGTGAAAAGCTTGCCGGTCTTCTCGTTGATGACGCGGCGAAGCACGAGGAGGTCGCTGTGGGCCTGGCCGGCGATGCGCCGCGCCACCGGATGGTCGGGCGGGACGGCGAGCGATAATGCCTTCTGCACGGCCGGCATGGCTGGGTCTGGATAGGCCAGCACGAACCGCGCCATGCGGTAGGCGAGTGTCGCCTTGCCGATGCCGCTCTCGCCGCCGATCAGCCAGGCGTGCGGAATGCGTCCGCCGCGATAGGCGTCGAGCAGGGTCTGTTCCGCCTCGGCATGGCCGAACAGCTCATGCGTCAGCCGCGGACGCAGGATGGCGTTTTCCTCGGCCTCGGCGTTCGGGCTCAATCCCGCCTCGTCAGGGTCATGCGCTAGCGGCCTCTTCCTCGAACTGGATCGGCGCGGTGGCGGGTTCGAGCTTCTTCAGCACCACCCGCCAGATTTGCTCGGCGACCTCCTCCTTCGGCGAGGTGGCGTCGATCAGCACGCAGCGATCGGGCTCGTTCGCCGCGAGCGTGAGGAATCCGTCGCGCAGCCTTTCGTGGAACGTCAGCGCCTCGCCCTCGAACCGGTCGGCGCCCGCCTTGCCGCGGCGGGTGTCGGCGCGGCGCATGCCTTCCTTGGCCGGCACGTCGAGAATGAAGGTGAGATCGGGCTTGGTGTCCCCGACGATGATGCGCTCCATCGCGCGGATCGCCATCGAGTCGACGTTCCCCGCCACGCCCTGGTAGATGCGGGTGGAGTCGGCGAAGCGGTCGCACACCACCCATATGCCCCGCTCAAGCGCGGGCCGGATCAGGGTGGTGAGATGATCGTCGCGCGCGGCCGCAAACAGCACCGCCTCGGCATCTCCTCCAAGCGGGCGCGCGGCGCCGGACAGCAGGATGTAGCGCATGATCTCGGCACCCGGCGACCCGCCCGGCTCGCGCGTGAGCTGGACGCGGATGCCGAATGCGCGCAGCCGCGCCCCCAGCATCGCCGCATGGGTCGATTTGCCGGTGCCCTCGCCGCCTTCGAATGTGATGAAGCGTCCGCGCATCGATCCGCTGTTCGCTGGCCTGTATTGCGTCGTTCGGCGCCGCCGCTTGGCGCCCGCCTTCAGCCACGCGACTTATATCCGTTTGGCGGCGGAGCGAAACAGGTTGATCACAAGTTCCGAGGCGGCATCGAAGGCGCGCTGCGGAACCGAGCCCGAGGCGACGTTTTCGGATGCCTGCACCGGCACGTCGAGCACCTTGGCGTCGCCGCGCCAGACCTGCAGGCTGCCGATCGCCTGGCCCTCCCGCACCGGCGCCCGGACCGGCCCGATATAGACCATCTTGGCGACGATCTTGTCGCTGACGCCGCGCGGCACCATCAGCCTGACCGGGCCCTTGGCGGTTACAGCGACCCGGCCCTGCGATCCGCCGTAGACCTTGGCCTCGGCCACGGTCTGGCCCTCGGCGAACAGGACCCTGGAGTCGAAGTTCTTGAAGCCGTAGTCCAGGAGCTTCTTGGCGTCGTCCGCCCGGTCCTTGGCGTTCTTCTCGCCGGTGACCACGACGATCAGCCGGACGCCGTTCTGCACCGCCGCGCCGACGAGGTTGTAGCCGGCCTCGCTGGTGAAACCGGTCTTCAATCCGTCGGCGCCGTCGACGGTTCCCAGCAGCGGATTGCGGTTCTGCTGGCGGATCTTGTTCCAGGTGAATTCGCGCTCGCCGAACCATTTGTAGTAATCGGGATAATTGAGGACGAGGTGGCGCGCGATCTGGGCCATGTCGCGCGGCGTCACCCGCATCTTCGGATCGGGTAGCCCATCGACATTGGTGAAATACGACTTGGTCAGCCCGATCTCGCGGGCGCGGTCGTTCATCATCCGCACGAACTCGGTCTCGTTGCCGGCGATGCCTTCGGCCAGCGCGATACAGCCATCGTTGGCGGACTGGATCATCACGCCCTTCAAGAGGTCCTCGACCTTCACCCGGCTGTGCAGCGCGGCGTACATGGTGGAGCCGCGCGATGGCGCCCCGCCCTTGCGCCAGGCGTTCACGCTGATGACGTACTCGTCGTCGAGGCTGATGTTGCCGAGTTGAAGCTGGTCGAACACCACATTGACGGTCATCAGCTTGGCGAGACTTGCCGGGGCGATCGCGTCGTCGGCGTGCTTCTCGAACAGGACCGAGCCGGTCTCGGCCTCGATCAGGAGGGCTTGCGGCGCCGAAATCTGCGGCGGCGCGGCCAGCGCGCCCGCGCTCAACGCCGCGAGAATCCCCGCCGCCGTCCATGACACCAGCCCGAAACGCCGCATGAAGCAGGCTCCTCAACGGAGATGCTTAGCAAGCCTTCCGGGGCAGGAAAATGGCGGCCAAGGCCGTCGGCCGGGGCGGCCTAATAGAGCCCGCGGCCGCTCACGATCGCGCCGTTCGACGGCGCTGCGAAGGCCTGTGCCGGCCCGGCCGGTGCTGGCGCGACCGGGAGATTGTTGGCCGGCGCGAAACGGGCGGCAAAGCCGCGCTCCCATTCATCCGGCGCCGGAGGTCTGGTTGCGGCACCCGACGTGGATTTGGGCGCGCCCACCTCGGCGGCCCTCGGCTGGGCGGCGGCAGGAGCGGCGATGGGCTGGCGTGTGACCGCTGCAACGGCACTCCCCTGCGAACGCCTGGCGAAGCGCGCGGGGGCATCCTCCTGGCCAAGCTCGAACGGACGCTCGGCGGGCACCGGCACGCTGCCGCGCACCGGCTCGGCGGATTGCGGCAGGAACGCCCGGGACGACGCGAGCCTGATCTCCGCGGGCCCCGGCGCCGGCGTGCCGTTGCGTAAGGTCGCCGCGAGCTTGATGTCGTCGGAGCCTTCGAGCGCGGCGCGGCCGACGTAGTCGACCCGCACGCGGGTGACGCCGTTGTCGTAGAAGCCGAGCAGCTTCGCCGTTCGTACCGACACGTCGATCACACGATTGGCGTGGTATGGCCCGCGGTCGTTGACGCGCACGATAATGGAGCGCCGGTTGGAAAGGTTGGTCACCCGCGCATAGCTCGGGATCGGCAGCGTCGGATGCGCGGCCGAGATCGATGCCATGTCATAGACTTCGCCGTTGGCGGTCCGGCGTCCATGAAAATCCTCGCCGTACCACGACGCCAGGCCTTCGGCGCTGTAGTTGGGATTTTCCTGCGGCTCGTAGACGCGGCCACCGACGGTGTAGGGCTTGCCGACGCGGTAGGTGCCGCCGCCCTTGGGCACAGGGTCGCCGAGGGCGACGAGACGCGGGCTCGCCGACACGCCATATTTCGGGTCGAGCTTGCCGGAGGGCGCCTGGCCGCATTGGGCGAGCAGAAGACAGCAGGAGCCGACCGCACCGATCCGCGCTATCAGGCCAAGACCCTCGCCAACGCCACCACGCCCCATCGGGTCCCCAACACGACGGGCCGCCTTGACACGGGCCGCCCGTCCCCTCAATCGCACTCAACCCTTAACAATACCGCGGGTGCAAGGCGGCCGAAATGGGGCTGCCTAAGAGTCCGTCCGAGAACATCAAGCAGGATTACAAAGTTTTCGGAGCATGAGGCGGATTGATGCGAGGCGCAAGAATGCCAGCGCCTTGCGATTGAGGTTCTCCCAATCCTTGGCAAGCCTTCGGCAGCGGTTGAGCCAAGCAATG
>CAMAWG010000100.1 GCA_945861855.1 Rhodoplanes serenus
GGCGCGGCTGCGTTCCTGATGGCCGAATTCATTGAGACGCCATATTCCACGATTGCGCTCGCCGCAGCCGTTCCGGCCGTCCTCTATTATTTCGGACTTTACTGTCAGGTCGACCTGATCGCCGGCAAGGGCAAGTTCGAGCGCCTCAACGAGATCATTCCGCAAACCGCCGCAGTGATGCGCGAAGGCTGGCATTTTCTGATCCCATTCTTCGTACTTCTGTTCACCATGTTCTATTGGGAGCAGTCGCCCGAGATTGCCGCCATCAGTTCCTCCGTCGTGATGTTCGTCGTCGGCATGTTGCGCAGTTACCAGGGCAAGCGGCTGACCATCGGAGACCTGTTCGGCACGCTGGCCAGCACCGGCCGCAGCACGACTGATTTGTTTCTCACGCTCGCAGCCGCGGGTTTCGTCATCGGCGTGCTTAACGCTACTGGCCTGAGCTTCGCTCTCACGCTGCTGCTGGTGAAACTCGCCGGCGCCAATCTCTTCCTGCTGCTGCTCGTTGGCGGCGGGATCGGCATCATCCTCGGCATGGGTATGCCCACCACGGCGGTCTACATCCTGCTCGCGACCCTGATTGCGCCGTCGATCGTGGAGACAGGCGTGCCGAAGCTTGCTGCGCACATGTTCGTGCTTTACTTCGGTATGCTGTCGATGATCACGCCGCCGGTGGCGCTCGCCGCCTATGCCGCCGCCAACATCTCCAAGGCAGGGGTGATGGAAACCGGATGGGCGGCGTGTCGGATCGGCTGGGTCAAGTTCGTGCTGCCGTTCATGTTCGTGCTGTCGCCGACCCTGTTGATGATCGGAACTCCGGCGTCGATTGTCTACGACTCGGTCACCGCGTTCATCGGCGTCTACTACGCGACGGTCGGGATCGTCGGCTTTTTCCAGCGTAATCTTAGTCCGGCGTTACGGGTGGTTATGTTCGTCGCCGGCTGCGCGGCCATCTTGCCGGATTCGGCGATCGGCATGTTCGTGCCGGGCTTGATCAGCGGCGCGGGCGTGCTGGTCGGCGGCGCCGTGCTCGCCTTCGAGTATCTCAACCACCGCCGCTCGAACCCCGCACCAAGCGCGGCCGAATAGGCCAGCAACCCGATTTTACGCACGGCTGGCGGGGCGCCGCAGCTCCGTGCACAATCGGCGCTGGTGCGATAGATTCGGGACGTGATGAATTTTCGAGATCGGGCGTTGTCCGTGACCCCAGGTATATTCCGAGCGAGCGGGCTCGTCGTCGCATTGTCGCTCGGGCTTGCCGGCTGCAATAGCGAATGGACGGATCAGCGCGATCGCTCGATCCAGGCCAACACCACGCGGCCGATGAGCTACAAGGCCGATATCCTCGCCTTCATGCACACCTATCTCAACGATCCGCGGGGCGTTCGTGACGCCTTCATTTCGGAGCCGGCGCTGCGGGCGCTGGAGGGCGTCGATCGGTATTCGGTCTGTGTGCGCTACACCGCCCGCAAGCCCGACGGCCAATACGCGGCCAGCAAGGACAGCCTCGTGCTGTTTCGCGACGGGCGGCTCGACCGCATCGTCGATAACGCCCGCGAGATCTGCAAAGACGCGGCCTATCAGCCGTTCCGCGAGCTCGAGCAGATGTCGCGCTGAGTGCGCGTGACGTCAGCCGATGAGATGATGCACGGCCGATGCAAGCGCGGTCAGGGTGTTCGCGAGCGCGGACCAGATCCACTGCAGCCAGGACGGATTGGCTTGCTCGTTGTGCGTTGGTGCATCGCCGCTGCGCGCGGCGGGCATTGAAAGCGGCGCACCGTCGTCCGCCTTGCGGTCGATGTGGTTGAACTCCTCCACATCGACCATCTGCACGCCGGGGCCGCTCGTCACCGCCGCGCCGACCGTTTCAGGCGGCGACGGATTCGCGGCGCGGTCGATCGCGTTCAATTCGTCGCTTGCCACCAACTCGACAGTTTGTTCCGGCTGCGACGCAGAGGATTTGGCCGCATCGGTTAGCAATGGGGCCGGCTTGGGCCGCGCCGTGACCTTGCGCTGCGCCGGGCGCTGGATGCGGGTACTCGCACCGGTGTTTGCCGGCCGCGGCCTGCTCACGCGGGTGCTGGCTGCCTGCTCGCGCATGAACTGCATGATATCCAGCGGCTTGGCGGGGGCAGGCTTCCCGCAGGCCGTGCCGTCGCAGGCTGAAGCCGCGGACGCATTCGGGCTGAGCGCAAGGACAAGCGCGGCGCAGCATAGGACGGTGCGAAACATCATGGGCATCCTTCCGCAAGCACTCGGAACTGGATGCCATATCGCTCCGGCGGAGTGACCTCAGATTGGCGCAAATGCGGAATTGTTGGCGCGATTCCATGGCCGGCTCCCCCTGAGCCATCCACAGCCTGTCGGCCGGTGTCACCCGGAAGTCATGCGGCATGGCTAGTCTCGGCGTCGTTCAATCGAGACCATTCGCTAGCACTGCCCCAATAGAGTAGCGTCGTGTGTTCACTTTGCGGCCCCCATCGGCAGCCCCGGTGGGGGCCGTTCTTTATTGAAATTGCTGGTGGAGTCGTGCTTTTTGACAATGATCAATGCCGCGTGACCTGCTGCCCGGCGCATTTGCGTCCGTTGCAAGTCCTTGGGAATCGTAAACAATGTCGGCCTGTATCGGACTTTGGTGCGTGGCCGGTCTGCTCGGGATCGCCGCCGCCGGCATTGTGGCCGGCCGGTGGGCCGTGGGCACCACATTGATCTATGGGGCGAGCCTCGTGGCCTCGCTCGTGGGCCTCGCCGCGGCGCTGTGGCATCTGTTGGCGGGAGCGGCCCCGGAGACGCTGAGCCTCGCTCTCGGACTTCCCGGGATTGGTGCGATATTCCGTCTCGACGCGCTTGCGGCATTCTTTCTCATCGTTGCGAACCTCGGCGGCGCCGTTGCGAGCCTCTATGCCATCGGTTACGGCCGGCACGACACCGCACGGCTGCGGGTGTTGCCGTATTTTCCGGCCTATCTCGCCGGCATGAATCTGGTCGTGCTGGCCGACGACGCCTTTTCATTCCTGGTCGCCTGGGAGTTTATGTCGCTGTCGTCGTGGGCTTTGGTGATGGCCAACCACCGCGCCCCGGAGAACGCCCGTGCGGGCTACGTCTATCTCGTCATGGCGACGTGCGGCACCCTCGCGCTCCTTCTGGCGTTCGGACTGCTGGCCGGGCCGGACGGCGGCTACGGCTTCGCGGCGATGCGCGCGCACCATCCGGACACGTTCACCGGCGCATTGGTGTTGCTGCTCGCGCTAGCCGGGGCGGGGTCGAAGGCAGGGCTCGTGCCGCTTCATGTCTGGCTGCCGCTGGCGCACCCGGCGGCGCCGAGCCATGTCTCGGCGCTGATGAGCGGGGTGATGACCAAGATCGCCATCTACGGCTTCATCCGGATCGTGTTCGACCTGGTTGGCGAGCCGGTGTGGTGGTCGAGCCTGATCGTGCTGGCGGTGGCCGCTATCACCGCCGTCGTCGGCATTCTTTACGCATTGATGCAGAACGATCTGAAGCGCCTGCTGGCGTACTCCACCGTCGAGAACGTCGGCATCATCTTCATCGGCCTTGGCCTCGCGCTGGCGTTTCGCGCAAGCCACATGGATTTGCCGGCGGCGCTGGCGCTGACTGCTGCGCTGTTCCATGTGTTCAATCATTCGCTGTTCAAGAGCCTGCTGTTCTTCGGTGCCGGTGCGGTGCTGACCTCGACCGGCGAGCGCAACATGGAGCATCTCGGCGGGCTCATTCACCGCATGCCGAAGACCGCGGCTCTGTTCCTGGTCGGTTGCGCATCGATCTCGGCACTGCCGCCGCTGAATGGCTTCGTGTCGGAATGGCTGACATTCCAGGCGATTCTCGTCGGGCCCGGCCTGCCGCAATGGGGCCTGCGCTTCATGATACCGACGGTCGGTGCGCTGCTGGCGTTGTCGGCCGCGCTCGCCGCCGCATGCTTCGTCAAAGCCTATGGCGTGGCCTTCCTCGGCAGGCCGCGGACGCCGCAGGCCGAGGGCGCGCAGGAGGTGGACCGGTTCTCGCTCGCCGCCATGTTCATCCTCGCCGGGCTCTGCTTCATCGCCGGCGTGCTGCCTGGCCTGTTCATCGACATGCTCGGCCCGGTGGTGAAGGACATTGTTGGCGCGCGCATGCCAGTGCAGACTTTCCTGCCCTGGGCGTCGATCGTGCCGATCGCGGAAACCCGCAGCTCCTATAACGGCCTGCTGATCCTGCTTTTCCTCGCCGTCTCGGGCACGCTGGCGGCGATGTTCATCCATCGCTACGCCACCCGCGCGACGCGGCGGAGCGACATCTGGGACTGCGGCTATCCCGATCCCTCGGTCGCGGCGCAGTACTCCAGTTCGAGTTTCGCCATGCCGATCCGGCGCGTGTTCGGGTCGACGGTGTTCATGGTGCGCGAGACGGTCGACATGCCGCGGCCGGGGGAGATGCGCGCTGCGCATTTCCACGTCAAGGTGCTCGATCCAGCGTGGCGCTATGTCTACGGCCCGCTGGCGCGGGCCGTCATGCGGACCGCGGTCACGTTCAACCAGCTCCAGTTTCTCACGATCCGCAGCTATCTGACGCTGGTCTTCGCAACGCTGGTGCTCCTGCTGCTGGTGGTCGCGGCATGGCGATGACATTCCATATCGCTCTGGAACTCATCGGGCAGGCGATCCAGATGCTGCTCGTGCTGGCGGTAGCGCCGCTCGTGCTAGGCATCACGCGCAAGGTCAAGGCACGTCTGCTGCGCCGGATCGGGCCGCCGCTGTGGCAGCCCTACATCGATCTCTGGAAGCTCATGCACAAGGAGGCGGTGCTTGCCCACAACGCCTCGTGGCTCTATCGCGCCGCGCCTTATCTCGTCTTCGCCACGACCTGGGTGGGCGCCGCGCTGGTCCCGACCTATGCGACGAGCCTGATGTTCTCCTGGTCGGCCGATATCATCGCCATCGTGGCGCTGCTGGCCACCGGGCGGTTTGCGCTGGCGCTTGCCGGTATGGACGTTGGCACCGCGTTCGGCGGCATCGGCTCCTCGCGCGAGATGATGATCGCGTCGCTCGCGGAGCCCGCGATGCTGCTGGTGGTGTTCAGCGTGGCGCTCATTGCCGGCACCACTCAGCTTTCGACCATCGCCGAGACCTTTGTCCACGCCAGCATCGGCCTCCGCGTGTCGCTGGGCCTGGCCATGTTCGCCTTCGTGTTCGTGGCGATTGCCGAGAATGCGCGTATCCCGATCGACAATCCGGCGACCCACCTCGAGCTGACCATGGTGCACGAGGCGATGGTGCTGGAGTATTCCGGCCGCCACCTCGCCATGATCGAGGCCGCGGCCGCGCTCAAGCTCGTTCTCTACTTCTCCCTGCTCGCCTGCCTGTTCGTTCCGTTCGGCATGGCGACGACGGACAAAGGCCTGGCGGCGCTGGCGATCGGCTTCGGAAGCTATCTCGCCAAGGTATTCGTTCTGGCCGTGCTGCTGCCGGTCGGCGAAACCGCCGTCGCCAAGATGCGGGTGTTCCGCTACCCGATCTTCCTCGGCGGTGCGTTCGCGGCGTCCGCGCTCGCCGTGTTCCTGCTGTTCGTGTCGCGAGGCTTCTGATGACGCAGAGCTTCGGCTTCGACGTGGCCCATCTGCTCGCCGGCTCAATGCTGGTGCTGAGCTTCGTCCTGCTTTATCAGGATCGCATCACGGCGGTCCTCAATGTATTCGCGTTGCAGGCGATCGCGCTGTCGTTGTCGGTCGCCTGGCAGGCGCTGATCCAGGATTCGCCCCACCTGCTGGTGACGGCTGGAATCGCGCTCGTGGTGAAGGGCATCGTCATTCCGACCGCCCTGCATCGGATCGTGCGCCGCCTCGGCATCCATCGCGAGATCGAGGACGTCATCAGCGCGGGGCCGACAATGCTGACGGGCCTTGGCCTCGTCGCGCTATCGATCCTTCTGGTCATGCCGGTGGGTGAAACGGTCAGCGTGCTTGTGCGCGAGGATTTGGCATTCGCGCTTGCCGTCATTCTGCTTGGCCTCTTGATGATGATCACCCGCCGCAATGCCGTTACGCAAATCGTCGGCTTCATGTCGCTCGAAAACGGCTTGGTGCTCGCCGCCACGGGCGCCAAGGGAATGCCGCTCGTGGTGGAGTTCTCAGTCGCGTTCTCGATCCTGATCGCTTTCATCGTATTCGGGGTCTTCGTGTTTCGCATCCGTGAACGTTTTGATACCGTCGATGTGAGCGCGCTCGATCAGTTCCGTGGCGAACGGGGAGAGCGTGGATGATCTCACCGCTACACGCCATCCTTCTGATCCCCGCGATCGCGGTCGTGGTGCTGGCGCTCATTCCAGGCTACCGTATCGGCGCCATACTCAACATGCTCGCAAGCGGCCTCACATTCATGGCCGGCGTTGCGTTGCTCGTCGTTCCGCGTTATCGCAGCGACGTCCTCATCATCGACGATTTCAACATCTATCTCGTCATACTCACGACCTTCGTCGCCTTTACGACCTCGATATTCAGCGCGAGCTACATCGGCCACGAGCTTGAAACCGGCCGGTTGACGCCGACGTTCCTGCGATTCTATCACGCGCTTTACCAGGCGATGATCGGTGCGATGAACGTGGCGCTCGTTGCCAACAACATCGGCCTGCTGTGGGTCGGTGTCGAGGTGGCGACACTCTCGACCGTCATGATGGTGGGCATCTATCGCACGCCGGCGGCGGTAGAGGCGGCGTGGAAGTATTTCATTCTCGGCTCGGTCGGCATCGCACTTGCTTTTTTTGGGACCATCTTGGTCTATTTGGTGGCTCAGGAAGTGCTCGGCGAGGGTCTGCAGGCGATGGCTTGGGACCTGATGGTGCAGGCCTCTCCGAAGTTCGATCCTAAGCTGCTTTCGCTTGCCTTCGTGTTCCTTCTTGTCGGGTATGGCACCAAGGTTGGGCTCGCGCCGTTCCACGCTTGGCTGCCCGACGCGCATTCCGAGGGTCCGACGCCGATCTCCGCGGTGCTGTCGGGCCTTCTGCTTAACGTCGCGCTCTACGCGCTGCTGCGTTTCAAGATCATCCTGGCTGCCAATCCGGCCACGCTCAATGTCGGGCTTATCATGGTCGTGCTCGGCCTCATCAGCCTCGTGTTCGCGGCCTTCATGCTCTATCGCCGCCGCGACATCAAACGGCTGTTCGCCTATTCGTCGATCGAGCACATGGGCATCATCACGTTTGCTTTCGGCATGGGCGGTCCGCTCGCGAATTTCGCAGGCCTCCTGCACATGACCATGCATTCGCTCACTAAGTCGGCGATCTTCTTCGCCGTCGGCCACATCGCACAGGTGAAGGGGACGCAACGCCTCGCCGATATCAAGGGCCTGTCCACGAGCCATCCGGTGCTCGCGGTCGGCCTTGCGCTGGGCGTGATTGCGATCGCTGGCCTGCCGCCGTTCGGCGTGTTCACCTCTGAGTTCATGCTGGTGTCGTCGAGCTTCGCGCGTCAGCCGTGGCTGGCCGTCGTGCTGGTGTTCGGGTTGATCGTGGCCTTCGGCGCGCTGATCCTGCGATTGCAGGATGTGCTGTTCGGTGAGGCGAGCGGGCCCGCCGGGGAGGTCAAGGCGACCTATGTGCCGCTGTTTCTGCATCTCGCGCTCGTGCTGATGGCCGGGCTGTGGCTGCCGGAGCCGGTGGTGCGCTGGTTCCGCGCCGTGGCCGCGCAACTGGGTTGATCGATGAGCGAACGCCTCGCAAAGCTGATCGCAGAGCAGACCCCGGTGGCCGGCCACCGGCCGTGGCCGCGCTACGAGGTCGATCAGGCCGGCTGGATCGTGGCCGCCCAAGCGCTGGGCGAAGGCGGCGGCGATCTGCTCGGCCTGTGGGGCGAGAAGGATTTTGTCCATCTTGCGTTGCGAGTGGCGGGCGCAGCCACGCCTTGCGTCATTTCGTACCGCGTGAAGAGCGCCGACTTTCCCTCGGTCGGCCGCTACCACGCGCCAGCGCTGCGGCTCGAACGCGCGGTGCGCGATCTCTACGGCCATGCGCCATTCAGTTCGCCGGACCGGCGGCCGTGGCTCGATCACGGGGCCTGGGGCCTGCGGGCGCCGCTGGGGCCGCGCGCGCCGTCGCTGCGGCGCGATCCGGCGGCGTATGATTTCCTGCCGGCGCTGGGCGAGGGACTGCACCAGATTCCGGTCGGGCCGGTGCATGCCGGCATCATCGAGCCCGGCCATTTCCGCTTCAGCGTCAACGGCGAGATCGTCGCGCGGCTGGAGGAGCGGCTCGGATATGTGCACAAGGGCATTGATGGGCTTCTCACCGACACCGACATGGAGCGCGCGTCGCGGGTGGTGGCGCGCATCTCCGGCGGTTCCACGGTGGCCTACAGCTTCGCCTTCGCCCGTGCGGTCGAGGAGGCGCTGCAGATCGACCCGCCGCCGCGCGCCAAGATCCTGCGCGGCGTCATGGCCGAGATCGAGCGCATCGCCAACCATCTGGGCGACATCGGCGCGATCTGCAACGACGCCTCGTTCTCGCTCATCCATGCCCATTGCGGCATCTTCCGCGAGCGTGTGCTTGCGGCGGCGGACCGGGCGTTCGGCCATCGCCTGATGATGGACCGCATCGTGCCCGGCGGCACCGAGGACGCCGGTCTTGGCGCCTCGCGCGCGCTGCAACTGATGCTCGACGAGATCGAGAAGCCGTTCGCCGAGATCGTGCGGCTCTACGACGACACGCCGTCCCTGCAGGATCGGACCTGCAACACCGGCGTCGTGAGCAAGGAGCTGGTGGAGAAGTGGGCCGCCGGCGGCCATGTCGGCCGCGCCTCGGGCCGCAATTTCGACACCCGCCGCGATTTTCCCTATGCGCCCTATCACGACACCCACTTCGACGTTCCGGTGTTCACCGCGGGTGACGTCGATGCGCGTGTCTGGGTCCGTATCTGCGAGATCGAGCAGAGCATCGTTCTGCTCAGGCGCTGGCTCGCCAACCTGCCGCCGGGTCCGGCGCGGGTCGAGCTGCCGAACGGCACCGGCGAGGGCATCGCCATGACGGAGGCGTTCCGCGGCGATGTGCTGGTGTGGGTGCGTGTCGAGGGCGGCCGGATCGCCCGGGCGCATGCGCGCGACGCGTCTTGGTTCCAGTGGCCGCTGCTCGAGGCCGCGATCGAGAACAACATCGTCGCCGACTTCCCGCTCTGCAACAAGTCGTTCAACTGCTCGTACTCGGGGCATGATCTCTGATGCGAACCCTGCTGCTTCGATCGCTGTTCCTGCGCGCGGTGACCGTGCCTGCGCCGCGTCCCGATGCGTCGCCGCCGCCCGCCGAAGAGGCGATCCTGGCGGAACTCGGCAAGGCGCTCGAAGTTCGCACGCGCCGGCTGTTCGGCCGCTCGATCACCATCCGCGAGGTCGATGCCGGCTCGTGCAACGGCTGCGAGCTGGAGATTCACGCGCTCAACAACGCGGTCTATGACGTCGAGCGTTTCGGCATCAAGTTCGCGGCCTCGCCACGCCACGCCGACGTGTTGCTGGTGACCGGGCCGGTCACCCACAACATGCGGGTGGCGCTGGAGCGGACCTATGCCGCGACCCCCGATCCGAAATGGGTGGTGGCGGTGGGGGACTGCGCAGCCGGCTGCGGCGTGTTCGCCGAGAGCTACGCCACCGTCGGGTCGGTGGAGAAGGTGGTGCCGGTCGATCTGGTGATCAAGGGCTGCCCGCCGAAGCCGATCGACCTGGTGAAGGGGCTGCTGGAATTGATGGACCGGGCGACGGCCAAGCCCGCGGCCAAACCTCCCGATCAGCCTGCCGCGCAAGCCTGACAGAAGGGCCAAGGCCATCTCCGATTGATCCAGGTCAAGGCACTCCCGGCCGCGCCGGACGATTTTCGTCCGCTGCCAGAACCACGATCGGGAGCCGCACGCCATGTCCACGCTTCAGCCGCCGATGGGATATGCGGGTGCGCCGAGCGAGAACTGGCTTCGTGCGCACTGGGGCCTGTTGCTGGCCATCGCCGCGCTCGTCCTGGTGCTGGTCCTGCCGACGCCCGCGGGATTGCCGGTGGCCGGCCAGTGCATGCTGGCGATCCTGGCCTTCGCCGTCATCGTCTGGATGACGGAGGCGATCGACTATGCCGTTTCCGCCATTGTGATCGCCACGCTGATGGCGTTCCTGCTCGGCCTGTCGCCCAATGTCGCCAATCCCGGCGTGCTGCTGGGCACAAGCGCCGCGCTGGGCCTGGCCTTCAGCGGCTTCGCCAACACCGCGCTGGTGCTCGTTGCCTCCGCGCTGTTTCTCGCCGTCGCCATGACCATCACCGGTCTCGACCGCCGCATCGCACTGTCCATCCTTTCGCGCGCCGGCACCGACACGAGGAGCGTGGTGATCGGCACGATCCTGGTCGGCATCGTGATTGCCTTCCTGGTGCCCTCGACCACGGCGCGGGTGGCCTGCCTCGTTCCGATCACGCTCGGCATCATCGCCGCATTTGGCGTCGACCGCGGGGGCGCCTTCGCGGGAATGCTGATGATCACCACGGTGCAGACCGCGAGCATCTGGAACGTCGGCATCAAGACCGCCGCGGCGCAGAACATGGTCGCCATAGGCTTCATCGAGCGGACGCTGAACACCACGATCACCTGGCTGGAATGGCTGGTCGCGGCGGCGCCGTTCGGCATCCTGATGTCGATTGCGCTCTATTTCGTCATGACCCGGATGATGCCGCCGGAGGTGAAGGAGGTGCCCGGCGGGCGCGAGGGCATCCGCAAGGCGCTCGCCGATCTCGGGCCGATGAAGGTGTCCGAGAAGAAGCTTCTGGCGATCTCGCTCACGCTGCTGGCGTTCTGGTCGACCGAGGGCGTGCTGCACAGGTTCGACACCAGCACGACCACGATCACCGCGGTGGCGCTGATGTTCCTGCCGGGCATCGGCATCATGACCTGGAAGGAGGCCCAGCCAAAAATTCCCTGGGGCACGGTGGTTCTGTTCGGCGTCGGCATCAGCCTCGGCACCGCGCTGTTGCAGACCAAGGGCGCCACCTGGCTCGCCGACATCGTGGTCGCCGAGTTCGGCCTCAAGTACGCCACCGCGATGTTCGTGCTCGGCGTCATGAGCCTGTTCCTGGTCATCGTCCATCTCGGCTTCGCCAGCGCGACGGCGCTCGCCTCGGCGATGATTCCAATCGTCATCGCCGTGCTCAAGAGCGTGGCGACGCCCGGGATCAACATCGTCGGCATGACCATGCTGCTGCAGTTCGTGGTCAGCTTCGGCTTCATCCTGGTGGTGAACGCGCCGCAGAACATGGTGGCCTATGGCACCGGCACCTTCGCGGCGCGGGACTTCGTGCGAACCGGCCTCGTGCTGACCGTCATCGCGCTGGCGCTGGTCATGCTGCTGGGCGCGACCTACTGGCGCTGGCTCGGCTACGTCTGACGGGGATTTACGCCTCGCGCGGCCGCGCCAGCGGCGACTTTTCGCGCGCGACGTATTCGCCGGCGCTTTCCTTCCCCACCAGCGCGCCGTCGCGCACCACGAATTGCCCGCGCACCATGGTCGAGACCGGCCAGCCTTTCACCTTGATGCCTTCGTAGGGCGTGTAGTCGCTGCCGCCGTGCATGAGCGATTGCGAGATCGTCAGCTCGCGGTCGGGATCCCAGATCGCGATGTCGGCGTCGGCGCCGACCGCGATGGTGCCCTTCTTCGGATAGAGCCCGTAGGTCCTGGCGTGGTTGGTGGCGGACAGCGCGACGAACTCGTTGAGCGTGATGCGTCTCTTGCTGACGCCCTCGGAAAAAAGAATCGGCAGCCGCGTCTCGACGCCGGGAATGCCGTTCGGCACCCAGCGGAACGAGGTCCGGCCCTTCGGCGTGAGCTTGCCCTGCGGGTCGTCGTAGCGGAATGGGCAGTGGTCCGAGGAGAACAGCGAGAACACGCCCTGCTGCAGGCCCTCCCAGCACGCTTGCTGGCTCGCGTGATCGCGCGGCGGCGGCGAGCAGACGTATTTGGCGCCCTCCATGTTGAGGCCTTCGAGGTCGGCCGCGGTGAGCACCAGATATTGCGGGCAGGTCTCGCCGTAGATTTTCAATCCGCGCTGCTGGGCCCTGCGGATTTCCTCCATCGCCTCGCGGTTGGAGACGTGCACGATCATGATCGGCACATCGACGATTTCCGAAAGGGAGATGGCGCGGTGGGTGGCCTCGCGCTCGACCGGAATGGGCCGCGACGCCGCGTGGTATTGCGGCGCGGTTTTTCCGGCGCGCTCCAGGCGGTCGGTGAGGAAGCGGATGGCGTCGAAGTTCTCCGCGTGCACCATGACGAGCGCGCCGGTCTCGCGCGCCACGCTCATGACGTTGAGCATTTCGAGGTCCGAAAGCGCCAGCCCCTCGTAGGTCATGAACACCTTGAACGAGGTGTAGCCGTCGTTGACCAGCGCCGGCAGTTCCTGGCCGAGCACGCGGTCGGTCGCGTCGGCGATGATGAGGTGGAACGAGACATCGACGTAGCAATGGCCGTCGGCCTTGGCGTGATAGGCCTTCACCACCTCGCGCAGGCTTTCGCCCTTCTGCTGCATGGCGAAGGGCAGCACCATGGTGTTGCCGCCGAAGGCGGCGGAGCGGGTGCCCGAGGCGAAATCGTCGGCCATGACGATGCCGGGGCCGGACGGCTGGGCGATATGGACGTGGCTGTCGATGCCGCCGGGCAGGACGAGCCTGTCCCGTGCATCGACGATGTCCTTCGCCGCGCCGAGGTTCTCGCCCAGCGCCGCGATCCGCCCCTGCCTGATGCCGACGTCGCACTGGAACGTGTCGGACGCGGTCGCGACCGTGCCGCCGCGGATGATGGTGTCGAAGGTCATGTGAGTTCTTCTAGCATTGTTTTTTCGTATTCCTCCACGCGCGCAGCCTCCATCGTTCTCGCGGCGCATCTGCGCCCGAGTTTTGTGCAAGCAGCACGCCAACCCGGAGTGAGGGTGGCGCGGGACGCCGGGGTCCCGAAAGACCCGCGGGCCTTGGCGCCTCGCGGGCCAAGGCAGTCCGGATGTCAGAACCGCTAAGTCCGCCGTTTCTCCAGCGTCCCGCGCGCGGTGTTTATAGGCTTGCTCCGCATGCCCCCCGGTGGACCACTTTTCTACCCACCGCTGTTGGGCCGCTGCGACCGCCTGACCGTTGGAACGGCGGTACGGCAATCGCATCCAAGGACCCCGTGACCCGCAGTTGGCGGATCGGGACCATGCGGCTTGGGCCGCCGCGCGTTGGGTGTGCGTTTTGCACCCGGGCGCGGCCACCGCCCCCGATCCCCACGACTGACGCAACCGGTCGCGTCCCTCGATGGATCAAGGCGGCCGTCAATCTAAAGGCGCCGGAGGCGAGGGGGATAAGTGCTCACGGAAATGTGATTTAAGTCCTATAAACATCGCGGCGGCTGCCGCCAGGCCGGCCGACCTTTGTGTCGCTGGAACGAAGCCGGTTGCCGAATCTTGATCCAGCATGACCGGCAAAGAATCACCTCACAAGCCAGACCTCGACGATGAACTCGACCGCCTCCAGGAGTGGCTGCCGAACGGCGTGTCCATCTTTGTGCGAAAAATGCGGAGCCCAGCCGTCGCCCCCTATCGCATCCCGGCCGGGATCGTGCTGACGCTCGGTGGGGTCGTGGGCTTTCTGCCGATCCTCGGTTTTCAGGATGGTGCCGCTCGGCCTGGCCGTGCTCGCGCAGGACGTGCCGGTGATGCGCCCGCCGATGGCCCGGCTGCTGGCGAAGATCAATGGCAAGCGGACGCCGTAGAATTTCAATCTTGAGGATGCGGGACGGCAAGCTCTCCCGAATTGCTTTCCGGGCCGCCGCCTTGCAGGATCGGCCGCGAAAAGGGGAGGGAGTACCGAATGCTATCCGAAGCCGACCGCAACAAGGCCGCCGACATCCTGATGGAGGCGCACAAGACCAGGAAGCAGGCGACCCAGCTCTCGACCAGCTATCCCGGCATCACCATCGAGGACGCCTATGCGATCTCCACCGTGGTGCACAAGCGCCGGATCGCGGCGGGACGAAAGCTGATCGGCCACAAGGTGGGGCTCACCTCCAAGGCGATGCAGCGCTCGTCGATGATCGACGAGCCGGATTTCGGCTATCTGCACGACGACAACATCATCGCCGACGGCGCCAAGGTGCAGCACGCCGATTATTGCCGGCCGCGCGTGGAGGTCGAACTCGCCTTCGTGCTCGGCAAGAAGCTGATGGGGCCGGGCGTGGGCCTGACCGACGTGCTGGCGGCGACCGACTACGTCGTGCCGGCGCTGGAGATCGTCGATGCGCGGCTGCAGGACCCGCGCAAGATTTTCGACACCGTCGCCGACAATGGCGCGGCCGCCGGCATCGTCATGGGCGGCAGGCCGGTGCGGCCGATGGACGTCGATCTGCGCTGGGTCGGCGGCATCATGTACGTCAACTCGGAGATCGAGGAGACGGGCGTCGCCGCGGGCGTGCTCGGCCATCCGGCGATGGGGGTGGCGTGGCTTGCCAACAAGTTGGGCACGCTCGGCACGCCGCTCGAACCCGGCCACATCGTGCTGGCGGGCTCGTTCACCCGCGTGGTGTTTGCGAAGAAGGGCGACACGCTGCACGGCGACTTCGGGCAGTTGGGCGGGATATCGGTGCAGTTTGTCTAGTGAGGCTTTGCCACACGTGTCCCGGACGCGATGCACCGCGAAGCGGTGCATCGCCGATCCGGGACCCAGCTTGCTTATACTTTAAGAAACCGGGGTCCCGGGTCTGCGGCACATCACTTCGCTTCGCTCGTGCTGCGCCGCGCCCGGGACACGAGCCGATAGGAACGAATTTCATGGACATGCCGCGCAACGCCTTCAAGCACGCCATCGCCAAAGGGCAACTGCAGATCGGGCTGTGGTGCAGCCTGTGCAGCCCGGTGGCGATCGAGGTGGTGTCGCACTCGGGCTACGACTGGCTGCTGCTCGACACCGAGCATTCG
The DNA here is from genome assembly GCA_945861855.1 of Rhodoplanes serenus. Taxonomy (GTDB): domain Bacteria; phylum Pseudomonadota; class Alphaproteobacteria; order Rhizobiales; family Xanthobacteraceae; genus Z2-YC6860. The sequence continues at coordinate 14,944 of CAMAWG010000100.1, forward strand.
CCGAACGACGTGCCTGACATCCTGGCACACCTTCAGGCGGCGCAGACCGGCACGGCGTCCTGCATCGTGCGGCCGGCCTGGAACGACATGGTGCTGATCAAGCGCTATCTCGACATCGGCGCGCAGACGCTGTTGCTGCCGTTCGTGCAGAATCCGGAGGAGGCGAAGCGCGCGGTGGAATGGACGCGCTATCCGCCGGGCGGCGTGCGCGGCATCACCGGCTCGGGGCGGGCGAGCCGCTACGGGCGGGTGAAGGATTATCTGAAGAACGCGTCGAGCGAGATCTGCGTGCTGGTGCAGGTCGAGACCCGGGAGGCGCTGAAGCAGATCGAGGCGATCGCGTCGGTGGATGGCATCGACGGCGTGTTCATCGGGCCGAACGATTTATCCGCTTCGTTCGGCCACATCGGCAACTGGGGCCATCCCGAGGTGCAGGCGGCGATCGAGGACGCGGCGAAGAAGATCAAGAAGACCGGCAAGGCCGCGGGCATCCTCACGCCGAACGAGGAGGAGGCGAAGAAGTTCATCCAGTGGGGCTACACCTTCGTCGCGGTGGGCGCGGATTTGGGCCTGCTCTCCAAGAACGCCGACGCGCTTGCCAAGCGCTTCAAGTCGTAGAGTCGTATTTCATGGCGAATTGGCAAAGCGTCCCCCGCGCGAATTTCATGTTCCTGCATGCCGCGCGGCTCCAGGCACACACTGCCGCGCAATGGCTTGGGCGGGCGACGCGGGCCTACGTGCCGGCACATCCGCATGACGGTCACACCAATCTCGGCTGGGACGATGCGTTCGGCGGACTGGTCACGCACCCGCTGCCGGACGGCTCGCGGCTGGGGCTTCGCATCGCCGATCTCACCTTGGCCTTTCTCGATCAGAATCCGCATTCGCTGCCGCTCGACGGACGCGCGGAGGCCGAGGTGCGGACCTGGCTCGGCGGCCATGTCGCCGCACGCAATCTTGCGGCGGGCAAGCTCGACGACCCGTTGCCCTATGCGATGCCCGATCATGTGCTGGCGCGGGGCGCGCGCTATTCGCTGGACGAGATCGGCGACGCGCTGAAGGTGCTGGCGATCTGGTATTCGAACGCCAACGCGGCGCTCGTCGGCGTGCAGAAGCATCTCGCCGCGAAGAGACTCAAGGCCCCGCCGGTGCGCTGCTGGCCGCACCATTTCGACCTCGACTGCCTCGTCGCGCTGCCGCGCGGGCGCACCATGGGGATCGGCTATTGCCCCGGCGACGAATTCTGCGACGAGCCTTATTTCTACACCTCGATGTGGCCGGAGCCGTCGATCCCCGGGCTGCCGCTCTTGCCGGCGATGGCGCACTGGCACACCTACAAGTTCCTCGCAGCGCTTGCGCCAGCGCACAAGATCGTCGCCGCCCACGACCAGGGCGCCTATGTGCAGCAGTTTCTCGATGTTTCGGTGGCGGCGGCCCTTCACGCGCTGCGCTAGCCCGCATTATTCATCCCATTGACTCTCCCGTCGCGCAAACCTGCGTTTTGGCTTGACTGGTTTGCGCTTTCGCCGCTTCTCGGACACGGCTCTTCGTCACCGGCGGCGGGCCAGCGTGCGGGTTGGAGAGGGTTTGCGGGTTG
>CAMAWG010000101.1 GCA_945861855.1 Rhodoplanes serenus
TGGAAGAACGCAAGCGGCACCAGGCGTTCGTCGACCTGATGATCCCGGTGGTGAAGGGCTGGAGCACCGAGACCGGCATCGAGGTGGCTTCGCTCGGCGTCCAGGTGCACGGCGGCATGGGCTTCATCGAGGAGACCGGCGCCGCGCAGTACCTGCGCGATGCGCGCATCACCACCATCTACGAAGGCACCACTGGCATCCAGGCCAACGACCTGGTCGGCCGCAAAATCGCGCGCGAAGGCGGCGTGACGGTCAAGGGATGGATTGCCGCCTTGCGGAAATTCGATTTGGACCTCGCCGCGTCGGGAAACCAGGACATCCAGGCGCTACGCAACCGCCTCTCGGCCGCGGTGCAGGCGGTCTCAGACAGCGTCGATTTCATCCTCGCTACCGCGGGCAAGGATCCGAACGCCGCGTTCGCCGGGGCGGTGCCCTTTCTCAAGCTGATGGGAATCACCGCCGGCGGCTGGCAGATGGCGCGCGCGGCCATAATCGCGGAAAGAAAATTATCGGCAAAGGAAGGCGACCAGGGCTTCTATGCGGCCAAGATTTCGACCGCGCGCTTCTACGGCGACCATGTGCTGTCGCAGGCATCCGGCCTCGCCGCCACGGTCGTCAGCGGCGCGGCCGCGGTCATGGCGCTCACGGAGGATCAGTTCCTGGCTGCCTGATTAGTTGCAAAAAGTCGCATCGCTGATCCCGTGCTTGCGGCACAGATCGGCCGTCTTCGCCCCGGCCTCATGCTCCTTCGAAATTGCAATGATCTGCTCTTCCGTATGCCTCAATCGCTTCATCGTCCGGTCCTTCCATAAGGCCGGACTACTTTCTTCGAGCGGCTGCCGTTTTGCGGTCTCTCCGGCCTCCGGAACGAGTCATTCAAGATACCTTGCGCCAAATATGTCCAAAACGTCTCGCCGATCTCTTTTGGGCTTTCGGCGCCTTTGCTTCTGTACCAGAGATAGGCCCATCCGGTCATGCCATCGATAGCAAGCATCAGCAGATGCGGATTGACGTTCGGGCGAAATTCGCCCTCTTTGATGGCGTTCTCAATCAGCGTCCGCACGCTCGTGCGGTACACTTTCGCTTTCCTGGTGATGTCGGCAAAGTCGGTCCGATTGATGAGCGGACGCTCCTGCCAAATCACGGTGAACAGATCCTGATACCGGGCAATCGTCTCCATTCTGGTGACGACGAACATGCGAACGCATTGGCCCGACGAGTCGGCGGACGCCTTGGCGTACTCGAGCTGGCGCAACAGCAGTTCGCCCGCCAGCCGCACGATTTCGGCGAGAAGCCGGCCTTTGCTGGGGCAATGGTGATAAAGGCCGGCCTTGGACAGCCCGACCGCCTGCCCAATATCTTGCATGGAGACGGTGGAAAACCCGTGCTGGCGAAAGAGTCGTGCCGCCGCATCGATGATCCGGCAATGAATCTCCGGATTGCCGCTCAAATAATCGTCGATACTCAATGCGAAACTGGAATTTCGCACTGCCCCCGAACTAGTGCCGTTACGCCGCATGTCGACAATACTACCCAGCCCCTGACGCGGGCGCTATGGAGATTGCCCGCAACCCGTGCAAGCCTGGCGAGTGGCAAGCGCGGCCCGGGTTAACAAGATCTGATGGCGCTGCCGCAATTCCGCTCTTGCCGCTCCTGCTCTGCCGCACGGGCGGTGCGCCATTGACAATGCTCCAATCAAACAGGTAGCATACCGACCGGCTGGCCGGTCTGTATGGGCCGATCTTAGCTACAGCGCAATTCACGGTCGATGTCCAGGAGGCCAGCAAAGATGGGCGGAAGTACGCATGATCCGGGCCAGAGTGCCAGCGAGCCAGTGTCTGCGGGGCGGTTCAATCGCTACGACGACTTTACCGTCGGCCGGCGTTTCGACCATCATTGGGGGCGAACGATCATGGCGGAGGAGGCGATCAGCTTCGCCACGCAGCACGTGGTGCATGAGCCGCTACGGTTCAATCGCCTCTATGCCCATCATCTCGGCTATAACGACATCGTGGTCAGTTCGATGCTGGTCTACGCGATCGTGCTGGGATTGTCCGTCGAGGATCTCTCGGAATCCGGCGGGCCGTTCCTCGGCTCCGACGAGGTGCGCTTCCTGGCCCCCGTCTATCCCGGCGACACGGTGTTCGCCTCGTCGATAGTGGTCTCGCGCAGGCCGTCGGCCTCGAAACAGGACTATGGCATCGTCGAGTGGGAGACTTCCAGCTGGAATCAGGGCGGCGAGCCGGTAATATCATTTCGACGGACCAATCTGGTCCGCCGTTGAGAATGTAGCGAGAGCGGACGGGTCATGGGCGCCACGAGAGCCACCTCATATTTCGAGGACTTTCGGGTCGGGATGGAATTCCATCACCGCCGGAGCCGCACGGTCGCCCAGGAGGAAAATGCCCGCTGGAGCCTGGTGACGATGAATACGGCGCAGGCGCACTGGAACCACGAGGCAATGAAAACCTATTTGGACGGGCGTTTCGACCGTCCGATCGTCAATGCGGCGGTCGTGCTCGGCATTGCTGTGGGCCTGACCAGCCAGGACATCAGCGAAAATATTTTCGCCGATGTGGGGCTCGATGTCATTCGCCTGACCACGCCGGTTTTTGGCGGCGACACGCTCACGGCCAAAAGCGTCATCCTGGAGACTGGCGACGATCCGGCGACGCCGCACAGTGGACGCGTGCGCTATCGCATCTTGGTGTCAAACCAAGCCGACGCTGCGGTCGGGACCTTGGAGCGGACCGTGCTGATCAAGCGCAAAAGCGAGTGGCAGGAGCGTGATGCCGCTTTCGTGACGAAGCACTGGCCGCACCGTGAACTGCCGCGATGAATGTCACCGGTCTTTCGGAAGCTGACGCGCGCCGGGAATGCGAACGGCTGGCGCGCAGCACGGTGCCGCAAATTTTTGCCGAACGCGCGGCCGAAGCGCCGCATTCCGTTGCGCTGCGTTACAAAGATCGCGGCATCTACCGGGAACTGACCTGGGCGGACTATTTTGCGCAAGTGCAGGACGTGGCCGCCGCGCTGGTCACGCTCGGTGCGGTGCCGGGCGGGCGAATTGCCATCATAGGCGATCCCAGCGTGCAATATGTGCTCACGCATCTGGCCGCGGTGATCATCGGGGCGATCCCCTATGGGATCTATCCGACCAGCTCGAGCAGCGAGATCGCCTTCCTGCTGGAGCACGGCGAGGCGCGCACCGCTTTTGCGGATGACCAGGAGCATCTCGACAAGCTTCTCAGCGCCGAGCGCCATGCCGGACGGCAGTTGCTGGATCACATCGTCCTGATCGATGACCGAACGCAATTTTTCTACGACGACCCGAGGCTGATCTCCTTCGCCGCGTTTGAGGAGCGTGCAGGCGGCGCGAAAGACTCTCGTACTCGCATGGAAAGCTATGTCGCGCAGGTGACCCCGGAGACCAATGTCGGACTCATCTTCACTTCGGGCACCACCGGAAATTCCAAAGGCGCGTTCTACACCCATGCCGGCATGATGGTCGGATTGGGCTTCGGGCTGCTCGAAGTCATGCCCGACCTGCGCCACCGCTCGCACCGGATGGTGATGAATTTGCCGCTGGCGCACGGAATGGGCCAGGGCATCAGCCTGTTCGTTCCGCTGTTTGCCGACGTCGTCCAGCATCTGCCCGAGCGCGGCCAGTCGCTTGCCACGATGATGAAGGAAGTCCGCCCCACTCATTTTCTGGGCGTACCGCGAATCTGGCAGAAGATCGCGGCCGAGTTGTCGGTGCAGATCGAGAATTCGGGCTGGTTGCGGCGCACGCTGTTCGCATGGGCGGAAGGGTTCGGCCTGCGGCGGGCGCGCCGGCTCTGCCGCACAATCAATCCGCATGAACGCCGTCGCTTCGAGCCGCTCTGGCAAATCGTCCACCGGCTGATGATCTGGCCAGCGCTTTACAAGCTCGGCCTTGCCCATCTGCGCGGCGGAGCATCGGGCGGCGCGCCGATCCCCGCCAGCGTGACCGAGAAATGGCAGGCCTGGGGCGTCCCGCTGCGCAATGTTTACGGCAGCACCGAAGCCGGCATGATGGGCAGCCCGTGCAACATCTGGGCGGACCCGCAAGCCGGCCTGGCGCCGGCCTTCCCGCGCAGCATCGAGCGTGGCGCCGACGGCGAAGTGCTGGTCAAGGGAGCAGGCTTGTTCGCCGGCTATTGGCGCGACGAGGCGACGACGGCCGCCACTTTCGATGCGCAGGGCCGGGTGATGACCGGCGACATCGCGGAATTCGAACCCGATGGCTGCTATCGCGTGGTCGACCGCAAGAAGGACATTCTGATTACCAGCGGCGGCAAGAATGTCGCGCCCGCGGCCGTCGAGAATGCGCTCAAAGCCAGCCCATATATCAGTGAGGTGGTAGTCTTCGGCGACGGAAAGAAGTACCTGACCGCGCTGATCGAGGTAAATTTCGACGCGCTTGCCAACTGGGCGCGTTCGCACGACTTGCAATATACCGGGTTCACCACACTCATTCAGCATCCCCGCGTGACGTCGCTGCTAAGCACTGAGGTTGAGCAGGCGAACAGCTTCTTGGCTCGTCCCGAGCAGGTCAAATATTTCCGCATCATACCGAAAGAGCTCGATCCCGAAGAGGGCGATACGACGCCGACCCGGAAGATCAAGCGCAAGCACACCTACACGATGTTCAAGGAGTTGGTCGATGAAATGTATGCCGCAACCTGAAACCAACGCGTTACTTCAACACCATCAACGGGAGGACAAAAGAATGTCGCAACGAATAGCAGTCCTGGCTGGGAGCGCGTTGCTCCTGTGCACCAGCATCGGCGTGATCCATTCGCAAACACAACAGCCCTATGTGATCGGTTACATCTCGGATTTTTCCGGTCCCTTCGTGGACACTTTTTCTCCGGTGCATGATGGCTTTCGCGCCCATATCAACATGGTCAACTTAGCCGGTGGCGTGAACGGCCGGCAGATTAAGACCGTCGTGCGCGACGATCAGCTAAATGCCACGCGCGCGGCCTCGCTGATGCGCGAGCTGGTGACGTCGGAAGAGGTCAACAGCATCTGGTCGTTGAGCCTGTCGAGCACCCTGCCTGGCATCTATGCGCTGGCCAAGCGGTTCAATGTTCCGGCAATCTCATCCGTTAGCGCGATCAAGTCCACGCTGCCGCCGGCCGAGGATTACGCCTATTCGACCGGGAGCCCGTTCGAAGTCGCCGGTGAGGTGTCGGCGAAGCTCGCGATCAAGCTTTTCCCGTCGAAAGGCAAGCTGATGTGCGTGACCATCGACAGCGCGGGCGGCTTCGCGGCCTGCGGCCATACCGCGGCCTCGGCAAGCGCGGTCGGCTTCACCAACGACTCGCTGATGTTCCCGCCGGCTAAGGTCGAATACGGCGCGATCGGGCAGAGAATTGCCAACTCGCAGCCGGCCGTCGTGGTCACCCATCTGCCGGCCGGCCTCGCGCCCGGCGTTCTGCTGGCCGCGCGGTCCGCCGGCTATCGCGGGCCGATGCTGCTGCACAACGTGGCTTTCAATGAAGCTACGCTGGTCAAGGCGATGGAGACCGCCGGCAATTTCGAGAATACCCATGTGTTCAGCCGCTATGTGCTGGCGCACGACCCGCTCCCGGCGGTGGCCGAGATCGGCCGTGCGCTCGAGAAGGTCGGCGTGAAGCCGGCCGACTTCTCCGGTAACCACATCGCCGGCTGGGTGCACGGCAAGCTCGCAGTGGAAGCGCTGAGGAAGTGCGGCTTCCCCTGCAACGGCGAGAAGCTCAATGCCACGCTGAGCAGCCTGTCGGTCGACACCGGCGGGCTTAGCGGCGGCCCGATCACCTTCAAGGCCGACGATCACCAGGGCACGTCGTGGTGGAAGACCTACAGCTTCGATCCCGCCAGCAAGAAGTTCAAGCCGACGGGAGAGTGGGTCGAGGCGGCGAGCAAGCTCGCCTATACGGTCGGCGAGAAAAAATGATGTGCTCGGGGCCGGCCTGCCGGCCGGCCCCGTTCGTCCTGCGCAGGGGGCTTCCATACAACAGTTGACAACGGTGCTCGGCGTGGCGGGAATCTACGCCCTGCTCGCGACAGGTATCGTGCTGGTCTATCGGACCAGCCGCGTGGTCAATCTCGCGCAAGGCCATCTGGCCATCCTGTGCGCCTTCTTCGTCGCCGCGCTGCTGGCGGCCGGCTATCATTGGGCCGCGGCGCTGCCGGCGACGATCGCGGTGGGATGCGTGCTCGCGGCGGTGATCTATTTCGCAGTGATGCGACGGATCGTCGGCGAGCCGCCCTTCGTCGGGCTGATGGCGACGGTGGGCATCGCCATCCTGTTGCGCGGCGTGATGGTCGTCGCCTTCGGCGGTGTGACCATTACCACACAACCGCTGCTGAGCGGCTCGGTCTCTCTGTTCGGCGCTGATCTGTCGGCGACACATGTGCTGGTCGCCGTCGCGGCGTGGCTCCTGGTCGGCGTCATTGTGGCGATCAACCACTTCACCAGCATCGGTCTGTTCATGCGCGCCACCACTGACAACGTCATTCTCGCGGCGCAGCGCGGGGTCAATATCGACCGGATCGTCTGCTTGGCATGGGTGATCGCGGTCTGTGCCGCTGCCGCCGGCGGCTTCCTGCACAGCCAACGGGCGCTTGTGTCGACCGCGGCCATCCTGATCGGCGTCAGTGCGCTGATCGCAGCGCTCATCGGCGGCATGGACAGCTTCCGCGGCGCCGTCATCGGCGCGCTGGCGGTCGCGGTCTCTGAGTACTTCGTCCTGCTGCATTTCGAGGCGCGTTACGCAGATCTCGCGCCGGTCGCTCTCATGCTGGTCATTCTGACCATCCGTCCCTGGGGTCTGTTCGGAACCCCGGAAGAGGTCGAACGGGTATGACCGTCCTATCGATCCAGAGACGGGCGATGGGCCGCCCGCCGACGCTGCACACCAGCTATCGGCAAACGTTTCGGCTCTGGCGTGGCAAGGAGTGGGCTTGGTTGCTTGCCGGCATTACGGTGGCCGTACTCTGGCCATTCATCGTCAATGCGTTCTGGCTGCATCTGAGCAATCTCGCCCTGATCGCTGTGGTGGCCACGGTCGGACTCAATCTGTTGTCCGGCAATGCGCGCCTGGTTTCGCTGGGTCAGGCCGCCTTTTTGGCCGTCGGCGGTTTCGCCGCCGGAATTCTCGGCGCCCAGCACGGATTTCCATTTTGGGTCTGTCTGCTGACCGCCGCCGTCGCGGGCGCACTGGTTGGCATCCTGGTCGGAGTTCCGTCGCTGCGGCTCAAAGTGGTTTATGTCGCCATCACCACACTGGCTCTGCATTTCGCGATCACGACGATGGTGTCGATCTATCAGGTCGAGGCCGTACGAGCGCACGGCATCGTGATGCCGATCCCGGATCTCGGTTTCGTCAAGCTCGGCGATTCACGGCCGTGGTTCTACTTTCTGCTGGTGGTGACGGTGCTGGTCATCCTGGCCGCGCTGAATATTCAGCGCAGCTATCTGGGGCGCCGCTGGATCGCGGTGGCCGACCACGAGGTGGCGGCGCGATCGGCCGGCATTAACATCGCCGGCGCCAAGCTGTGGGCCTTCGCGATTTCGTCGGCGATCGTCTCGCTCGCCGGAGCGCTCGGCGCCTATTACGAAGGCGTGCTCACCGCCGAGACCTACGACATTCAGCTGGCCATCGTCTATCTCGCCATGATCATCGTCGGCGGCGTGGGCAGCGTGCTCGGATCGGTGCTCGGCGCGGTGTTGCTCACTTTGCTGCCCTATATGCTCGACTTTGCCATGAAGGCCGGCGGCATCGCGCTGTCCGGCGGCTCGCTCAACGGCATCCATTCGATCGCCTATGGGGCGCTCATCCTGCTGTTCCTGCTGTTCGAGCCGCTCGGCCTCGCCGCGATCTGGTACCGCATCCGCAACGCCGGCATGCTCTGGCCGCTGAAATACACGCCGCTGGAGGCGAAGCGCTGATGAGCGAGTCGCTCCTGGTGATCGATCAGCTCGAAGTGGTGTATGGACGCGTGGTACGGGCCGTGCAGGGCATCTCCATGCGCATCCCCGACGGAGGCACGGTGGCGCTGGTCGGTCTCAACGGCGGAGGCAAGACGACCACCCTGCGTGCCATTTCGGGTTTTCTGCCGTCGGAGAATGTGGCGATCACGCAGGGAACCGTCCGTTTCCACGACCAGGACATCACTGGATTGCGCGCGGACCAGACCGCCGCGCTCGGCATTGTCATCGTGCCGCAGCTCGACAAGGTCTTCGGCACGCTCACTGTGCAGGAAAATCTGGAGGTCGGCTGGCGCACCCGCTCACGCGGGCAGGCTAGGGACTCGATCACGCTTTCGAACGTCTTCGATGTCTTCCCTATGCTGGCACCCCATCGGGAGCGCTTGGCGATCTGGCTTTCCGGGGGTGAGCGCCAACTGCTCGCCATCGCGGCCGCGCTGATCAAGCGGCCTGCCCTGCTGCTGGTCGACGAGATGTCGCTCGGGCTGTCGCCGCTCTTGCAGCGCCAAGTCATCCACAAGCTGACGGAGTTGAAGCGCGAGTTCGGCTTCTCGCTGCTGGTGGTGGATCAGAATGCGCGCGCTGTGCTGGAACTCGCCGACTACGGCTACATCATCGAGAATGGCATGATCGTGCGGGACGGACCGGCGGCGGAGCTGCTCGTTAATACGGAGGTGCAGGAATTCTATCTCGGCCGGCGTAGCGGAGAAGGTGCGCGCCAGAGCTATCGGGACGTCAAGCAATACCATCGGACACGGCGATGGTGGGGATGATGCAAACAGGCGGGCAGATCCCGACGCTCGACGTGCGCGGCCTCACGCTCCGATTCGGCTCGGTCGAGGTGTTGCGCGAGGTCACCCTGCAGGTGCCGTCCTTCGGCATCACGGCGCTGATCGGTCCCAACGGCGCCGGCAAGACCGCGCTGCTCAACGCGGTGACCGGCATCTACCGTCCGCAGTCCGGCCAGGTGTTGCTGGACAGCGAGGACATCACCGGGCTGCCCGCGCATGTGATCGCGAAAAAGGGCATCGGCCGCAGTTTCCAGCATCTGGAGCTGTTCCAGCGGCTTACGGTGATCGAGAATCTGCTGGTCTTCCGTGATCGGCATTTTTCCGGCAATCCGCTGGCGGCGCTCTGGTTCCTCGGCAAGACCGCACGCCAGGAGGCGGAGCAGCGCGCCGCCGCCGAGGACGTCATCGATTTCTTCGAGCTGTGGCCCTACCGCGACGCGGTCGTGACGGGGCTGTCCTACGGCACGCAGAAGATAATCGGCGTTACCCGCGCGATGGCGATGAGCCCACGCCTGCTGTTGCTCGACGAGCCAGCCAGCGGCCTGACGCGCGAAGAGAAGGAAAATCTCGCCCGCTTCATCCTACGGCTGCGGTCCGACTGGAAGGTGCCGATCCTGTGGATCGAACACGACATGGATTTGGTGATGGATCTTGCCGATCGGATCTACGTTCTCGAGCTTGGCCACTGCATCGCCAGTGGCACGCCCAGCGAAATTCGTGACAATCTCGAGGTGCGTAAATCCTATTTGGGCGCCACCTGACCCAGGCTCAGGCGCAGCCCTCGCCGCCGTCGACTTCGAGCATCGTTCCAGTCACGAAGGACGCCAGATCGCTGACCGCGAAGAGCACGACCCGGGCGACGTCGTCGGGCGTGCCGATGCGGCCGATCGGCAGGCGCTTGACGAACTTGTCAAAACCCTCGCCATAGCCGCACGCGCGCAGCTTCGCCACCCAGGGCGTCTCCACCAAGGTCGGAGCGATGGCGACCACGCGAATGCCGTGCCGGCCGAGCTCGACGGCGAGACTCTGCGTCATAGCCACCAGGCCTTGCTTCGACACCCGGTAATGCATCGGATTGGCACTGACCCGCTTCACGGTCGACGAGGCCATGTTGACAATGATGCCGCCCCGCCCCGCCGCCTGCATGTGCCGTGCGGCGCTGCGGGCGCCGATGAAGGCGGCGCGCAGATTGAGATCGAGCACCGCGTCCCATTGCTCGTCTGTCATCTCGAGCACGCCGACCCGCGGCGAGATGCCGGCATTGTTCACCCAGATGTCGATGCCGCCGAGTTGCACAACCGCGTCGTCGGCCGCCGCCTGGAGCGCGCCGCTATCGGTGAGGTCGAGGACGGCCAAACGTACCCGGCCGCCGAAGCCTGCAAGCTCGCGTGTTCCGCGCTGGAGCTGGTCACCGTCACGGTCGATCAAAAACAGATCGGCACCGGCCTCGGCAAGCCGATGCGCGATGGCGGCACCGATGCCCTGGGCGGCCCCGGTGATCACCCCATTGCGGCCCTTCAGGCTGACGAGATCGGCGAGCGACGGATTGGCTGACTGTTGATTGGTCATTTGGGCTCAGGCCTCGATCATCTCGGATTGGCCGGCGAGGATGCGGGCGCGGGCACGCTCTCTTTGTAAATCAGCTTTTCTCCGTCGATCCGGAACTGCTCGGGAGCCACGAAGGTGCATTGCCCATGCAGTTAGCACAGCTTCGTGTCGACTTTGATCTTCAATGCTCTTTCCGTCACGTCGATGCCCGCAGCCGCGGCGCCTGTGTGAATTCCAGATACAGCTTCTTCATGCCGCGCAGGCTGAATAACGTCTGCCGCTGCGGCGCACGGCTCGGCGACAGACGCAGGTCGGGCAAACGGCGGATCAGGGTCTCGAAGGCGAGCATGCCCTCGCGCCGAGCAATGGCTTGTCCGGCGCAGGCGTGGATGCCGCGGCCGAAAGCGAGATGCAGCGTCGACCGGTTGTCGCGATGGGGGTCGAATTCACCGTCGCCGTAATAGGTTTCGTCGCGATTTGCCGAGCCGAAGTTGAGCATCAGCTTGGCGCCTTTCGGCACGCGCACGCCATCGAAGTCTTGCTCCTCCAGCGCCACGCGGAACAGGCCTTGCAGTGGCGACTCGTAGCGCAAAATTTCCTCGACCACCTCCGGGATGCGCCCGGGCTCGCGTTGCAGCTCGGCGACAAGGTGCGGACGTCGCATTAGCTCGTACATGCCGTTGCCGAGGAAATTGGTGGTGCTCTCGTTGCCGCCGACCAGGATCTGGAGCGCGAAATTGAGCAACTCCTGGGTGGTAAGCGGCTGCTCGCCTTCATGCGGCTGGATCAGGCGGCCGAAAAAATCGTCGCGTGGTTCGCGCCGGCGCTCCTCGATCTTGGCCAGGATATATTCCTCAAACTCAATGGTATGTCGGGCGGCGTCCACTATCCGGTCGTCGGGAATGTTGCCGGCCTGCACCGAGATGAAATCGTCCGACCAGGCCTTGAGCATGTCGATGCGCTCGGGCGGCACGTCGAGAATCGTCGCGACGATTCGCATCGGCAGCGGATAGGCGAATTCGCGGACGAATTCGCATTCGCCGCGCTCGGCAAAGCCGTCGATCAGATCGTCGATGATCTCCTGCATGCGCGTCGCGAGCTGGCGCAGCGTCTTCCCCGGAGAGAGCGAGCGCTGCAGGATCGCCCGGTAGCGGGTGTGCTCGGGCGGATCGGACATGATCAGAGTGCGGGCGCGCGGATGGCCCTTCGAGCCGCTCAGGATGCGCAAGGCCTCGGGCGAGCGGCGATAGGCGTTCGTACTGGAGACTGCTTCGCGCGACGAGAATTTTTCCGGATGCGAGAGGATGAATTCGCAATCGTTATAGCGGGTCACCAGCCAGAAATTCTGCTCGGTCACGAAGGCGACCGGCTGCTCGGCGCGCAAACGCTTGTAGATCTCGAACGGATCCTGCAATGCCTCCTCGGTCAGAAGCGTGGCAGGAATTGGCTTTGCGGCCGAGGTGAAAGGGCATCCGGACATTGCGTTCTCGACTTTTTGGCGTGTAGCTGCTTGACCTACCGGCTGGCCGGTCGGTACACTAGACTATACTAGTGGGTGGCAGCCGGTGTCAACCACCTTGCAGTGGCGTCTGGGCATGCACGGTTTCGAACATGCCAAGGAAGGCGAGGATCGAAAACGCCGCCCGCTTGATCAACTCTGGACCGTAGAAGTCTTCGGCCATTCCGATATTACTTCCGCAGTGGGTCAATCTGCGAAGTAGCTGCATGATTCCGCCGTGTCCCCTTTAAGGTTGACTCCGGAAATGCGGATGGGGTCTTGAGGGTGTCCGCATAGATGTGATTCTATGCTCCCCAACCGGAAGCTTCGAATCATGCGGCATGATCCGAGCGACTACGTATGGGAGTTTCATCAAGCCGATGCCCCGAACAAGCCGCGCGGCATTCGTCATCTATTAGTACTCGATCTTTCCCGTCAGGATGTCCTTCCACATCACCCAGTCCCCCGTGAAGCTCCAGCGCGGATAGGTGAAGGTGGCGGGGCGGTTGTGCTCGAAGAAGAAGTGCCCTACCCAGGCCCAAGCGTAGCCCTGCACGATTGCCGCGAGCAGCCACCAGAAATTCAGCGTCGAAAACGCATGCAGCAGGAAGACGAGGCCGATGCTGGTGCCGATGAAATGCAGCCTGCGGCAGGTGCGGTTTGCGTGTTCGCCAAGATAGTACGGGTAGAACTCATTAAAAGTTTTCATATTCACATGTTCGGGTAGTTAGGTCCGCCGCCGCCTTCCGGCGTGACCCACACGATGTTCTGCGTGGGATCCTTGATGTCGCAAGTTTTGCAGTGCACGCAGTTCTGCGCGTTGATCTGCAGCCGCGGACCCTTGTCGTCGCGCACGATCTCGTAGACGCCGGCGGGGCAGTAACGCTGCTCGGGCGCGTCATAGAGCTCCAGGTTGACGTTGACCGGCACCGATGCGTCTTTCAGCGTCAGGTGGATCAGCTGGTCTTCGCTGTGGTTGGTGCTGGAAAAGGAAACGTTGGTTAGCCGGTCGAAACTGAGAACACCGTCGGGCTTTGGATATTTAATTTCTTTTACTTCAGTCTTTTTACTTAACGTCTCGTGATCCGCGTGGTCATGGTGCAGCGTCCAGGGCGCCTTGCCGCCGAACACGATCTGGTCGATGCCGACCATCAGCGAGCCGGTGTAGAGGCCCTTCGACATCCAGGGCTTGAAATTGCGCGCCCGGTACAGTTCGTCGAACAGCCAGCTCTGCCGGAACGCTTCCGGATAGGCCGTCAGCGCGTCGCCCGCGCGGCCGGTGGCGAGCGCGGCGTGCGCCGCTTCCGCGGCTAGCATGCCGGACTTGATCGCGCAGTGGCTGCCCTTGATGCGCGAGGCGTTCAGGAAGCCGGCGTCGTCGCCGATCAGACAGCCGCCGGGAAACACCAGTTCCGGGAGCGACTGCAGGCCGCCCGCCGTGATCGCCCGCGCACCGTAGGCGACGCGCTTGCCGCCTTCGAGGAAACCGCGGATCGCCGGATGCGTCTTGTAGCGCTGGAATTCCTCATAAGGGCTGAGGAAAGGATTCGCGTAACCCAGTCCCACCACGAAACCGACCGCGGCCTGGTTGTTCTCCAGGTGGTAGAGGAATGACCCGCCATAGGTGTCGTTGCCGAGCGGCCAGCCCGCGGTGTGGACGACGAGGCCGGGCTGGTGCTTGCCGGGCGCGATGTCCCAGAGTTCCTTCAGGCCGATGCCATAGACCTGCGGATCGGAGCCCTTGCGCAAGTCGAACTTCGCCTCCAGCTGCTTGCCAAGGTTGCCGCGGCAGCCTTCGGCGAAGAACGTGTATTTGGCGTGCAGCTCGATACCGGGCTGGAACGCATCGGTGTGCTCGCCCTTGCGGTTGACGCCCATGTCGCCGGTGGCGATGCCCTTCACGGCGTTTTTTTCGTCGTAGAGGACCTCCGCGGCCGCGAAGCCGGGAAAGATCTCGACGCCCAGCGCTTCGGCCTGCTGGCCGAGCCAGCGCGCCACTTGCCCCAGGCTGATGACGTAGTTGCCGTGATTCGTGAAGCAGGCCGGGAGCAGGAAATTGGGTGTTTTAAATGAACTGGATTCATTCAAAAACAGAAATCTGTCTTCGGACACCGGTACGTTCAGCGGTGCGCCTTTTTCCTTCCAGTCTGGAAACAGCTCCGCCATCGCACGCGGGTCCATGACGGCGCCCGACAGGATATGGGCGCCGATTTCGGAGCCTTTTTCGATCAGGCAGACCGAGATATCCCCGGACAGCTGCTTCAGCCGGATTGCCGCGGCCAGGCCCGCCGGGCCGCCGCCCACCACCACCACGTCGTACTGCATCGATTCGCGGGTCATGGCGGGATTATAGAATGCGCACCATGGCTGACGAGCGCAGGCTGGCCCATATCGAGCGCATACCCGTCCGGTGGGGCGACATGGACGCCATGGGGCATGTCAACAACACGATCTACTTCCGCTACATGGAGCAGGCGCGCATCAGCTGGTTCAGCGCCATGGTCCCGGAAGACGAGGCCTGGCAGTCCACAGGCATCGTGATCGCCAACGCGTCGTGCAATTACAAGCGGCCGATCACCTACCCGGGGACGGTCGAAGTAAGACTGGACGTCGGCGCGCCGGGCGGCTCCAGCGTTCCGACGTACTATGAACTGCGCGTGGATGCGGATCCGGAGCCCTATGCCGACGGCGCCGCAGTGGTGGTATTCATCGGCATGAAAACGCAGAAGCCAGCCCGCATACCCGAAAGCATCCGCGCACGGCTGCTCGAAGCAAAAACCTGAAACTGGAGGTTGTATCCAAATGAAAAAAGTCCATCCGAACGCCAGCGCCGCGCTGCAGGGGCTCCTGCGCGACAACATGACGATCGCCGCGGGCGGTTTTGGCCTTTGCGGGATTCCCGAGAATCTCATCCAGGCGCTGGTGGACAGCGGCGTCCAGGGACTGACCATCGTCGGCAACAATGCCGGCGTGGACGACTTCGGCATGGGCTTGCTGCTGAAAACCCGCCAGGTGAAGAAGGTCATTGCCTCTTACGTGGGCGAAAACAAGGAATTCGAGCGCCAGGTGCTGGCGGGTGAACTCGAACTTCAGCTGACCCCGCAAGGCACCCTCGCGGAGAAGCTGCGGGCGGGCGGTGCGGGCATTCCGGCTTTCTATACGCGTACCGCGGCCGGAACCAAGCTTGCGGAAGGCAAGGAGACCAAGACCTTCGACGGCAAGGAGTACGTGCTGGAGGAGGGAATCCGGGCCGACCTGTCCATCGTCAAGGCCTGGAAGGGCGACCAGGCCGGCAACCTGATCTACCGCATGACTGCGCGCAACTTCAATCCGATGATTGCCACCTGCGGCAAGGTCACGGTCGCGGAGGTCGAGCAACTCGTCGAGGTCGGCGCGCTGGATCCGGAGCAGGTCCATACGCCGGGGATCTACGTCAAGCGCATCCTCCAGGGGCAGCGCTATGAAAAGCGCATCGAATTCCGCACTGTGAGCGGTGCGGCGTCGAAGAAGGATTCGCCCGTCCGCGAGGTGATGGCACGGCGCGCCGCGCAGGAGCTGCGCGACGGTTACTACGTCAACCTGGGCATCGGGATTCCGACGCTGGTCGCCAATTTCATTCCCACGAACGTAAACGTCACGCTGCAATCGGAGAATGGTCTGCTCGGCATCGGCCCCTTCCCGGTCGAAGACCGGGTGGATCCGGACCTGATCAATGCCGGCAAGCAGACCATCACGACGATTCCCGGCAGCAGCTTCTTTTCCAGCGCCGACTCGTTCGCGATGATCCGCGGCGGGCACGTCGATCTTTCGATCCTCGGCGGGCTCGAGGTCGCGCAGAACGGCGATCTCGCGAACTGGATGGTGCCGGGCAAGATGGTGAAGGGTCCCGGCGGCGCCATGGACCTTGTGTCGGGTGTGAAGCGGGTGATCGTTCTGATGGAGCACGCGGCGAAGGACGGCAGCCCGAAAATCCTCAAATCCTGCACGCTGCCGATCACCGGCAAGGGGGTGGTCGGCATGATCATTACCGACCTGTGCGTGTTTGACGTGGCGGCGGGCGGCGGCGGACTCACGCTGAGGGAACTGCACCCCGGCGTCAGCCTTGAGGAGGTGCGCGCGAAGACCGGCTGCGAATTCAAAGTCGCTCCGTAGGCAGCGCAGTTTGTTGCGCCGGGCCGATTCCTGTAGACTCCGGCTTTCACGCCCTGCTCGGCGTACATGACCAAGTATGTATT
>CAMAWG010000102.1 GCA_945861855.1 Rhodoplanes serenus
CAACCCGCAAACCCTCTCCAACCCGCACGCTGGCCCGCCGCCGGTGACGAAGAGCCGTGTCCGAGAAGCGGCGAAAGCGCAAACCAGTCAAGCCAAAACGCAGGTTTGCGCGACGGGAGAGTCAATGGGATGAATAATGCGGGCTAGCCTTTTCTCGATCACGTCAAGGTGAGCGCCCAGGCTGCCATTCGAACAACTCGTCCTGCGTGAGGCGTGTAGGAATGGCGTACCGGCGCGGTTCTTGAGCGATTGCCGACTCGCGGAGCAGGTGAAATGCCGTCTCGAATAGCGGCGCTTGTTGCATGCTTGGCGTTCGCTGGACCTGCGGCCGCTGAATGGCGAACCGACTTTATCGACACGCCCGGCCCTGTTACTGCCATTGAGGCCGATGCAGCGGGGCTCCGGATTGCAGTCGGGCAGGATTGGTATTCGCTCGCCGCCGATACGGCGCGGATGCAGCCCGCGAAGCCGCCTCCTGGTCCACCGCTTCCCGCCAATGCTCTACCGGACGGCCGATTGGCAATGGGGCAAACGACGATTGCCCGGGCTTGGTTTGCCGCACCGACCGCCCGTTATCGCCACGGCGTACTCGGCGACGCGATCGAAGCAGGCAGTCTGGCGATCGAACGGCACGATGGTCGAAATGGTATCGTCACGCTCAGCGCGAACGCAGTCTTCGAGGATCTTTGGCCGCGCATCGTCAAGCTTGACGGGATTGAACGGATTGTGGCGATCAAATCCTATCTCAACAGCGGTTCGGCGGTCGCCATCATCGATGCGAACGCCATGGCCATCATCGCGGAGACGCCGCCAATCGGTCGTCCGAATGCCTGGATGAATCCTGCCGGCATCGCCGATTACGATGGCGACGGCACCGTCGACATTGCCGTTGTGCGCCAGCCTCATGTGGTCGGGCGGTTAGAGCTATGGTCTTGGCGACGCCAAGCTC
Organism: Rhodoplanes serenus; assembly: GCA_945861855.1. GTDB lineage: Bacteria > Pseudomonadota > Alphaproteobacteria > Rhizobiales > Xanthobacteraceae > Z2-YC6860. The sequence goes on from CAMAWG010000102.1 coordinate 950, forward strand.
TCAAAAAAATCGCGGAAGTGACGGACGTCTCCAACCACGTCATAGGCTCGCGCGCACTCGGAATGAGCTGGACGTCTGATTTTGACGGCGACGGGCATCCCGATCTTGCTGTCCCAAGCCTTGACCGGAGAACACTCAGGCTCATCGCATTTACGCCTCACGTTCGGGATATCGCGCGTATTGCGATTCCGGCACGCGCAACAAGCAACATCGGATCAACGATGTTCAACGGACGCCCGGCGCTTGTGATGGCGCTGGAAGATGGACGGTTGATAATCGTCCACGACTAGCCGGCGCTCACGTCCTAGCTGCGCTTGGTCGTCGCGACCGGTCCCAGCCCGTCGCGGTTGTAGATGTCCTCGCGGAACTGCACGACGCCGTCGGGCGTGGCCCAGGCGGTGACATAGACCCAGTAGAGCGGCACCGGGCGGAGCACCTTGGCGTCCTTGCGCTCGCCGCTCTTGACCACGGCGTCGATCTCCTGGCGCGACCAGTTGGGAGTCTCGACCAGCAGCCAGTTCACCAGTTCGCGCACGTTCTGCACGCGCACGCAGCCGGACGAATGGAACCGCATGTCCTCGCCGAACAGGCCCTTCGCCGGCGTGTCGTGCATGTACACGCCGTCCTTGCTCGGGAAGTTGATGCGCATGGAGCCCAGCGAGTTGAGATCGCCCGGGTCCTGCTTGAAGCGGTAGTTCACCGCCTCTTCCGAGTACCAGTTGATCTGCGACGGCGTCAGTTCCTCGCCCTTCATGTCGAAGATGCGAATCTTGTTGGTGGTGAGGTAGTCGGGCTCGGCCTGCATCTTCGGGATGAGGTCGCGCCGCACGATCGAGACCGGGACGGTCCAGTACGGATTGAAATTGATCTCGACGATCTTCGAGTTGATGTCGGGCGACGGCCGGTCAACCTTGCCGGCGACGGCGGTGTGGCGCGACACCGCGACGCCGCCCTCGATCGCTTCGATGCGCGCCGCCGGGATGTTGCACACAACGAAGCGGGGGCCCAGGTTGCCGCTCAGGCTGCGCAACCGCACGAGGTTGGTGCGCAGTTGCGCAAGCCGCACCGGCGCCGGCACGTTCAGCGTCTTCAAGGTCTGCTCGCGCACGATTCCGTCGACCGATATGCCGTGGCGCGCCTGGAAGCGGCGGACGCCGGCCTCGACATAGGAATCGTAGATGTCCGACGCGCCGGTATTGGCAGGAAGATCGCCGGCCACGGTGAGGCGCTGGCGCAGCGCCGTCACCGCCGGGTGACGGCTGCCGAGCCGCAGGCGTTCGGCCTGCGCGACCTCCGGCCAACCGCCCTTGGCGACGATGCCCTCGAACTGGGCGATCGCCTGCTCGGTGTGCTGCGCAGTCGCGGGCGACAGCGTCGGCAGCGACGCCTTCGGCATCTGGATAGTGCGCGAGCCGGAGTCGAAGCCCTGCCCGAAATCGCTGCTCTGGTTCTGGTCGATCAGCGCCTGGAGCGCCGCGTCCTGACCGAACGCCCGCGTCGCCACAACGCCGCCGGCCGCAAGCGCAGCGGTCCGCGCAAGGCCGCGCAGCACGGCGCGCCGGCTGGGATGGCGGTGGTCAGGCGATTTGGTCATCAAAGTTCCCGAAGCCCCCAAAGCCCCGAATCTTCATGCCGCAGCGGCCATTTTACCAGATGCCAAAGGGCCGCGCTCGGGCAAGTTTCCGGTACTCAAATCAATGGCGTGGGTAAAGGCGGGGCTGGGCGATTTTGTGACCGGTTCGGAGCGATTTGGACCCAAAACGCACCGATCCCCCGGGGGAGGATTGCCCGGGGGATCGGTCGCGGCGGAAGATTATGGGGATCGGCCGCTGCAGAGTTACCCTTAGAGCCGGTCGAGGATCTGGTCGGTCCAGAACCGCTCGAGCCGGTGCAGCGACTTGTTCAAGGTCGCGAACTCGTCGCCGGTGATGCCGCCGACCTGCTCCACCGTGCGCACGTGCTTCTGGTACAGCCCCTCGACGGTGTCGCGAACCTCGCGGCCCACGTCGGTCAGGCGGATGCGCACCGAGCGGCGATCGACCCGCGAGCGCTGATGATCGAGGAAGCCCATCTCGACGAGCTTCTTCAGATTGTAGGAGACGTTGGAGCCGAGGTAGTAACCGCGGGTGCGAAGCTCGCCCGCGGTCAGCTCCTTGTCGCCGATGTTGTACAACAGTAGCGCCTGCACCGAATTGATGTCGGAGCGGCCCCTGCGATCGAACTCGTCCTTGATCACATCGAGCAAGCGCCGATGCAGACGCTCGACGAGCGTCAAGGCATCGAGATAGAGCGGCCGGATCTGGTCGAACTTCGCCTGTCGCTCGGCGGGCTCGACCGTTTTTGCAACGGTCTTCATCGTGACGCCTTCCCGTATATTTTTGTTTCGCGCGACGGGCCCTGTTTTCCCGCCGATGCATGGGACCATAAGCGCGGCGGCTGAAGATCGGCTTAAATTGTAGGATAAAGTTTTGGTATCTTGACGATGGTGAATCCCGCGTATTCGTTGGATTTGAGCGGCTCGATTCACTTCGCATTCACCGTCGCGGCGCGGCGCTTGCCCCAAAACCGGTCACGGCTTCGGCGCTTCGCTATCCACGACCCCGGCTTCGTCCTCCGCCGCTCGTGCGGCGTCCCACAATGGGAACGAAACCGCGCCGAGAAATGATGTCTCCGGCAAGGCCTCAGCCGCCACGGATGAACCGGATCACGCCGGAGAAATCGCGCGGCCCCTCCCCGCTCTCGACGAATTGCGAATAGATTTTCGCCGCATCCGCGCCGAGCGGAGTCGTCGCGCCGGCGGCCTTGGCGGCGTCCTGCGCGAGCTTGAGGTCCTTCAGCATCATCGCCGCGGTGAAGCCCGCCTTGTAGTCGCGGTTGGCGGGCGAGCCCGGCACCGGCCCGGGCACCGGGCAATAGGTCGTCATCGACCAGCATTGGCCCGACGACTTCGACGAGATGTCGAACAGCTTCTGCGCGTCGAGGCCGAGCTTTTCCGCCAGCACGAAGGCCTCCGATACCGCGATCATCGACACGCCAAGGATCATATTGTTGCATATCTTCGCAGCCTGCCCGTTCCCGGCGCCGCCGGCGTGCACGATGGTCTTGCCCATCTTCTCCAGCACGGAAAGCGCGCGGGCGAAGGCTGCATCGCTGCCACCAACCATGAACGTGAGCGTGCCGGCCAAGGCGCCGCCCACGCCGCCGGACACCGGGGCATCGAGCATGGCGAGGCCCTTGGTCTCGGCCGCCGCGGCCACGTCGCGGGCGCTCGCCACGTCGATGGTCGAGGAATCGATCAGCAGCGTGCCTGCGCCCACCGACGACAGCACGCCGTCGACGCCAAGATAGACGTCGCGCACATGCTGTCCCGCCGGCAGCATGGTGATGACGATGTCGGCGCCGCTCGCGGCAGCCTTCACGCTCTCCGCCGCCCGGCCGCCCGCCGCTGCGAGCGCATCGGCCTGCGCCTTGCTGACGTCAAAGCCCTGCACGCTGTGCCCGGCCTTGAGCAGGTTCTGCGCCATCGGCAGACCCATGTTGCCGAGGCCGATGAAGCCGATGTTCGCCATGCGCTCCTCCCTTGTGCCGGTCCATTAAGCCCCGGAGCCGGGCCGGCCACAAGAATCCCGCAGAACGGCAATCCCGCCGGATGGCCACCGGGCGGGATCGGCAGAATTGGAGTGTTGCCCCGTTGTCTGCTGCTATTTCTTCGCGATGCCGGCAGCCTTGGCCAGTTCCTCGGCGATCGGCGTCTCCCGGGCGATCCGGGCATCGAAGACCGCGGTCGTCTCGATCAGCGGCTCGACGCCCATCTTGGCGAGCCGTTCCTTGATCGTCGGATGATTCAGCGCCTTCAACGTCTCGGCGTGGATCGCGGCGACGATCGGGCGCGGCGTCTCTTTCCTGACCATCGCTCCGATCCAGAAATCGAAATCGGAATTGGGGAAGCCGGCCTGCACCGTGGTCGGCACATCCGGCAAGGCGGAGGCGCGGATGGTGCTGCTGACCGCGAGCGCGACTAGCTTGCCGGACTGGATCAACGGCAGTGCCGGCGTGATCGGACAGAAATAGACATCGACCCGCCCGGCCATGATCTCGGTGAGCGCCTCGGGCGCACCGCGGAATGGCACGAGCTGGCCGGTGAAGCCCGCCGCAAGGCGGAAGCGCTCCATGGTGAGATGCGGCGGCGAGCCGATGCCGGCGGCTGCGTAGTTGAGCGAGCCCGGATTGGCCTTGGCGGCGGCGATCATTTCCTTGAGCGTCTTGATTTTCCGGTCGGCTGAAGCGACCAGCACCAGCGGGACGTTTCCGAGCGGCGTGATCCCGGAGAAATCCTTGACCGGATCCCAGGCCATCGCCTGGACCGCCGGCGTGGTGATGAACGAGTTGGAGTGCACCAGGATGGTGTGACCGTCGGCCTCCGCCTGCTTGACCGCACCGATGCCGATCGCGCCACCGCCGGCCGGCCGGTTTTCGACGATGACGGTCTGGCCGACCTGCTGCGACACTTGTTCGAACACCGCGCGCGGAACGAGGTCGGTGGCGCTGCCGGCGGAAAACGGCACGATGATCCGGATCGACTTGGTCGGCCATGCCGCCGCCTGCGCGTCAGCGGCCTTCGGCCAGCCCGCCGAGGCGGCCAGCAGCGACCCCATCCCGGATTTGAGAATTTCACGACGGTTCATGGCAGTCTCCTGTTCCTCGACACACGCCGGACTCTCGTGCCGACGCAACCATAGGAGCGGCGGTTCGGTGTGAAAAGAAGCAATCTGTCGCAATCGTTCACGCCGGACGTTCAATTGGGATGCTCGCGCGCGGACTGGATGGCCAGCCCCAGATAGGCGAACAGCAGCACGCCCTCGATCGCCACGACCATCAGCCGCCCGCCATAGACCTGCGGGAAGAACACTTCGACCGCCGCCATCGACACGCAAGCCGTGAGCCAGACCACCGCACCCCATGCCGCGGCGAGCCAGAGGCCGACCGCCGCGACCAGATCGATCACTGCGAAGAACACCGTCGCGGTCTGCCAAGGCGTCGGTTGATACTCGAACCCGTCGGGTGGGCCGCTGATGCCGCACACGATCGCCCAATGATAGAGACCCTTGGCCATCGACAGCACCGCCATCACGCGCAGGAAGATGACCAGACGGCCGGTCCAGCGCGCCTCGTGCACTTCCGGCTCGTCGGCATGCACCGGTTCCATCGAGCGAACCGGATCGTTCGTCGTCTTGATGGGGCTGGTCGGCTTGGCGGGGGCGGCCGGCTTGGCGGGGGCGGTTGGATCGGTGGCGGGGGTGTCGCTCACGGAATGGCCCATTCATCGCCGGGCGGCAGCGGCGCGAAGTGGCGCGCGATCTCCATGTCGGAAACCTCCGCCAGCGCGGCCGGCCGCCAGCGCGGCGCATTGTCCTTGTCCACGATCACCGCGCGCACCCCTTCATAGAAGTCGTGGCCATGAATGACGCGCGACACTATGCGGAATTCGGTCTGCATGCACCCCTCGAATGACAGCCCGATGCCGGCCCGCATCTGGGCGAGCGCGAGCTTGAGCGCGGTCGGCGATTTGGTGCGGATCGCGGCAGACGTGGCCCTGGCGAACTCCGCATCGGCTCCGCCACCCGCCGCTTCGGCGTCGAGCGCCGCGAGAATGTCCTCGACCCGCCCGCCCTTGAACAGCCGGTCGATCGCGCCGCGCCGCGCCGCGAACTTGCCCTCCCCTGCCGGTTCGGCGAAAGCCGCCAGCGTTGCATCGACCGACACATCGCCGCACAGCGCGTCGGCCAGATCGGGGAAGCGCGACGACGGCACCCGATGGGTGGCAACGGTGACCGCGACCCCATCGGCTGCATTAAGCCGCGCGCCGGTCAACGCACAATAGGCGCCAAGCTCGCCCGGTAGCCGCGGCAGGAACCAGGTCGCGCCGACGTCGGGAAAGAAGCCGATGGAAACCTCGGGCATGGCGAACAGGAAACGGTCCCCGGCAACCCGGTGCGAGCCATGCACCGAAACGCCCACGCCGCCGCCCATGACAATGCCGTCGATCAGCGCGACATAGGGCTTCGGATAATTCTTGATCATGGTGTTGAGCACGTATTCCTCGCCGTAGAACGCCAGCATCTCGTCGTGGCGCCCCGTGGTACCGGCGTCGTAGAGCGCGCGGATGTCGCCGCCGGCCGAGAAGGCGCGGCCGGCGGCGGCCGACAGCACAACGCGGGTGATCGAGGGATCGGCACGCCAGTCCGTCAACTGGCGCGTAAAGGCGCGCACCATGCCGAGTGTCACAGCGTTGAGCGCCTGCGGCCGGTTCAGCGTGACGAGGCCCGCGGCGCCGCGGCGGTCGAACAGGATTTCGGATGGCGCTTCGCTCACGCGACGATGGCCCACAAAAACATCGGCATAGCGGCGAAGACAAACGAAACCTGAGCAACGAACATGATCAATTCCCCAACAAATCCCGGCTGACAATGAGCCGCATCACCTCGTTGGTGCCTTCGAGGATCTGATGCACCCGCACGTCGCGCAGCACGCGCTCGACCGGGTGATCGCGCAGGTAGCCGTAGCCGCCGTGCAACTGCAGGCAGCCGTTGACGACCTCGAAGCCCGCGTCGGTGGCGAGCCGCTTGGCCATGGCGGCAAGCCGCGTGCCGCCGGACTCGCCCGCGCCGACCGCCACCGCCGCGCGCCGCACCATCAGCCGCGAAGCCTCCAATTCGGTGGCATAGTCGGCGATGCGGAAACGCAGCGCCTGGAAGTCCGAGAGCCGCGAGCCGAACTGCTTTCGCTCGCGCATGTATTCGATGGTGCGGTCGAGGCAGAACTGCGCGCCGCCGATCGAGCAGGCGGCGATATTGAGCCGGCCGCCATCGAGGCCGGCCATGGCGATCTTGAAGCCGTCGCCCTCGTTGCCGATCAGGTTCTCCGCCGGCACCCGGCAGTTCTCGAAGTTCACCATCGCGGTCGGCTGCGATTTCCAGCCGAGCTTCTTCTCCTGGGCGCCGAAGGTGAGTCCCGGCGTACCCTTCTCGACAACGATGCAGGAGATGCCCTTGGGATCCGCGCCGCCGGTGCGGACCATGCACACGTAGATGTCGGAGACGCCGCCGCCGGATATGAACGCTTTGCTGCCGTTCAACACATAGTGGCCGCCGTCGCGGGTGGCTTTGGTCTTCAGGCTCGCGGCGTCGGAGCCGGCGTCCGGCTCGGTCAGGCAATAGCTTGCGAAATGCCCCATGCTGCAGAGCATCGGCAGGAACCTCGTGCGCTGCGCCGCGCCACCGAAGGCGTCGATCATCCACGCCGCCATGTTATGGATCGAGATATAGGCCGCGGTCGAGGTGCAGCCCTGCGCCAGTTCCTCGAAGATGATGGTGGCGTCGAGCCGGGAGAGTGCGGAACCGCCGACGTCGTCCTTCACATAAATGCCGCCGAAGCCGAGCGCCGCGGCCTTGCGCAGTTCCGGGACCGGGAAGGTTTCGTTCTCGTCCCAGTCCCGCGCCTTCGGCGCCATCTCCTCGCGGGCGAATTGCCGCGCGGTGGCCGCAAAAGCGCGCTGGTCCTCGGTGAGGTCGAAATCCATGCCTCGACCGATAGAAAACGCCCCTGCCTGCGTCAACGCCGCTGGCGAGCATCGAGCCGAAAGGCTAAAAGAACAAGGATATTGGAGCATCTACATGGCCATCAAATACGGCCGACCGATCGAATCCCGCGTGCGCGTGGTCCCGGCCGAAGCCAAGGACCGGGCGCAGCCGGCGCCCTCGCTCGATCTCGCCACCCGCCCGCGGCGCAACCGCCGCGCCGAATGGGCGCGCCGCATGGTGCGGGAGAACGTGCTCACCACCAACGACCTGATCTGGCCGATGTTCGTGGCCGAAGGCCGCCGCGCGCCGGTCGCGTCGATGCCCGGCGTGGAACGGCTTCCGATCGGCGACATCGTGCGCGCCGCCGAGCAGGCAGCGAAACTCACCATCCCCTGCATTGCGCTGTTCCCCTACACCGACCCGAACCTGCGCGACGACGACGGCAGCGAGGCGCTCAACCCGGACAACCTGGTCTGCCAGGCGATCCGCGCCATCAAGAAAGAAGTCCCCGGGATCGGCGTGCTCTGCGACGTGGCGCTCGATCCCTACACCAGCCACGGCCATGACGGCCTGATGCACGAAGGCACGATCCTCAACGACGAGACCGTGGCCGTTCTGGTCAAGCAGGCGCTCGTTCAGGCGGAGGCCGGTTGCGACGTGATCGCGCCGTCCGACATGATGGACGGCCGCGTCGGCGCGATCCGGCAAGGCCTCGACGCCGCGGGTTTCACCGACGTGCAGATCATGGCCTATACGGCGAAATACGCCTCGGCCTTCTACGGCCCCTTCCGCGACGCGGTGGGCTCCTCGGCGACGCTCACCGGCGACAAGCGCACCTATCAGATGGACCCGGGCAATTCCGACGAGGCGCTGCGCGAAGCCGAACTCGACATCGCCGAGGGCGCCGACATGATCATGGTCAAGCCCGGCCTGCCCTATCTCGACATCCTCGCGCGCATCAAGGACGCGTTCGGCCTGCCGACCTTCGCCTACCAGGTGTCGGGCGAATACGCGATGATCATGGCGGCGGCGCAAAACGGCTGGCTCGACGGCGACAAGGCGATGATCGAGACGCTCACCGCCTTCAAGCGCGCCGGCGCCGACGGCGTGCTGACCTATTTCGCCCCGCGGGTGGCGGAGAAACTCCTGAAGTCCTGACCGCCCATGCTTTGGTGCCGCTTCGAGAAGGATGGGCGAGCCTCATACGGCCTTGTCGAAGGCGAGACGGTCGTTGCGGTTGAAGGCGATCCGTTCTTTCAGCATCGGCGCACGGCCAACACGTTTCCGCTCGGCAGCGTCAGGCTGCTGGTGCCGGTCATGCCGCCGACGTTCTACGCCATCGGCTCGAACTACCGCACCCATGTCATCGAACGCTCCAAGACCAAGGGTTTTTCGGAGCCGAAATTCTATGACCGGCCGCGCGTCGGCTATCGCGCCAACAGCGCGCTGATTGCGAGCGGCGAAGACATCGTCAAGCCGAAGGACTCCGGCCCGCGCTTCGAATACGAAGGCGAGCTCGTCGCGGTGATCGGCAGGCGCTGCCGCAATGTTACGCCCGACGAAGCCGCCCAATGCATCTTCGGCTGGACCATCGGCAACGACGTCACCGAGCGTGATTGGCAGAAGAACGATCCGACCAACCTGCGCGGCAAGAACGCCGACACCTTCAAGCCGATGGGGCCGTGGATCGCGACCGGCGTCGAGCCGCGCGACATGACGACGACGGTCCGGCTCAACGGCGCGACGGTTCATAAGTTTCCGACCGGCAACATGCTGTTCAGCGCGGGCGAGGTGATCAGCGACATCTCCAAGACCAACACGCTGTCGCCGGGCGACGTGATCTGGCTCGGCACCGATGAATTGCCCCAAAGCCTCAAAGCCGGTGATACGATCGAGATCGAGATCAGCGGCATCGGCGTACTGCGCAATCGCGTGGTCGCGGAGACATAAGCCGGCGGGAGGACGAACATGCGCGCCAGACTTGCAGCCTTGTCCCTGGTCGCCGCGCTTTCCGCCGCGGCTCTGTCACCCGCGCTGGCGCAGGGCAAATATCCGTCGCGGTCGATCCGCGTCATGCTGCCGTTCGCCGCGGGCTCGGTCTCCGACGTCACGCTTCGCATTCTCGCCGACAAGCTGGGCAGCAGGCTCGGCACCAGCATCGTGATCGACAACCAGCCCCGCGCCGGCGGCACCACCGCGGCGCTCGCGGTCAAGACCTCGCCGCCGGACGGCTATTCGCTGGTCACGTTCTCGAGCTCGACCGCCATCAGCGTGTCTCTGCTCAAGTCCCTGCCCTACGATCCGGTCGGCGATTTCATACCGATCTCGGGCATCAGCACCTTCGCCAACATCATCGCCGTCAACTCCGGCTCGCAATATCGGACGCTCGGCGACCTTCTCGCGACCGCGCGGGAAAAGCCTGGCGTGTTGAACGTCGGCACCACGACAGTCGGTTCGACCAACAATCTCGCCGCCCATCTGTTGAAATCGATGACCGGCCTGAGCTTCGTGATCGTGCCGTTCTGCACGCCGGGCGAACTCGTGACCGCGGTGCTGCGCAACGACGTCGACGCCGTCATCCAGTCCTATGGCGCGCTGAAATCGGCGGTCGAAAGCAACCAGCTCCGGGCGCTCGGCAGTACCACGCCCAAGCGCGCGGCCTACGCGCCCCAGGTCCCGACCGTGGACGAGGCCGGGGTGAAGGGCTTCGACGTGGTCACCTGGAACGGCGCCTTTGCCCCTGCCGGCACCCCGCCCGAGGTGATTGGCACGCTCAATCGGGAACTCCGCGCGACGCTGGCGGAACCCGATCTGGTGAAACGCTACACCGAGCTTGGCCTGGAGCCGCTTCCCAGCACGCCGGACGAACTGGCGGGCCGGTTGCGCGGCGAAATCGACAAATGGGCGCGCGTCATCCGCGACGCCGGCATTGAGAAGCAATGACGGCCAAGGTCCGGGAAGGCTCCTGAAGGCCCGGGAGGGGCTGCCGCCCGCCCGTGAAATCGGCTATTGTCCGCCAGCCCGCCGGTTTGTATGGGTCGGAGGCGGCTATGACGATGGAGCTTGAGGGCAACATCCTGCTCGAGCGGGCGCATACGCGCCGCTGGGTCTCTATCATCGCTGTCGTCATTCCGGTGGCCGCTTTCGTGCTGCTGGCGGCCTGGTTCATCCGCGCCTACATCGCCCCGCCGACCGTCGCCATCTTGAGCCCGATGATGCTCGCGGCCGCTCCGCCGACGCCGCCCGCTCCGCTCGCGCGGGCGCAGTCCACGGTGGCGAAGGCGCCGCAGCCAGTAGAGATGGCGGAGCCCGTAGCGCCGCCGCCTCCGCCATCGCCAGCCAGGGCGGCGCCTGAACCCGCCGTTACGGCGCTGCCGATGTTTGCAACGCTCGCGGCAGCGCCGCCGTCGCTTGCCAGCGTCCCGCCGGCCTATACCGATCCGGTGCAGGATAAATCAAGCGCCCCGCCGTCCATCATGGTTGCCGAGACTTCCGCGATCGAACCGTCCGAGCCGATCGCAGGCGCCATCCCGTTGCCGCGGACGAAACCACAAGTCCGCGTCGCGCTCGTCACGGCTGCGGTCCCTTTGCCGCGCCCGCGTCCGACCGACGCCGAGTCACCACCGCTGGACCTGCCTTCGCTCGACCGGCACGCCGTCGATTAGCAGACGCACTCAGTCCATCGCATCGCCGGTCGCGATCCGCACCGGCGCAAGGCCTTCCTCCTTGAACGCCGCCAGGATTTCCGCCGCATGCACGGCGTCGCGGGTCTCGACGGTGACGTCGAGGCGCGCGCCCTTGGCCGGCACGTCCAGGAACAGCCGCCGGTGATCGACTTCAAGAATATTGGCGCCGAGCCGGCCAAGCGTGGTGGCGATCTGGCCCAACAGGCCCGGACGGTCGGCGATGGTCAGCCGGAACGACACGATCCGGTTCTCGCGCTCCAGTTCGCGCACCATGATCGAGGCGAGGATGCGCGGGTCGATGTTGCCGCCGCAGAGGACGAGCCCGGCCTTCCTGCCGGCAAAGCCGCGGGACCCGCCAGCATCGCGGCAAGCCCCGCCGCGCCAGCGCCCTCCGCCATCGCCTTCTGCAAGGTGAGGTAAGCGTTGACCGCGCGCTCGATATGCTCCTCGTCGACCAGAATGATGTCGCTGACCAGCGCGCGGACGATCGGCAGCGTCAGGGCGCCGACGTTCTTCACCGCGATGCCTTCGGCCAGCGTCGCGCCGCCGAGCGGGCGCTGCTCGCCATGAATGGCGTTCCACATCGACGGATAGAGCGCCGATTCCACGCCGACGATTTCGATGCCCGGCTTGAGCACCTTCGCCGCCGTGGCGATCCCGGAAATCAGCCCGCCGCCGCCGATCGGAATCACCAGCACATCGAGGCCCGGCGCCTCCTCGAGCATTTCGAGCGCCACGGTGCCCTGGCCGGCAATGACATGCGGATCGTCGTAAGGATGCACCCAAATGAGCCCGCGCTCGCGCGCCTCGGTCTCGGCGCGCGCCTGCGCCTCGCTGATGGTTTCGCCGTCGAGCAGCACCTGCGCGCCGTGCGCCCTGGTCGCCGCCACCTTCACGAACGGCGTCGTCACCGGCATGACGATGGTCGCCGCAATCCCAAGGCTTGCGGCGTGATAGGCGACCGCCTGGGCGTGATTGCCGGCCGACATGGCGATAACGCCGCGCTCCCGTTCGTCCGCGGTCAGCGAGGCGAGCTTGGCCCGCGCGCCGCGCTCCTTGAACGAATTGGTGACCTGGAGATTCTCGTATTTGACGTAGACCTCGGCGCCGGTGAGCGCCGAAAGCCTCGGCGCCGGCAGCATCGGCGTGCGCAGCACATGCCCGGCGATGACGCGCCGGGCGGCTTCGATGTCGGCCAAGGTCACGCTCAAGATTTGGGCTCCCTCCCCGTCAATCTAGACCTTATTCCCGCCACGGCCAGTTGCGACGTGCTGCCTCTTGCAACGGCGGGCTTTTTGCCCATTTCATTGGGAACCAGCGGGGCTTTAGCGAATCATGGCCACCAGCGAACCCAAGCGCCTCGGCGTATCGATTGAACTCAAGCCGCACGCCTACGATCCGGCCGCCACCCCCGAGTTGTTCGAGGGCGTGCTGGCGCGGCGTGTGGTCGCGTTCCTGATCGACTTCCTGATCTTGTCGCTTCCCGTGGTGTTCGTGTCGATGTTCATCTTCGTGGTCGGCATCGTCACCTTCGGGCTGGGCTTCCTGTTCTACGCCCTGCTGTGGCCTGCGATGGTGATCTGGGCGATCGCCTACTACGGTCTGACGCTGGGCGGCCCTGCGTCCGCCACCATCGGCATGCGGGCGATGGATATCGAAATGCGCACCTGGTACGGCTCGCCGGCCTATTTCGTATTGGGCGCGGTGCACGCCGTGGTGTTCTGGATCACGGTCTCGGCCATCACGCCCCTCGTCCTCGTGGTCTGCCTGTTCAACGACCGGCGGCGCTGCCTGCACGACATCCTGGTCGGCACCGTCGTCATCAACAACGAAGCGCGGACGGGCGCGCTCCGCGCGTCGCGCCGGACCGTCTAATGCACAAGCCTTGTGCCCCCTTTGACGCGGGCGGATTTCAAGGCGACAGTGTTGCGGTATTCAGGCGCCGACCCGGCCGAGGGTATCGACCGTCGTGACCCAGCACTCCCGCGACACCCCCCAGTTCTACCTGACGGCGCCGTCGCCCTGCCCCTACCTCGCGGGCAAGGAGGAACGAAAGGTTTTCACCCATCTGGTCGGCGAGCGGGCGCCGGGGCTCAACGACCTGCTCACTCACGGCGGCTTCCGAAGAAGCCAGTCGATCGCCTACCGTCCGGCCTGCGAAGCCTGCCGAGCCTGCGTGTCGGTGCGGGTGATCGCCGAGCACTTCCGCCCGACCCGGAGCATGCGGCGCGTCGCCGAGCGCAACGAAGATGTCGTCGGCGACATGCGAGCGCTGGTGCCGACCTCCGAGCAGTATTCGGTGTTCCGCGCCTATCTCGATTCCCGCCACCGCGACGGCGGCATGGCGGACATGACCGTGCTCGATTACGCGATGATGGTCGAGGACAGCCACGTCAAGACGCGCCTGGTTGAATACCGGCGGCGCGGCCCCGACTCTTCGATCAACGGCCGCGGCGCGGGCTCGCTGCTCGCGGTGGCGCTGACCGACGTGCTCGGCGACGGCCTGTCGATGGTCTATTCGTTCTTCGATCCGGAGCAAGGCGACCGTTCGCTCGGCACCTTCATGATCCTCGACCACATCGAGCGCGCCAAGCGCATGGGCCTGCCCTACGTCTATCTCGGCTATTGGGTCAACGGCTCGCGCAAGATGGACTACAAGGCGCGCTTCCTGCCGCAGGAGCGGCTGACGCCGGACGGCTGGACCCGGGTCACGGTCTAGCGGCTTTCAATATCGCCAGATCGAGCGCGCGCCGGCGACGGTTGCGTTCCTGCCGGCGTCTCCGCTCGGGTGCCAGATGAACTGCAGCGTCGGCTGCACCGTCCAGCCCGGCACGATCTGCGCCATATAGCTGACTTCCAGATTGGCCTCGTAGTCCCGGATCGGTCCCGGCGCCCCGGTAAACATCACCACATCGCGATCGAAGGCGCGCAGATTGTCCGAGAACCGCAAGTACATGACCGACGCGCCAAACCTGTCGTCGGGACGGTGCGGGATCAAGCCCGCGAACACGATGCCGCCATCGGCGGACAAGCTGATCGAGTTGCGATCGGAAGGACTGACCAACCCTCGCGCATAAATCGAAACGCCGCTGCCCGGGCTTCCGCCTTGCGGACGCCAAATCTGCTGGTCGAGCACACCGTAGATGGCGGAGTTTCGCCTTCGCCTCGCGGCCACCCCGAGACCGTCCGGGTCGGCGAGAAGAGATCCGTCACCCGCGAAGCGCTGATCGTCGAAGTCCCCAAGATGAAACCAGCCACCAAGCTTCAATGTACCTTCGAGTTCGTGCCGGGAATGCCGGAACTGCAACTCGCCGAAGACCAGGGCCCGATCGTGGACGCGAAAGTTGAGGCCGTTGCGATTGCGGAGCTGCTCGTCGCCCAGTCCCGGACCGGCCGGATCGCCGTTGAGAGCAGCGAGCAGCAACGACACGTCTTTGGTGGGGTCGAGCTTGAGCCGCACGCCGGGAGTCGAGAGCGGATAGGCGGGGCCGCCGCTTGGCAGGTTTACGGTCGCGATCTGCTGCACAAAGAACGCGCTGACGTCGCTAACCATGAACTCCACATCCATGGCCATCTGGCCAACGCGCAGGCTCGCCGCGCCGCCAGCAAACTTCTGTTCGAGCCCACCGTACTCGACTCGCTATCGAAAAGCTAAAGCGCGCAAGGGCTTGACGGGTAGTTTTGGGGATAGAAGTTGGTTGAGGAAGGCGATTATTTGATCAGGACTTGCGGCGACAAAGATTTTACGGAGCGTGTTCAGACCGAGAGCG
>CAMAWG010000103.1 GCA_945861855.1 Rhodoplanes serenus
AACATCTGCCGGCATTGCGAGCCGCCCTCGCAGCTCATCAACAAAGAGGCTCAACACACGGCATCCTTGCTCACCAAGCCAGCGCCGCGTAACGTCAATCTTGGCAGCGACCGCTTCGCAATGTTCAACAAAAAACGGGACATCCCCGAGTGGTACTCCGAAGCAGAGGTCTTTGTACTTATACAATCTGGGCAAGACGCTTCTGTCGCGATCCTGTCGCGACGGACGAGGGGGATTCATGGCTGATCGGCGGGTTTCTTCTCCGAGCCTGAGCGCTGCACCAAACATACGCGCAGCAGGAGACCCGGCCCGAGGCAGTAGAGCGCTGCCTTCCAGTAGCTGAGTCCGAGCCCTACGCCCGCCGGCTTCGCGCAAATTGCGCGGGACCGCTATCCGCCAAAGTTCCAGCCTTCACATTATCCGAGCCCACGCCTCCGAGTGATGTAGCCGCGCGTCCCGGCATCGGCGGAAGCACCGCCGTCCGTTTCACCAAGTTCCAGCAATAACCGTAAGACACCAGAGAAAAAAATGACGAATCCGGAACAGGAGCGCTGGTCGCGCGTGAAAGAAAAGCTCCGCGCCGAAGTCGGCGAGGATATTTTCCAGAGCTGGTTCGCCCGCATGGACCTGGAGCGGGTCGAGCAACACACGGCCCATCTCTCGGTGCCGACGCGCTTCCTCAAGAGCTGGATCCAGTCGCACTATACCGATCGCGTGCTGGCCTGCTGGCAGGGCGAGAATGGGGAGGTGCAGAGGATCGAGGTCAGCGTGCGCAGCGCCATGATCCGCACCGCGCCGCCCAAGGCGAAGGCGCCGGAGCTGGTGGAAACCAGCCGCGATGCGCGAGGCCCGCGGCTCGACATCAGCGACCTGCGCGCCGCCTATGCTCCGGTCTCCACCGGCCACGACGCGCTCGGCGGCTCACCGCTCGATCTGCGGCTGACCTTCGAAAGTTTCGTCATCGGCCGCTCGAACACCCTGGCGCATGCCGCCGCCAAGCAGGTGGCGATGGCGCGCCGCGGCGACCCGGTGATGTTCAATCCGCTCTACATCCACGCCGGCGTGGGGCTTGGCAAGACGCACCTACTGCAAGCGACAACCTGGGCCGGCAACAACGGCGCCGAGCGTAAGGTGCTCTACCTCACCGCCGAGAAGTTCATGTACGGCTTCGTGTCGGCGCTGCGCAGCCAGACGGCGCTCGCGTTCAAGGAGGCGCTGCGCGGCATCGACGTGCTGGTGATCGACGACCTGCAGTTCCTGCACGGCAAGTCGACGCAGGCCGAGTTTTGCCACACGCTCAACGCCCTGATCGACGCCGGCCGCCAGGTGGTGATCGCGGCCGACCGGCCGCCAACCGATCTCGAAAGCCTCGATGACCGCGTGCGCTCGCGGCTCGCGGGCGGGCTCGTGGTCGAGATGGGCGCGCTCGGCGAAGAGCTGCGGCTCGAGATTCTCAAGACCCGCGTCACAGCGGCGCGGCAGTATCATCCGGGCTTCGACGTTCCCGCGCCGGTGCTCGCCTATATCGCGAAATCGGTCACCCACAACGGCCGCGATCTCGAAGGCGCTATCAACCGCCTGCTCGCGCACAACAAGCTCACCAGCCAGCCGGTGACCATGGAGATGGCCGAGCGCGAGGTGCGCGACCTGATCCGTCCGCAGGATCCCAAGCGCGTCAAGATCGAGGATATCCAGCGCATCGTGGCGCGGCAGTACAACGTCAGCCGCGCCGACCTCTTGTCGTCGCGCCGCACCGCCAATGTCGTGCGCCCGCGGCAGGTGGCGATGTATCTGACCAAGACGCTGACGTTGCGTTCGCTGCCGGAAATCGGCCGCAGGTTCGGCGGGCGCGATCACACCACCGTGCTGCATGCGGTGCGCAGGATCGAGGGGCTGGTGGGCAACGACGCCATGCTGGCCGACGAGATCGAGGTCCTGAAGCGGCAGTTGCAGGAGTGACCATTCGCCGGTGCGAGCGGCCGTGAATCGCAGGGAAAACCTGCGGTTCCCAGCGCTCGACCCTTGCGAAAGCCACGCAGCCACGCCACTTTCGTGACCCCCTGGGGGTTGTTTCGCAATGAAGGTCACCATCGAGCGCGCCGCACTGCTGAAGTCGCTGGGTCACGTGCATCGCGTGGTCGAGCGGCGCAACACCATTCCGATCCTCGCCAACGTGCTGCTGCGAGCGGAGAAGTCGGCGCTCAGCCTGAAAGCCACCGATCTCGACCTCGAAGTGATCGAGTCGATCGCCGCCGAGGTCGCGCCCGCCGGTTCCACCACCGTGCCGGCGCACATGTTCTACGAGATCGTGCGCAAGCTGCCCGAGGGCTCGCAGGTCGTGCTGGAATCCTCCAGCGACCGTGCGGTGCTGGCGATCCGCGCCGGCCGTTCGCGCTTCACGCTGCAGACGTTGCCTGAGAGCGACTTCCCCGACCTTGCCGCCGGCGACATGACGCACAAGTTCACGCTGGCTGCATCCGATCTCAAGCGCCTGATCGACAAGACCCAGTTCGCGATCTCGACCGAGGAGACGCGCTACTATCTCAACGGCATCTACCTGCATGTCGCGGGCGCCGCGAAATCGCAGACGCTGCGCGCGGTGGCGACCGACGGCCACAGGCTGGCGCAGACCGACCTGGCGGTGCCGGCGGGTGCGGCGGGCATGCCCGGCATCATCGTGCCGCGCAAGACCGTGACCGAGGTGCAGCGCCTGATCGAGAACAACGACGCCGAGATCGCGATCGAGCTATCGTCGGCTAAGATCCGCTTTTCGATCGGCGACGTTGTGCTGACGTCGAAGCTGATCGACGGCACGTTCCCGGATTACCAGCGCGTGATCCCGAGCGGCAACGACAAGGAACTCGTGGTCGACAAGAAGGACTTCGAGGCCGCGGTCGACCGCGTGTCCACGGTGTCGAGCGAGCGCGGCCGTGCGGTCAAGCTGTCGCTTACCAGCGGCAAGCTGATCCTGTCGGTCACCAATCCGGATTCCGGCAGCGCCACCGAGGAAATCGAGGTCGAATACGATTCCGATCCGATCGACATCGGATTCAACTCGCGCTACCTGCTCGACATCGCGGCCCAGCTCGACGGCGAAGTGGCGGTGCTGCGCCTGGCCGATCCCGGATCGCCGACGCTGATCGAAGACAAGGACGCCAAGGGCTCGCTCTACGTGCTGATGCCGATGCGGGTGTAGCGCTAGTTCCGTTGTCAATCGCAAGTTCTTAGGATGGCGAGCGACCGCACGATATGCCATTCCCGGACGCTGTCCGGAATGACGCCATGACCGCCGCCTCGATCCGCCGCCTGACGCTGACTAACTTCCGCAGCTACCGCGCGGCGAGCCTCGACGTGGGCCGCAACCTCGTCGTGCTGACCGGCCCGAACGGCGCCGGTAAGACCAACCTGATCGAGGCGATCTCGTTCCTGATGCCGGGGCGCGGCCTGCGCCGCGCGACCCTGGATGAAGTCGCATTCTCCGAGGGAGACGGCAGCACCGGCGATACCGCGGTCAACTCCTGGGCGGTCTCCGCCGAGGTCGAAGGCATGCTGGGCCTGGCCACACTCGGCACCGGCATCGAGCCGCCCGTGGCGGACGCCTCGACGCGCACCCGCCTGTGCCGGATCGACCGCGAGCCGGTGGGCTCGGCGGCGGCCTTTGCCGATCACCTGCGGGTGGTCTGGCTGACGCCTTCGATGGACCAACTGTTCATGGGGCCTGCTTCGGAGCGGCGCAGGTTTCTCGACCGCCTGGTGCTGGCGGTCGATGCCGAGCACCCCAGCCGCGTCTCGGCGCTCGATCGCGCGCTTCGCTCCCGCAACCGGCTGCTGGAGGAGCCCCGCCCCGATCCGCACTGGCTCGACGCCATCGAGCACGAGACCGCGGAGCTCGCGGTCGCGGTCGCGGCGCAGCGCGCCGAGACCGTCCACCGCCTGCAGGGGGCGCTGGCGAGCCGCAAGGACGAGGCTTTTCCCTCCGCCGAGATCGCCCTCGACGGCTGGATGGAGAAGCTCCTGCCGCACTACCCGGCGGTCGCGATCGAGGAGCGCTACCGCGGCGTGCTCAAGGACAATCGCGCGCGCGACACGGCGGCGGGGCGCACGCTCGACGGGCCGCATCTCACCGACCTCAGCGTCATCTATTCGCCGAAGAGCATCCCCGCCGTCGACGCCTCGACCGGCGAGCAGAAGGCGCTGCTGATCGGGCTCGTGCTGGCGCATGCGGGGCTGCTGGCCGAGATGACCGGATTCGCGCCGGTGCTCCTGCTCGACGAGGTGGTGGCGCATCTCGATCCCGCCCGCCGCCTGGCGCTCTACGATGCGCTCGAACGGCTCGGCGCGCAGGTGTTCATGACCGGCGCCGATCCGGCGGCCTTCGCCGATGTGGCGTCAAAGGCCGAGGTGTTCGCCGTGAGCCCCGGGCGGGCGCAGCGCAGCGGCTAGTTCCCGCAGGGGAATTTCTACCTGGCAAAGTTCCCGGAACTTACGTTGTCTCAGGGGTTTAACCCACGTCAAAACGAGCACGAACCGTCAATGAAGAGCCAGAGGGCCGGAGAGTGTCATGACAGCCGAACCGGCAAAGGAGAGATTGCGTCAGGCCATTGAGAGCCTGCGCAGCGATATCGACCGCGTCGAGTTCTGGGCCGATGCGCTTGATCGCCTGGCGCAACCGATCCCCGAATACGAAGCCACCGATCATCTGTCGCGGCACCTGCTGCCGTCCAATCGGCGACCCGTCGAGAAGCACTAAGCGCGTCAACGTCTGCGGGCACCGGCCACGAGGATGCGGCTGCAGCAAATTTTCGCTTTATCGCCGCAACGTTTCAGCCCGCGAATCGCCAGCCGAACGCAGCCTGGCTTCAAGCACTTTAAGACGCCGAAAAATCGCCCCGTTTTCGACTCCACGGACCTTTAAAAATAGCCCTTGAATCAACATATTAGCCGGGTCCACTTTGGGCTGTACGGCATGCTCGTTTTCGTGCCAAATCAACGTTGATTCTCACGCATTTTCGCATATCGATTCGAGGCACATCGAATGGCCGAACCCGCCCGCCACATCCCCGACGACTACGGCGCAGAATCGATCAAGGTTCTCAAGGGCCTCGACGCGGTGCGCAAGCGGCCGGGCATGTACATCGGCGACACCGATGACGGCTCCGGCCTGCACCACATGGTCTACGAGGTGGTCGACAACGCGATCGACGAGGCGCTGGCCGGCCACGCGACCGCGGTGACCGTCACGCTCAACCCGGACGGCTCCTGCACCGTGCGCGACAACGGCCGCGGCATCCCGACCGGCATCCACCAGGGCGAAGGCATATCGGCGGCCGAGGTCATCATGACCCAGCTCCACGCCGGCGGGAAATTCGACCAGAACTCCTACAAGGTCTCCGGCGGCCTGCACGGCGTCGGCGTCTCGGTGGTCAACGCGCTCTCGACCTGGCTGAAGCTGACGATCTGGCGCGACGGCAAGGAACACACGATGGAGTTCCGGGACGGCGATGCGGTGGCCCCGCTCGCCATCACCGGCGAGGCCGGCGACAAGCGGGGAACCGAGGTGTCGTTCCTGCCGGCGAAGACCACCTTCACCATGACCGAGTTCGATTTCGCCACGCTGGAGCACCGGCTGCGCGAGCTCGCGTTCCTCAACTCCGGCGTCCGCATCGTGCTGTCGGACATGCGCCATGCGGTGGAGAAGCGCGAGGAGCTGTTCTACGAGGGCGGCGTCGAGGAGTTCGTGAAGTACCTCGACCGCAACAAGACCCCGCTGATTTCGGCGCCGATCATGATCAAGGCCGAACGCGAGGGCGTCGCGGTCGAATGCGCGCTGACCTGGAACGACAGCTATCACGAGACGGTGCTCTGCTTCACCAACAACATCCCGCAGCGGGACGGCGGCACGCATCTCGCGGGCTTCCGCGGCGCGCTGACCCGCCAGGTCACCGGCTATGCCGACGCGCTGGGCGGCGCCCGCAAGGAAAAGGTCGACGTCACCGGCGATGACTGCCGCGAGGGCCTGACCGCGGTGCTGTCGATCAAGGTCGCGGACCCGAAGTTCTCCTCGCAGACCAAGGACAAGCTCGTCTCCTCCGAGGTACGCCCGGCGGTCGAAAGCGCCATCAACGACCGCCTCGCCGCCTGGTTCGAGCAGCATCCGGCGGAAGCCAAGGCGATCGTCGGCAAGGTGGTCGAGGCCGCGGCTGCCCGCGAAGCCGCGCGCAAGGCGCGCGAACTCACCCGGCGCAAGGGCGCGCTGGACATGAACTCGCTGCCCGGCAAGCTTGCCGACTGCCAGGAGCGCGACCCGTCGAAGTCCGAATTGTTCATCGTCGAGGGCGACTCGGCCGGCGGCTCCGCCAAGCAGGGCCGCAACCGCGCGTTCCAGGCGGTGCTGCCGCTGCGCGGCAAAATCCTCAACGTCGAGCGCGCCCGCTTCGACAAGATGCTCGGCAGCCAGGAGATCGGCACGCTGATCACCGCGCTCGGCACCGGCATCGGCCACGAGGAGTTCAACGCCGAGAAGCTGCGCTACCATAAGATCATCATCATGACGGACGCCGACGTGGACGGCGCCCATATCCGCACCCTGCTGCTGACGTTCTTCTACCGGCAGATGCCCGAGCTGATCGACCGCGGCCATCTCTACATCGCGCAGCCGCCGCTCTACAAAGTCGCCCGCGGCAAGTCCGAGCAGTATCTGAAGGACGAGCGCGCGATGGAGGACTATCTGATCTCCACCGGCCTGCAGGACGCGGTGCTGAAGCTCGCTTCCGGCGAGGAGCGCGCCGGCGTCGACCTGCACGACGTGGTCGAGCAGGCCCGCGTCATCCGCAACGTGCTCTCAGGCATCCACAGCCGCTACAACCGCAAAGTCGTGGAGCAGGCCGCGATCCTCGGCGTGCTCAACGCCGACATCTTCGGCGATCCCGCCAAGGCGTCGGCCGCCGCGCCCTATATCGCCAAGCGGCTCGATGCGTTCGAAGGCGAGACCGAGCGCGGCTGGCAGGGCCAATTCGTCGAGGGCGAAGGCTTCCTGTTCGAGCGCACCGTGCGCGGCGTCAAGGAGGTCGCGATCATCGACCATGCGCTGCTTAACTCCGCCGACGCGCGCAAGCTCGACGAATACGCCGCGGCCCTGCAAGGCGCCTATGCCAAGCCCGGCACGCTCCGCCGCAAGGGCGAGGATGTGCCCATCACGATCCACGGCCCGGTGAGCCTGTTCGAGGCGATCACCGCGTCCGGCCGCAAGGGCCTCACCCTGCAGCGCTACAAGGGGCTGGGCGAGATGAACCCGGAGCAGCTCTGGGAGACCACGCTCGACGTCGACGCCCGCTCGCTGTTGCAGGTGAAGGTCAAGGAAATCGACGAGGCAAGCGACATCTTCGCCAAGCTGATGGGCGACGAGGTCGAGCCGCGCCGCATCTTCATCCAGGACAACGCGCTGGCCGCCAGCGTGGATGCGTAAAACGAACGCGCGGCCCGCACAAGCGGCGGACCGCGCATTTCAACCGACCGATCTCGATCGCGCGCCGCAGATCATGCGGCGCGCGTTTCGTTGCGGCTAGCAGCTCGTGGAGCGGACCCAGTTCCAGCCATACGGGATGTAGGCCGTGCCACAGCCGCCGTAGCCGCCCCAGCCCGCGTAGGACCGGGCGCCGCCGTAACCCGCGTAGCCACCGTAGCCGTAGCCCAAGGCGGCGGGGGTCTGCGACCAGCCGCCGCCGACACGCACGGTCGGATAATAGGAGCTGTAGCCGTAGCCATAGCGGGAACCGTAACCGTAGCCATAGCCGCGGTAGTACGGCCGATCGTAGGAATAGCCGCTGTAGCGCCGGTACGGCCGATCATAGTAGCCGCCGTTATAACCGTCGTCGTAATAGCTGGTGCGATACGCCGGCCGCTCGGAGTAGTAGCTCGTCTGATACTCCGGTCCGCGCACGTAGTAGGTCGTGTGGTAGCGCGGGCCTTCGTCGTAACGCGGCGATTCCGAATAAGCGGGCTCACGGTAGACCGGCGCTTCGGAATAGCGCTCACGATAAACCGGACGCTCGGAATAATCGTCGTAGGCCGTACGGCGATTGTCTTGATAGCCGTTACACTCGCCGTAGCAGCCGGCCGACGCCGGTGTCAGTGCGCCGAACACAAGCGCGACGGACGCCGTCAACGCATACGCAACGCCTCTCATCTTATGCCTCCTCAAATCCGCATCTCAGGAGGCTCAAGTGTAGCGCCAAATTTACGTTCCGTTAACCATATATCTCTTTGACACAACGGTATTTTTCGGCCTGGCTCTGCCACAAAAACGGTTCAAAATGGCACAGCTTCCGGCGCCTGTTTTGGAGGCAGTGGCGCCCGATCGCAGAAAGCCCCGTGGAGTCAGGAGAACTCAGCATCGCACGTCAGGCGAGATCGAAATACTCGTTGTGCTCCCAGGCGGTGACCTCCGCCGCGTTGCCGGACTGGCCGCCGGTCTCGGCGTCGCAGCGCGCGATCTCGGCCTGCTTGATGCGGAGATGATAGTCGATGAAGGCGTCGCCGAAGCTGGAGCGAAAGCAGGCACTGTCGTCGAGCGCGGTGAGCGCCTCCGCGAGCGATTTCGACAGCGGCTCGGCCTTGATCTCGTATGGAGAGTCCGCCGATGGCCCGGGCTTGCGCTTCTGCGCGACGCCGTCGAGGCCCGCGTGGATCTGCGACGCCATGTAGAGATAGGGATTGGCGAGCGGCTCGCCGGCGCGGTTCTCCAGATGCGTCGCGGAGTCGCCCGGCTCGCCCAGCACGCGGATCATCACGCCGCGGTTGTCGTGCGCCCAGATCGCCTGGATCGGCGCCATCGAGTTGATGCCATGATAGCGCTTGTAGCCATTGACGGTCGGCGTGGTGAAGGCCGCCGCCGCGCGCGCATGCGTGAGAAGGCCCGCAAGATAATGCCGGCCGAGCGGTGAAAGAATCTCGGCCTTGTCGTTCGAGACGAACAGGTTCTTCCCCGATTTGCGGTCGAGCAGCGACTGGTGCAGGTGCCAGCCGCTGGCGAAGGCGTTGGGCAGGCGCGGACGGCACATGAAGCTGACGAGATACCCGTGGCGGCGCGCCACCTGCTTCATGGCGCTGCGGAACAGCACCATGGTGTCGGCGGAGGCGAGGCCCTTCTCGGGCGCGAAGGTGAACTCGTACTGGCTCGGGCCCAGTTCGACTTCGAGCGAGCGCAGCGGAAGCCCCAGCGCCTGCACGGTCTTGCGCAAAACTTCGAGGATCGGATCGACCTGATCGAAACGGGACTCGGTCAGATACTGGAAGCCGTGCGTGGTGTGCAGGACCGCGGGTGCCTCGGCGGGCCAGGTGAGGCCCTCCGGCGCAAGCTTCGGATCGGCCAGCTTGAACAGTTGAAACTCGACCTCGAGTCCGGCGAAATAATCGAAGCCGTATGCGGCGAGCTTGCCCAGCGCATCGCGATAAAGCGCCCGCGTCGAGAACGGCACTGGCTTGCCATTCAGGAAATAGATGTCGCACAGCATCCAGCCGGTGTTGTTCGACCCATTGCCTGTCCATGGCAGCACGCGGAAGGTCGCAGGGTCCGGCACCATGACGAAGTTGCCGGCGCCCTCCATCTCGTCGAGGCCCATGCCGCCGCCCTTGGCGAACACCGAAAACACCGTGCGGTGCGAGGTGTCTTTCGCCAGCAGCGTCGAGGTCATGGTGACGCCCGCGCGCATGGCGGACGCGGCCTCGGAGGCCACCAGCGTCTTGCCACGCAGCACGCCGTGCTGATCGCAGAACGCGAAGCGCATGACTTCGAGCTTGCGCCGCTTGATCTCGCGCTCGACCGCGGCCGCCGCGCGGCGCTGCTCAGCACTCCACAGATCGTGGCGATCGACGAAGGCTTGAGATGACTTAAAAGCGCGCGGCGGCATCAATGCTCTCGTTCGTCATGCCCGGCTTTATGCCGGGCATCCACGCCTTTCTGCCTCGCCAAGCGTGGATGGCCGGGACATAGGCGAGCGAAGCGACGCCGTCCTTCGGACGGCTATGCCCGGCCATGACGCGGAGAGACTGCACTTCATCCGCAAGCCTCACCGCCCATTCGCCCAGCTCGCGGCCTTGCGCTTGGTCTGGTCGGTCTTCTGCCAGTAGCCCTGCCAGTCCTCGCTCGGGCCGATGCCGTCGATGGCGGCGGGGCCGGTGAGGTTCGGCGCCTGGCGCGCGTCGAGCACCATCAGCGGCTTGCCGCCGTTCCGGGTGTCGTCGATCGCTTGCCGCAGCAGCCGCCGGTAGGCGCTGATCGCCTTGTCGGACTGGCCAAGGTGCTCCCTCGTACGATCCTGGATCGTTCCCATCGATTCGCAGGCCCACTGGTCGTGCACGTTGATATCGGCGCCCATGCCGGTGAAGGTGTCGTGCTCCTGCTCGTGCGGATCGAAGCCGTAGTCGTTGGTCTTGTTCTTGCGCGGGAGGTAGTCGGGCAACTCGTAGAGTTCGAGCCGCTGGCGGCGCATCTCGTCCTTGTTCACAGGCGCGCCGAAGCTCGTGAAGATCGCATACCAATAGTGCTTCGTATCGTCGACCGGCACATGCCACTGCGTGATCGTGATCTCGCGGCTCATCGGCAGGATGAACGCGTTCGGAAACATCAGGTTGGTGACACGGATATGCGTGCTGCGGTCGCTGATCTGCCGCAGCGTGACGATGCGGAAGCCGAACTCGGTCGGCTCGACCTCGATGGTCGGGCGCGGAAACTCCCGCATGATTTTCGTCATCGGCATTTCCGAATCGATCGAGGTGTCGCGGAACAGCTTGCCGTAGCCCTCCTTCGGATCCTCGTCGTGGAAGAAGCGGTGCAGGAACGAGGTGTGCGCCGGATCGATGCCGACCTCCAATGACTGCAACCAGTTGCAGTCGATCATGCCCTTGAACGCGAAGGTGTGGCTGCCGGGCGCGACGAAGCAGTCGAAGTGCGGGAACGCCGGCGGCTCGCCAGATTCTTGCGCACCAGGACCCATATAGGCGAACAGGATGCCGCTCCGCTCCACCACCGGATAGGCCTTCTGCCTGATGTTGGCGCAGAGGTTGGAGCCGTCCGGCTCGGCCGGGGTCTCCAGGCACTGTCCTTCGATGTCGAACAGCCAGCCGTGGAACGCGCAGCGCAACCCGCCGTCCTCCAGCCGGCCATAGGCCAGATCGGTGCCGCGGTGCGGACAGGCGCGCTCGATCAGGCCATATCGTCCCTTGTCGTCGCGGAACAGCACGAGGCTTTCGCCCAGAAGCTTCACCGGCTTGATCGGCCGGTTGCCCTGCAACTCGTCAAGCAACGCCACCGGCTGCCAGTAGTGCCGCAAGAGAGATCCTGCCGCCGTGCCCGGCCCGGTGCGGGTGATGAGATCGTTCTGTTCCTGGGAGAGCATGGAAATCCGTCCCTGTCCTGCGGCTGGAAACGACTCTACAGCCGGACAACGGACTTCGCCACGCGTGTCCCGGGCGCGGCGCAGCACAAGCGCAGCGCAGTGATGCGCCGCAGACCCGGGACCGTAACGGGTTCCGAGCTTGGAACGGTCCCGCATCTGCGGTGCACCGCTACGCGCTGCACCGCGTGCGGGACACAAGGCCGTGTTACTTCCGATACGACCTCGGATCGCGCGCCGGCCAGCGGCCTGCCTCCACCCGCGCGATGAAGTCGGCCACCGCCTCGTTGAACAGCGCCGGTTCCTCCTGGTTCACCACATGGCCGGTCCGGGGCAGCACCACGAGACCCGCGGTCGGCATCCACTGCTTGAGCAGGAAGCTCGGCTCCAGGCACGGCTCGTCCTCGTCGCCGACCACGATCAAAGTCGGCACCTCGATCTTGCGTATCTCCGCCTCGAAATCGTAGATCGACGGCCGCTCGGCCTGGAAGCCGCGCATGGTGTTCGAGCAGCCGAGCGCATCGTGCTCGGAGAATATTTTGTTGAACTCCTCGAAGCCGCGCGGGTCCTTCACCAGGAACGAGATGCGCGCCGGGCTGAGCCCATAGCCCTTGACGACCTCGGCGGTGCCCTTCTTCACGAACTCCTCGGCAATCGCCTTTGAGTTTTTGCGGAAGTCCTCGGTGTGGGCGCGCTCTGAGCCCGAACCCGCGCCCGCGGGCACGATCGACAGCGCGCGATCGGGATAATCCAGCCCGACCTGGATCACCGTGTAGCCGCCCATCGACAGGCCGACGAAATGCGCCTTGTCGATCTTGAGGTGATCGAGCACCGCGATCGCGTCGCTCGACCAGTGCTTGTAGCTGTAGTCCTTCCAGTCCTTCGGCACGTCGGACGGCAGATAGCCGCGCGCGGAATAAGTGATGCAGCGGTGCCGCCGCGAGAAGTACCGCATCTGAAGTTCCCAGTTGCGGTAGTCGCCGGCGAACTCGTGACAGAACAGGATCGGCGTGCCGGTGCCGGCCTCTTCGTAATAGAGCTTCACGTTGTCCTTGGCGGTGGCGTAGGGCATGGGTGTTCCTCTCGCAGCGTGCCGGCAGGATGCGAAGCGCCGCCCCCTGCGTCAATCCTCCTCGAACGGCAGCCCAACATAGTTCTCGCCGATGGTCGTTCGCGCCGCGAGCGAGCCCGCGACATATTCCAGCTCCGCCTGCTGCACGCGGCGCTCGAACGGCGTGTGGGTGTCGAAGCGGTGGAGCAGCGACGTCATGTAGTTGGAATAGCGCACACCCTTCCACACCCGCTTGAGGCAAGTGTCGGAGTAACGGTCGAGCCGCTCGGTGGAGCCGACGCGAAAGAACTCGATCAGCGCCCGCGACAGAACGCGCACGTCGGCGGCGGCGAGGTTGAGGCCCTTGGCGCCGGTCGGCGGCACGATGTGGACGGCGTCTCCGGCGAGGAACATTCGGCCGTGGCGCATCGGCGCGGCGATATAGGCCCGCACCGGCGTCACGCCGCGCTGCAGGATCGGCCCCTCGAACAATTCGCCGCCGTCCTTGTCGTAAAGCCGCATGTGCAGTTCGTCCCAGATGCGGCGATCCGACCAGCCCGCGATGTCCTCGTCGGCCGCGCACTGGACATAGAGGCGCGACAGCTTCGGCGAGCGGCGGCTGGCGAGCGCGAAGCCGCGCTCGTGGTTGGAGTAGCTCATCTCCGGGAAGGGCCTGGCTTCGGCCAGAATGCCGAGCCAGCCGAACGGAAAGATGCGGTCGTAGACGGTGAGCAGGTGCTCGGGGATCGCGGAGCGGCAAATGCCGTGGAAGCCGTCGCAGCCGGCGACGATGTCGCATTCCAGCGTCTCGTCCCTGCCCTCATGCTTGAAATGGATCGTCGGCCGCGTCCCGTCGAGGCCGTCGATATGCGCGGCCTCCGCCTCGAACAGGATCGTGCCGCCGCGCGCAAGCCGCGCCGCGATCAGGTCCTTCACCACCTCCTGCTGGCCATAGACCGTGACGATCTTGCCCGGCGTCAGCACCGGCAGGTCGATGTGGATGACGCCGCCGTGAAACCTTATGTCGAGGCGCGGGTCGGGCATGCCCTCGCGGTGCAGCCGCTCGCCAGCGCCGAGCTCATCCATCAGCGCGACGGTGCCCTCCTCCAGCACGCCCGCGCGCACGCGGCTCTCGACATAATCGCGGCTCCGCGCCTCCAGCACGACGCACTCGACCCCGGCGCGCTGCAGGATGAGCGACAGGAACAGCCCAGCAGGACCGGCACCGACGATTCCAACCTGCGTGCGCATACCCGCTCCCCACTTCCCAACGTCTTGACACTTGACGTCAACTAAATTACTATCACTTGACGTCAAGTGATGGAACCATATTCATGATCAAAGTCAAAAGGATAATCGACGGAAAAACTTACAACACCGAAACTGCCACGGTCATCTTTGAGTCTTGGCATGAGCATTCGGGCGCAGGCGTGGTGGTCTATCAAACACGCCACGGTGCTTTTTTTTCATACGAGCAAGATCACGATCCTAGCGATTGGTGCCTACGCCCACTGACTGATTTGGAAGCGCAAACCTTACTTGAGAAATGGGGTGCCACCGATGCTCTTGAAAATTGCTTCGGGTCGTTCCCAGAAGCAGGAGCAGCGGAGACGCGTTTGACAATTCGCATTCCTGGAAATCTTGCCAATCGCGTAGAGGCTATTGCTAAATCCAAAGGTCTCTCGGTGAACAGCTATGCAATGCGATGCTTTGAAAAGTGTGTGACTGATGATGGGCGGCCAGCAGGCAGAGATTAGTCTTCTTTGGATCAGACCGATGACCAGAAAAAAATACCGAAGCGATCCACTACGCTCATTGCATCTAGCAGCAATAGACCTTCACGCGTCGGCCAGGCGCTCATTCTCGCCAATCCTCCCACGTCAGTCGGCCCGACCCAGCCGGGCGCGCCAGGAGCGCCAGGAGCGCCGGGCGCACCGACAGGCGATCCAGCCCCGCCGACGGACCCCGGACCGAGGACCCAGATAAACCCGTCCGATGTGGCGGGACCTGTCATCAAGGTCACCGGCGTCGTGAACGAGACCGAAATTGCCGTTGTCGCGGAGGTCTTGCCGGCGCCCCCACCGCCACCGCCGCCCCCACCGCCACCGCCACCGCCACCGCCACCGCCACCGCCACCGCCGCCCCCACCGCCGCCGCCAGTGCTACCGCCGCCGCCCCCACCGCCCCCGCCGGCCAATACCGCTCCGACGGCGAACGACGACACGTTAAGTGGCGGCAGTGGGCAAACGTCCCAAGCCGGCTATTACGACATGGACGTGGGCGCGGGCAACGCCAGCCAGGTCGCCTCGATCGACGTGGCAGGCCTGACGCCGATCAATATTTTCAATCTCTCGGCGGGGGAACTCGCGGACATCGGCATTCTGGTGATTCAGAACCCGAGCAATTTCGCCTACGGGGCGGAGTTCCTGACTCAGCTCGCCATCATCCATCAAGCGGTGGAAGACGGTCTGATCCTGATCATTCACGACCGGTTCGTCAGCGACGCCGAAACCATCCTCCCCGGCTCATCCGGATTCCAGATTATCCGGAATGACGGCACCGACACCGCCAGCATTGAACTGCTCAACAACGCGCATCCGATCGCGTCGGGGCCGGGCGGCGCCGTCACCGACACGTCGCTGGACGGCGGCACGTTGTCCAGCCATGGCTTTGCGATCGCGGGCACGTTGCCCGAGGGGGCCGACCTCATTCTCAGCAGGACCAGTCCGCTCGACATCGTGACGTTCGAGTACGCATTCGGCCTGGGCCACGTCGTCTATTCCACCATCCCGCTCGACTTCTATCTCGGCGGCGGCACCACGGTTGCCTTGGCCATGCAGGCCTACGCAGCCAACCTTTTGTTCTATGCGTCGAACAATCTGAGCTCTGCGCCGTTTGTTGAAGACGATTTGGCCACGATCCAGACGTCAAGGCTTCTCGCCAACGACACCGATCCCGATGGCGACACGCTGGTCGTCTCCGCGGTCTCCGCGACCAGCACGGGCGGCGCGCAACTGACGCTGAACGGCACCTCGATCGAATACGATCCGACTGGCGCGTTCGATTTCCTCGCGGAAGGGGAAACCGCGCTCGATACCTTCACCTATAAGGTGTCCGACGGCCGGGGCGGCTTAGAGGTGGTCCCGGTTTCCGGGACAGAATGGAGGCTTGGCCAAGGTAGATTCCGGGTTTGATTACGCCGCCAATTTCTCCTCGCTTGCCTGCGTAGCATCGGCTCGCGCTTCACCGATCAACTCACCTCACCGGCGATGGCAACGACAACATTCTGAATGGCGGTTTCGGAAGCAGCGATGACCGGGGCGACGTCCTGACCGGCGGCGGCGCCGACACATTCGTTTTCATCGGCGGCCCGATCACGATCAACGACTTTAGCTCCGGCGACAGCGACAAGATTGATCTGCTGGGTCAGTCGGGCATGACCGAGTCTCAGCTCCAGGCGCTGATCGACGCATCGA
>CAMAWG010000104.1 GCA_945861855.1 Rhodoplanes serenus
GGTGCACCGCCATAGGCCGCCTTCGGCGGCCGTAAGCACGCCGACGCTGCGCGTCGGCTATGGCGCTGCACCGCGTGCGGGACACGAAGCCGTGCCTCACGTCCCCGGCTTCAGCACATCCGCCGCCCAGTCCCACATATAGTTCGTGCCGATGGTGACGTTGTCCACTTGGCAATGGTGGAAGCCGCCTTCCTCGCGCGTAAACACCTTCAGCGTTTTCTCCTTCGATCCCACGGCGGCGAAGCATTTCTCCGCGATCGCCAGCGGAATCTGCTCGTCGCCGGCGCCGTGCAGCAGCAGGAACGGACACTTCATCTTCTGCACGATGCCGTCCAGGCGAAAGCCTTCGAGCTTGGTCATCGCTTCGGCGCGGCTTTTCACGCCGAACACCCACATCAGATGCTCCGGCGGCACCGACAGCGACGGCACCGTGCCTGAGTCCAGAAGATCGAACCGCTTCTTCCAGGTGTCGTAATAGTCCCACTGCGCGCCCCAGGCGATGCAGGCCGCATAACGCGGCTCGAGCGAAGCCGCGCGCGGCGCGTAATAGCCGCCCAGGCTGATCGCCATCACGCCGATGCGCTTGGCATCGATCTCCTTCCGCCCCGCCAGATACTCGTAGGCCGCGGTGCCGTATTTCTCCGTCTCCGCGATCAGCGGCAGGCTGCGGAAGCGCACGCTCTCGCCGTTGCCGGGGCCGTCGACGATCAGGCAGGCAATGCCGCGCGCCACGAGGTCCGGCACGCCCTTGAAATATTGAATCTCCTTGGTGATGTCGAAGCCGTCGAAGAACACCAGCGCCGGTGCGGGTTTGTTCCCGGCCACCTCCGGCGCAGCGTGCACGAACAGCGCCGGCAGCGTCTTGTCGCCGTAGGGAATTTCCACCGACTCGATGCGCGGGCGCTTCTGCATCGCCGCGCCGTCGGCAAACGATTTCACGGCCGTTTTGTAAACCTCCGCCGAGCGCGGCCCGTGCTGCAGAAACCGTTCGCCGGTCTGGTAATAGTGCGCCGCGCGCATCAGGCAGGCGGCGGCGGTGAGCGTGTGGCCCTTCTTCGCCGCCTCGCGACCGCGGGCCTCGACCGCGTCGCCCATGCGCGCCCATTCCTCAAACCAGGCATGGTCGTCGCCGACCTTGTCCCTGAGCGCGCGGCCGACGCGATGGACTTCGTCGATCTCGGCGCCGCCCCACGGCGCGCCGGAGAGGCACAGGAGCAGACCCATCGACCAGCGGTAGTTGGTGGGGAAATAGATGAAAGCCGGATCGTTCGCTCTGTCGGTCACGTGGCCAATCCCCCAGGCTGTCGTGCCCGCGAAAGCGGGCATCCAGTAACCACAACACAGTTCGTTTGAATGCGGGAGTGCCAATTTTTCCATCGGCGATTACTGGATCGCCCGCATTCGCGGGCGATGACATCCCAGACATCCGCTTGCTAGGGTCGCCTTTTGCAGGCAGCACATGCTCGACAGTCCCAAGCTCCAAAACCGCTCGAAAGCCGCGGGCCCCCGTCTCGACCTGCAGCAGCATTTGGCGGACCTGGAAGCGGCGGGCCTGCTCGTGCGCATCGACCGGCCGATCAACAAGGACACCGAACTCATTCCCCTCGTTCGCTGGCAGTTCCTCGGCGGCATGCCGGAGGACCGGCGCCGCGCCTTCCTGTTCACCAACGTCATCGACGCTAAAGGCCGCCGCTACGACATGCCGGTGGTGGTCGGCGCGCTGGCGTCCTCGCCCGCGGTCTACGCGCTCGGCATGGGCCGGCCGGTCGAGGAGATCGGCGAGGCCTGGATGGCGGCCATCGCCCATCCGATCCCGCCGGTCGCGACCAACGACGCGCCGTGCCAGGAGGTGGTCATCACCGGCGACGCGCTGCGCAAGGAAGGGCTCAAGGCCTTGCCAGTGCCTGTCTCGACGCCGGGTTTTGATGCTGCGCCTTATCTCACCGCGACCCTTTGCGTCACCAAGGACCCCGAGACCGGCGTACGCAACATGGGCACCTATCGCGTCGCGCTCAAGGCCGCCGACCGTGCGGTGGTGCGCATGGTCGCGCGCGAGGCGACCGGAGCCGGCGGGTTCCTGCACTGGCTCAAGTACCGCGAGCGCAAGGAGAAGATGCCGATCGCCATCGTGGTCGGTTGTGCGCCCATCGTGATGTTCACCGGCCCGCAAAAGCTTGCCGTCGACGTGGACGAGATGGCGGTGGCGGGCGGAGCCGCCGGCGAGGCGATCCGCATGACGCGCTGCCGCACCGTC
This sequence comes from Rhodoplanes serenus, assembly GCA_945861855.1. Lineage (GTDB taxonomy): Bacteria > Pseudomonadota > Alphaproteobacteria > Rhizobiales > Xanthobacteraceae > Z2-YC6860. The sequence goes on from CAMAWG010000104.1 coordinate 2,255, forward strand.
GGCCTCGATGTGCCGGCGGATTCCGAAATTGTGGTCGAGGGCCTGATCGATTGCGATGTGCTCGAGCCCGAGGCGCCGTTCGGCGAAAGCAACGGCTATGTCGCGCTCGAAGCCTTCAATATGCCGATCGAGATCACCGCCATCACCCACAAGAAGAAACCGGTGTTCGCCCAGATCATCAGCCAGGTGACGCCGAGTGAATCGAGCGTCATCAAGAAGGTGGCCTACGAGCCTTTGTTCCTCGCCCATCTCAAGACACAGCTCGGCGTCAAGGGCATCCGCCGCGTGGTGATGCACGAGCGGCTAACCAACCTGCGGCCGGTGATCTTTTTGCAGTTCGCCGCCGGGACGCCGCGCACCGAGGTCTGGCGCGGATTGAATGGCGCTTCGACCCTGCAATCGAACTGCGGCAAGATCGTCATCGCGGTGAGCGAGGACATCGATCCGGCGAGCATGGACGCGGTGCTGTGGTCGCTCGCCTACCGCACCAATCCGGTCGACGACATGCACATCGTGCCGAACCGCGGCGGTGTGCAGGGCGCGCAATACGCGGGCAACAAGACCGACTCAGGCCTGCTGGTCGACGCCACGCGCAAGCGGCCGATGCCGCCGCTCGCCCTGCCGACGCGCGAATACATGGAGCATGCGCGCGGACTATGGGATGAGCTGGGCCTTCCCGCGCTCAACGTGCAGGCGCCGTGGCACGGCTACACGCTCGACGACTGGACCGACACCTGGGAGACCTTCGCGCGCCGTACCACGGCCGGCGATTGGGAGGAAACCGGCCGGGAGACACTGGCACGCCAGCGCCGGGGCCTCCTGCCCGAGACGCCGGTGCGTCCGGGCGAGGAGCCGAACGGAGAGTAAAATGGCGCGCGTCCCCTATCTCGAAAAATCCGATCTGCCCCCCGAGCACCAGGACATCCTGGCGCGGCCGATCGCGCTCAACCGCGCGATGGCGAACAGCCCCAACGCCGCCCGGGCGATGACCGGGCTCGCCATGTACATTCGCCACAAAAGCAAGCTCGATCCGCGGCTGCGCGAGCTTGCGATCCTCCAGGTCGGCTATCTTGCCCGCTCGGCTTACGAATACTCCCACCACGTCAAGCTCGGCCGCGAGGCCGGCGTCACCGATGACGACATCCGTGCCATTGGTGACGAGACGGCCGGCCGGGCGAGCAAGCTCGATCCGCTGTCGAAGACCGTGCTGCGCGCCGCGCGCGAGATGACCGGCGACCTCGCCATGTCGGACGCGACCTTCGCCGAGCTTGAAAAGGCGCTCGGCCGCGAGCAGGTCATCGACCTGACGCTGGCGATCGCGTTCTACAACGCCGTGGTTCGGCTCCTCGGCACCCTGCAGATCGACGTCGAGCCGGACTACCAGCGCTATCTGGAAGAGCACCCCTTGCCGGGCTAACAATAATATAGAGTGGCGGCGTCAACGGAGGCCCAACATGTTCCTGCGCAATGGCTGGTACACCGCGCTGTGGTCCCACGAGCTGACCGATAAGCCGGTCGGCAAGACCTTCCTCAACGAGAAGGTCGTGCTGTTCCGCAACGCCAGCGGGCAGGTCGGCGCCCTTGAGGACTGCTGCTGCCATCGCGCGGCTCCGCTCTCGATGGGCGAGCTTTCCGGCGAATATCTCGCCTGCGGCTATCACGGGCTGAAGTTCGATGTGAGCGGGCGCTGCGTCGAGGTGCCGGGCCAGACCGAGGTGCCGCCCGGCGCCAGGGTGCGCGGCTATCCCACCCATGAAAAGAACAACGTCGTTTGGATCTGGATGGGCGACGCCGACAAGGCGGACGTGGCGAAAATTCCCGACCTGCCGTGGCTGTCCGATCCGAAATGGGCGGCAACCCCCGGCCGACTCTATGTCAAGACCAACTATCAGTTCATTCTCGACAACCTGCTCGATCTGACCCACGTGGCCTATGTCCACAAGAAGACGATCGCCGGCGATCCCCGCGAGGCGACAACGCCGACCAAGACCGAACGGCTGAACGACGGCGTCCGCGTCGGCCGCTGGATGATCGATTTCGTTCCGCCGCCGCTGTTCGCCAAGGCGGGAAACTTCACGGAGAATGTCGATCGCTGGCAGTTCGTCACCTGGCATCCGCCCGGCGTCGTCTATCTCGACGTCGGCTGCGCCAAGGCCGGCACCGGCGCACCGCAGGGCGACCGCAGCCAGGGCATCTCGATCTGGTCGAGCCATCTGATCACGCCCGAGACCGAGCATTCGAGCCATTACATGTTCGGCTTCTCCCGCGATTTCAAAACCGACGACAAGGAAATGTCGAAGCTCCTGTTCGAAGGCTCGCGCGCGACCTTCCTGGAGGACGTCGAGTTTCTCGAGGCGGTGCAGAAAAACCGCGACGAAGGATCTCTCGACGGCCTGATCCACATTCCCGCAGACGCCGCGCAACTTCAGGCGCGGAGGATGCTGAGCACCATGATCGGCGCGGAGCAAGGACGATGACGATGCGAGCGAAATTTGCAGCGCTGGCCTTGCTCGCGGCGTTTGCCGCGGCGCCCGTCCCATCCCAGGCCCAGTCATATCCGGCGCGGCAGGTGACCATCGTGGTCCCGTTCGCGGCCGGCGGCGGCTCGGACCTGCTCGCGCGTCTCGTCGCGCAGAAGCTCGAGGAGAAGCTCGGCAAGCCGTTCATCATCGAGAACCGGCCGGGCGCGGGAACGTCGCTCGCCGCCATGCAGGTGGTGCGCGCGGCGCCGGACGGTTACACGCTGATGCAGGCAACGAGCTCGACCATGGCCATCAATGTGACCATGAGCAAGAAGATGCCATACGAGCCGCTGAAGGATCTCGTGCCGGTCGCGCTTCTGTCGTCGTCGCCGTTCTTCCTCGTAGTCAACAACAACTCCCCGGTGAAGACGGTCGCCGACCTGATCGCCCTCGCCAAGTCGAAGCCGAACGGGTTGAACTACGGCTCGGGCGGGCCCGGCTCGATGCACCATCTGAGCACGGAGTTGCTGCAGAGCTTGGCCGGCCTCCAGATGACGCACGTCCCCTACAAGGCGACGCCGCCGGCGATGAACGACCTGATTGCCGGTCACATCCAGGTGCTGTTCGGCGACACAACTTCGGTCCTGCCGATGATCCAGCAGGGCATCGTGCGCGGCATCGGCGTCACCACGGCGAAGCGCAGCCCGGCGGCGCCGGACATTCCGGCTGTCGCCGAGACCGTCCCCGGCTTCGAATCGGCGTCGTGGCAGATGCTGGTCGCGCCGGGCGCCACGCCGCCCGAGGTGATCGCGCTGCTCAACCGCGAGGTGCATGCGATTTTCAGCGATCCGGCGGTGATCCAGGAACTGACCAAGCGCGGCATCGGCCCGTCGATCACCGGCACGCCCGCGCAGGTCCAGGATTACGTCAAGCAGGAGATCGTGCGCTGGCGCGACGTGGTGCGCCGCGCCGGGCTCGAGGGCAGCCAGTAATGCCGATGATGGAAGGCTTCACCCGCACCGAGATCAGGACGAGCGGCGCCAATATCGTCACGGTGCGCGGCGGCAACGGCCCGCCGCTGCTGCTGATGCATGGCAATCCGTTCACCCATCTGTCCTGGCACAAGTTCGCGCCGCGGCTGGCGCGGGAGTTCACCGTGGTCGCGACCGACCTGCGCGGCTATGGCGACTCGTCGAAGCCGCCGGGCGGCGAAAGACACGAGAACTATTCGTTCCGCAACATGGCGCTGGACAACGTCGAGGTGATGGCGGCGCTGGGCTACAACAAGTTCATGGCGGCCGGCCATGACCGCGGCGCGCGCGTCCTGCACCGCATGTGTCTCGATCATCCCGGCAAGGTCGAGCGCGCGGCGATCCTCGACATCATCCCGCAGCACCACCTGCTCAACAACGTCACGCGGGATTGGGGCCGGTTCTCCTGGCACTGGTTCTTTAACATCCAGCCCGAGCCGCTGCCCGAGAAGATGATGGGCGCCGATCCGGACTGGTTCATCCAGAAGAAGCTCGCCAAGACGCCGCAGGGGCTGGAGTTCTTCGGCAGGGAGGCGCTGGCCGAATACATGCGCTGCTTCCGCAATCCGGAAACCATCCATGCCATCTGCGAGGACTACCGCGCCACCTTCGGCGTCGATCTCGAGATGGACGCCAAGGATTTCGAGGCGGGCCGCAAGATCACGACCCCCGTGCTGCTGCTGTGGGGCGCGACCGGCGGCGTCGGCCGCAACCACAAGCCGGCCCAGGTGTGGGCCCGCTACGCCAGCGACATCCGCGGCGCCAAGGCGCTGCCTTGCGGGCACTATCTGTCGGAAGAAGCTCCCGAGGAGACCTACCAGGAGCTTCGGCAGTTTTTTCTGGCGAGATAATTCAGGCCGTCCATGACGTGGATAGGTGGTCTTATTCGGCCGCTTCCGCCGTATAACTCAGCCGCGCCTCAAGCCCGCGCAGATCGGGCAGGCCGAAATGCAGAAGCTCGGTCTCCTGCTCGGCCGTGAACGACGCCCGCTCGCCGCGCTCCAGGAACACCGTGGTTAAGGGACGGAGCGGCTGGCCGTCGACCTTGCCGCCGCCTCGATAGGCGAGATAGAGCCCGCGCCCCGATCCCGTCAGCGTCGCGCCGGCGTTGAGCCGGAACAGGCCGGCCTCGGAGCGCCGCTCGGTGAAAACGCCGAGCAGCTTCTCGAACACGCCGGGCTGGTCGGCGGAAGGGACCCATTCGTAGCCCGCCTGATCCATCATCACCGGCTTGTCGTAGCGCGGCTTGGGGAATTGCAGCGGCCTGCCGTTCATCTGCTCCCAGATCGCCTGGAAGCCGTCTATGTTGCGCTTGCCGGGCTCGCCTTCGTTGCGCCGGTAGACGCCGCCGTCGAACGTGCCGGTCGCGCGCAACGCATCCATGCCCTGCTTCACTTCGCTTCGCGAAAGATAGCCCTGGCCGCTCGATCCGCCGAACTGCAGCACGAAGGTCGTCGCGGTCCCCTCGCTCGTTTGCGGGCCGTAGGACGTGCCCTCCGGGAAATAGCCGACCATGCCCGGCGTCATCACGCCGTCGCGCGCGAAATTGAGGTCGCCTTCGAGCTGGAAGCGGAACTGCTCGAAGTTGTGCCGGTGCCGCGGCGATACGAAATCCTTGTCGTTGCGGCCCATCGAGAGCTGGAAGTTGTCGATGGTGCCGGACGTGCCTTCCATCAGGTTGCGGAAATGAAACGTCCCGCCGCGGTATTCCAGCCCGCGCACCCATTCCAGCTCGTCACCCTGCACGATCTTCATCGGTCTGCTCCATCCAAGCCGCTCGCCTGCGGTTGCGCTGCAGGCTGTTTGCCGGAATGATAGCAGACCGCGGCGAACGGCGGCAGGTGGAGGCGAAAGATGAGAGGGATCAGGGCCATCGGCCTGACGGCAATTGCCATTGCGGCCTGTCTGCTCGCTGCTCCGGCCTCGTTTGCGCAGGACTGGCCGAATCGTCCGGTGCGGGTGGTGGTGCCGTTCGGCGCCGGCGGCGCCGCCGACCGTCTCGGGCGCATCGCCGCCGATCACCTGTCGAAAGCCTTCAAGCAGCAGTTCTACATCGAGAACCGCGTCGGCGCGGGCGGCGCGGTGGCGTCGAAGGACATCGCGCGCGCCGATGCCGACGGCTACACCCTGCTGGTCGGCGGCTCGGGCCCGCACATCATGGGTCCGGCCGAGAACCCCGCCATCGGCTACGACCCGGTCGGCGACTTCACCCACATCGCCATGATCGGCGGCGAAAGCTACGCGCTGTCGGCGCAGGCGAGTCTCGGCGTGAAGACCTTCAAGGAACTGATCGCGCTGTCGAAGAGCAAGGCCGACCCGATCAACGTCGGCACGCCCGGCGCGGGCTCGCTCGGCCAACTCACGATCGAGGCGATGCTGCTGAAGAAGATCGCCCACCTCAATCACGTGCCCTATCGCGGCGGCGCGCCGCTTTTGACGGACTTCTTCGGCAACCACATTCCGTTGGCCTCGACGCCGATCCTGCCGATCATCCAGCACGCGGCGGCCGGCACCATCGTGCCGCTCGCGGTGACGTCGAGCGAGCGTATCCCGGTGCTCAAGAACGTGCCGACGTTCGACGAGCTCGGCTATCCGGAGATGAACGGCGCGATCTGGTTCTGGATCGCGGGGCCGAAGAACATGCCGGCGCCGCTCGTGGTACGACTCAATGACGAAGTCCGCCGGTTCATCGCGGCGCCGGAAACGAAGCAGATGTTCGAGAAGAGCGCGCTGTTGTCGATGGACGCCGATTCAGCCGGGTTGACGAAATACATCGCGGGCGAGGTCAAGCGCTGGACTACGTTTGTGGAAGAGAAGGGGCTGAAGAAGTAGAGTTCTGTGTCCCGGACGCGGTGCAGCGCGGAGCGTAGCGTAGCGGTGCGCCGCAGATCCGGGACCTTGCCAAACTCCAAATTTGTAACGGTCCCGGGTCTGCAGCGCATCGCTTCGCGCTGCAGACCCGGGACACAGGTGGGGAATCCCTATGCAAGATACCGGAATGCTCTACGACTTCGTGCCGATGCCGGAGCGAAAGCCGCTGAAATGGCCGAACGGCAAGCGGCTGGCGTTGATGGTCACGCTCAATCTGGAATATTGGGGACTGACCCAGGACCATGACGGGCCTTATTTTCCCGGCGGCCCGTCGATCAACGAGCGGCTCCTGCCCGCGCGCATCCCGGACTTCAACAATCACTCCTGGCGCGAGTACGGCCACCGCGTCGGCGTCTGGCGGATCTACGACATCTTCGACGAAGCGAAGGTGCCGGCAAGCTGCACCGTCAACGGCATCCTGTGCGAACGGCATCCGCAGATCGTCACGGCGGCGGCGGAGCGCGGCTTCGAGCTGATCGCGCACAACCACATCCAGACCGAGTTCATGATCAACTACCGCGACGACCGCGCCAAGGAGCGCGAGGTCATCAAGGGCGTGCTCGACGCCATAGAGAAGACCACGGGCAAGCGGCCGAAGGGCTGGCTGTCGTCGTCGCTCCGCTGCACGGTGAACACCTCTGACATCTGCAAGGAACTGGGCCTCACCTATCACTGCGACTACATGAACGACGAGCAGCCATATCTCATCAAAACGGCGCACGGGCCGCTCGTCTCGACGCCCTATACGCAGGAGGCCAACGACATCGGCATGTTCCTGCGGCGCAATCTCACGGCGACCGGGGCCTTCGAGCTCTGGAAGGACGAGTTCGACGAGCTCTACCGCGCGGGCGAGAAGAGCGGCCGGATGATGAGCATCGGCCTGCACCCGCACATCATCGGCCGGGCGTTCCGCGCCCGCGCGATCCGCGAGTTTTTGGAATATGCGAAAAAATTCGACGGCGTGTGGTGGGCCACCCGCGAAGAGATCGCGGATTGGTATCTGCAGAATCACAACAGTCACATCAGCTAGGACGTTTTCGCGCGGCTCTTGCCCTTGGGAAGTTGCGCCACTTGCGGCACTCTTGTCGTGTCGTTGAACGCGCGTGCAAACTTGTCCAGCAGATCGAGGAAGGTCTTTCGCTCCCGCGGCGAAAATGCCGACAGCACGCGCTCCTGCGCCCGCCGCGCGGGCTCCGCGAGCCGCTTGAGCATCCGCTCGCCGGCCGGCGTCAGCTTGAGGCTCCGCTTCCTTCGGTCGTTCGCGCCGACCACGCGGCCTACCAGGCCCGCGTCCTCCAGCTTGGTCAGCACCATGCCGGTGGTGGAGCGGTCGAGCCCCAGAAGCTTGGCGACCGTGATCTGGTCGATGCCGGGCTGATGCCGCAGCACGAGCATGATGCCGTACTGCCGGTTGGTGATGCCGAGGGCGCCGGTTTCCTCCAGGAACAGCGACACCGAAATCTGATGCGCGCGGCGGATCATGAAGCCCGGCCGGCGGTAGAGCGCGTCGAGGGGTTGTTTGGGCGAAACCATGCCTTCCCATACGCGGACAGCATCCGGAAATGCAAACGGCGCCGACATTCCATCGGCGCCGCTGCGACAGATAACGCTGAGCCTACTGCCAGGCGCGGTTGTCCACGGTGTTCTCGTAGGTGGCGCCGGGCGGAACGAGGCCCCACCCGAGCGTCCAGTTGTAGTTATCGTCGAAACGCTCGCGAGTGTAGGGCACCGGCGGCGCGTTGAGGATGCGCGACAGCTTCAAGTCCTTCAGCCCGATCAGGCCGCCGGCCTCTTCTACGATGTAATGCGCGAACTTCTCCGGGTTGTTCTGGATCGCCTCGGCGGCGCGCGCCTCGGCGCGGAACATCTTGGCAAGCGTCGGTCCGTCCATCTCGTCGCCGGCCGCTTCGCTGCGGGTCGAGTGCGACTCGATGATGACGCGGCCGCCCTGCGCCTCGGCAACGCTGATCCACGGCTCCTGCAGGCTTGCGGCCTTCACCTTGCCGGACATCACCGCCTCCATCCGCTGGCGGTGCGTGCCGGCGTTGGTGATCTTGATCTCGTCGCGCTTGATGAAGCCTTCCATCATCTTGAGCATGGTGAAGTGCGAGCCGTTGTACTGGCTCACCGCGATCGGCACGTTCTTGAGCTGCTCCGGCTCGTAGATGCCGGACCGCGGGTCGACCACGATGGCGAAGCTCGACATCGCCGAGCCGAGCGCCACGATCTTGGCGGGACGCAGGCTCTTCTCCTGGATCGTCTCCACCGCGCGCTTCATGATGCCCCATTCGCACATGCGGAACTGGTCGCACTGGCCCTGGTCGTAGGTCGCCTCCAGGCCGCGCTTGAAGATGTCGTCCTTCAGCGCCCGATCGTCGGAGTTGTGCTGGCCGCTGCCCGGCGTGACCAGGATATCGACGTCGAGCCCCTCGTCGCGGAAGAAGCCTTCGTCGCGCGCGACCAGCAGCGGCAGGTCGTGCACCGCGTTCATCATCGAGGCTTTGACTTTTTTCAGCTCGGCCATCGGCGTTCTCCATCCCTGAAATTTTATATGGTGCCGCACGGCATTGGCGCAGGCGCGGCGGCGGCAATCCTCCCAGATCGTCAGACGTCTGTCAATTTGGCCGAAGCTTCTCCACGGTCATTCCGGTGCGCCCCGAAATGACGTGGAGGGCTCAGTGGACCGGGGCGAACAGCTCTTCGACCGCAAACTTTCGCGGCACCATCTTCTGGTCCACCGCGAATTGGGTCATCGCTTCCAAGGCCTTGCGGTTCTTCTCGATACCGAACGGGAACGGGTCGCCGACCACCTGGGCGTTGACCACCGCGGCCTTGTCCCACGACGTCTCGCCGCCGCCTTCCAGATCCTTCAAATATTCCGTCTTGGACGCCTCGAACGTGCGGTAAAGTTCGCTGGCGACCCAGGGCATCTCCTTCAGCACCGAATCCTTGACGACCAGCCCGTGATTGATCGGATAGATGCCGGTCCTGCGGAAATAGTCGAACGCGGCGTTGCCCGCGTCGGGGATGAGCGGCTTTATCTCCGGCGCCTCGACGCCGACCTCGCCCAGCGCTGCATCGACCACCCCGGAGAGCAGAAGCTCCTTCATCGGTTCGCCGCGAAAACCGGTGTCCACGTTCGCGGGATAGACGAATCCCGTCACGTGTTCATCGTCGGTTGGCACCCAGGTGATCTTGTCCAGGTCCACGCCGTATTCGCTCTGCAGGATGCCGCGCGCCCACAGCCCGGTGGTAACCGTGTAGCCGCGGTTGACCCCGACCTTGCGGCCCTCCAGGTCCTTCGGCGTCCGGATGCCTGATTTCTCGTTGTAGAAGATCGCCCAGTGATGAAAATTCCGCGTCACAAACACCGGAATGGCGGTGAACGGCAGGCCCGCCGCCCGGGCGCAGATATAGGTCGTGAACGCCATCTCACAGATGTCGAATTCGAGCCCGCGGCACATCCGGCGCATCATCGGGACGATCTGTTCGACGTCGACGAATTTCAGGTCGAGCCGCCCAAGATCGGCGCCTGCCTGTTTCATAGGCTTTGTCAGCCCGTAGTTCCCCAGCGCGATCGTCAGCGGCGGCATCGGACAGTCCCCGTTATTACAGGGGACAATAGCCGGTTCTGCCTGCGTCAGTAACGGTGTGGTCAGGCTCTCCTGGAACCCTCGCGTCCGCAGGCAAGTTCTGGTAACTCACCAGCCAGCGTCGATCTGGGGCACTGAATGACTTGGCTGCGTGCGGTTGGACGTTTCTTTGAACAAAAGATCGGGCTGCACCGGCTGGGCATTGCGCTGAGCGTCATCATCATCGCCGTCGCCGCGGTGGTGCTCTACCGCAAGCTGCACAATATCAATGTCAGCAAGGTGCTGACCGCGATGGCGACGGTCGAATACCGCGACGTCCTCATCTCCGCTCTGTTCGTCGCCGCCGGCTATTTCACGCTCACCTTCTACGACCTGTTCGCGCTGCGCACGATCGGCCGCAAGGACGTGCCCTACCGGGTGGCGGCACTCGCGGGGTTCACCTCCTATTCGGTCGGGCACAACGTCGGCGCCAGCGTCTTCACCGGCGGCGCGGTGCGCTACCGCGTCTATTCGGCCTGGGGCATCGACGCCATCGAAGTCGCCAAGATCTGCTTCATCGCCGGTCTCACCTTCTGGCTCGGAAATATCACCGTGCTGGGCTTCGGCTTCGCCTATCATCCGGAAGCGGCCTCCCACATCGACCAGCTTCCGCTGTGGCTCAACCGCGGGCTCGGCATCGCGGCGCTCGTCGTGCTGGCCGGCTACGTCGCCTGGGTGTGGCGCACGCCGCGCATCATCGGGCGGCAGAACTGGCAGGTGCAGCTTCCGAACGGTCCGCTGACGCTGCTGCAGATCGTCATCGGCATCGTCGACCTGAGCTTTTGCGCGGCGGCGATGTACGTGCTGGTGCCGAACGAGCCGCATATGCAGTTCGTCGATGTCGCTGTGATCTTCATCACCGCGACCCTGCTCGGCTTCGCCAGCCACTCGCCGGGCGGGCTCGGCGTGTTCGACGCCGCCATGCTGATCGCGCTGTGGGAGTACGACGCCGAGGAACTGCTCGCGGGCCTCTTGATCTTCCGGCTGCTCTATTACATCACGCCGTTCGCGATGGCGCTCGCGGTCCTCGGCATTCGCGAGTTCATGCTGCACATGATGGGGCGGCGCAGTGGCGGCGATGGATGACGGCGGCGCAGGCCCGGGCTGGATCGGCCGGCTGAGCCGCATCCTCGGATCGCGCGAGGAGGACCCGCACGCCGCGCTCGCGGCCCGGCCCGCCAACGATCCTGCCCGCAATCCGTCGGACACGGTCCTTCTCGATGCCGCGATCATGGGCATGCCCGATCCGGTCGTGGTGCTGGACCAGGACGGCCGCGTCATCGCCTTCAACGCCGAGGCCGCTTCGCTGGCGCCGGCGCTGCGCCGGGGGGAGCCCGCCTCGATCGCGCTGCGCATGCCCGAACTGGTTGAGGCGATCCGCGCCGCGGGCCTCACTGGCCGGGCGCAGCGCATCGAGTTCTCCTCGCGGCTGCCCGCGTCGCGGTTTTCTGAGGCCTTCGTGTCGCCGGTCGCGCTCGCTGGCCCCGGACGTGCCGGTGTCCTGGTCATCACCGTGCACGATCTCACGCCGATCCGGCAGGTCGAGGAGATGCGCGCCGACTTCGTCGCCAACGTGAGCCATGAATTGCGCACGCCGCTCGCGGCGCTGACCGGCTTCATCGAAACCCTGCAGGGCCCGGCGCGAGACGATCCGGCGGCGCGCGAGCGTTTCCTCGGCATCATGCAGGCGCAGGCCTGGCGCATGGCGCGGCTGATCGACGATCTTCTGTCATTGTCGCGCATCGAACTGCGCGCGCATCAGCGGCCCGACACGCCGGTCGATCTGGTTGCGATCGTGCGACAGGTCGTTGACGGGCTGCAGACCCTGGCGCGCGACCGCGAGGTCGCGATCGAGGTCGCGGCGCCGGCCGAGCCGCTGATGGTGCTGGGCGACCGCGACGAACTCATCCGCCTGTTCGAAAATTTGGTTGAGAACGGGTTGAAGTACGGCGCCAGCGGCAAGCGCGTCGAGATCGCGATCGCGCCCGTCGCCACGAGCGACGGCAAGGGCGAGGCGCGCGTCTCGGTGCGCGACCACGGGCCGGGCATCTCCGCCGAGCATCTGCCGCGGCTGACCGAGCGGTTCTACCGCGCCGACGTGGGCGAGAGCCGCGCCCAGGGCGGCACCGGATTGGGCCTCGCGCTGGTCAAGCACATCCTCAACCGCCACCAGGGCCGGCTGACCATCGACAGCAGGCTGGGCGAGGGCGCGACGTTTACCGCGCGGCTGCCGCTTGCCGCGCCGCCGAGGTAGAAGTCGACTTTAATATCAATGCCTTGGCCTGTCATGCCGTTGTCACTGAACCATCATACAACGATGACATGGGATGGTTAAACGTCGCCTGGGCTTCGGATCGGCACGCTTCACAAAACACTTGCCGGCCAAGTTTCAGGTGCTGCGTCAAGACCATCTGCAATCGAACGAGACCACCCGAAGGCGCCTGCTTGTGGGTCGCGGACCCGCAAAGGATGAGCCTTTGGTCATGACATGACAGGAGAGAACCCATGAAGATTTACACCCTCACCAGCGCACTCGCGCTCGTCACCGCCGGCACCCTCGTGGCCGGTCAGGCCAGCGCGCGCGACCAGATCCGCATCGTCGGCTCGTCCACCGTCTATCCGTTCACCACCGCGGTCGCCGAGCAGGTCGGCAAGACGGCCGGCATCAAGACCCCGGTGGTCGAGTCGACCGGCACAGGCGGCGGCATGAAGCTGTTCTGCGCCGGCGTCGGCGTCCAGCATCCCGACGCGACCAATGCTTCGCGCCGGATGAAGAAGGGCGAGTTCGCGGACTGCCAGAAGAACGGCGTCAAGGACGTCGTCGAAATCAATGTCGGCTTTGACGGTCTGACCGTCGCCCAGTCCAAGCAGGGCACGCCGCTCAAAATCACCCTCGCCCAGCTTCTGCTTGCGGTGGCGAAGGAAGTTCCGGGCGCCGACGGAAAGCTCGTCGCCAATCCGAATAAGAACTGGTCGGACATCGACAAGTCGCTGCCGAACATTAAGATCGAGATTCTCGGCCCGCCGCCGACCTCTGGCACCCGCGACTCGTTCCACGAACTGCTGCTGGAAAAGGGCGCCGAGCAAATCCCGGCCTTGGCGGCGCTGAAGAAGTCCGACAGCAAGGCGTTCGACAAGGTTTGGAAGACGCTGCGCGAGGACGGCGCCTATGTCGAGGCCGGCGAGAACGACAACGTGATCGTCGCCAAGCTCGAGACCAACAAGAATGCCTTCGGCGTGTTCGGCTACTCCTTCCTCGAGGAGAACGCCGCGAAACTGCGCGGCGTGCCGCTCGACGGCGTCGCTCCTGAGTTCGAGAACATCACCTCCGGCAAGTATCCGGGCGCCCGCCGCATGTACGTCTACGTCAAGAAGGCGCACGTCGGCGTCGTCCCCGGCATCGACAAGTTCGTCGCCGAGTATGTATCGCCGAGGGCTCTCGGTGAGAGCGGCTATCTCGCCAAGAAGGGTTTGGTGACTCTTCCCAAGAACGAGTTGGAAGCGGTTCGCAAGAGCGTAACCGGCATGTCGCCGATGTCCGCCGATCCGCTGTCCTGATTGAAACCGGCGGCGTGGCTGCGCCGCTTCGGCGCAGC
>CAMAWG010000105.1 GCA_945861855.1 Rhodoplanes serenus
ACGGCCAGGATCACCACGACGCGCCCGATGCGCACGGCATCGCGCTCGAACGCCTCGCCGTCCAGCTTCACGCGATAGCGTTCATAACGATAGATGCCGCCGCCGCGATTTTCCGGCGCGCTCAGCTCGATCTCGACCGCAGAATCGGAAAGTTCGCGATCAGCCATCTTTTCGGTCTATTGCGCGACCGCGGCCTCGGGCGAGGCTTCGAGATTGAAGGCCGCGGCGAACAGGGCGCGGGTGTAGGCAGTCTTCGGCGACTTGAATATTTCCGCCGCGGGCCCGGTCTCCACCACCTTGCCCTCTTTCATCACCATCAGGCTCGACGACATCGCCGCCACCACCCGCAGGTCGTGGGAGATGAACATGTAGGTCAAGTCATGCCGCTTCTGCAGCGCGCACAAGAGATCGACCATCTGCGCCTGGATCAGCATGTCGAGCGCGCTGGTCGGCTCGTCGAGCACGACGAAGGTCGGCTCCAGCACGATGGCGCGCGCCACCGCGATGCGCTGGCGCTGGCCGCCGGAGAACTCGTGGGGGTAGCGGAATCGCGTCTCGGGATCGAGGCCGACATCCTCCAGCGCCTTGACGACGTGCTTCTCGCATTCGTGCCGCGGAATATGCGGCATGTGAATCCACATGCCCTCCTGGATGATGTCGGACACCGACATGCGCGGCGACAGCGAGCCGTAGGGGTCCTGGAACACGATCTGCATGTTGCGGCGGTGCGGGCGCATTTCCTTGAAGCGCAGGCCCTGCAGCGGATTGCCCATGAACACGATCGGGCCGTCCGAGGAGATGAGCCGCAGGATGGCGAGGCCGAGCGTGGTCTTGCCGGAGCCCGATTCGCCGACCACGCCGAGCGTCTCGCCCTTGCGCACCTCGACGCTGACGCCGTCGACCGCCTTGATGTGACCGACGGTCTTGCGCGTGATGCCGCGCTTGATCGGAAACCAGACCTTAAGGTCATCGGTCTTCAGGACGATTTCGCCGGTGGGGTTGGGCTGCAGGGCGTGCGGGTGCGGCTCGGCGGCGAGCAACGCCTTGGTGTAGGGATGCTGCGGCGACTTGAAGATGTCGGCGACGGCATTTTCCTCGACGATCTTGCCGTCCTTCATCACGCAGACCCGGTCGGCGATCTTGCGGACGATGCCGAGGTCGTGGGTGATGAACAGCATGGCCATGCCGAGGCGGCCCTGCAACTCCTTGAGAAGCTTGAGGATTTGCGCCTGGACGGTGACGTCCAGCGCGGTCGTCGGCTCGTCGGCGATGAGCAGGTCCGGCTCGTTCGCAAGCGCCATGGCGATCATCACGCGCTGGCGCTGGCCGCCGGACATCTGGTGCGGATAGCTCTGCAGCCGCGTCTCCGGATTGGGGATGCCGACCTGCGCCAACAGTTCGAGCACTCGCGCGCGCGCCGGCGCCCCGGTCAGCCCGCGATGCAGCAGCAGGATTTCGCCGATCTGCCGCTCGATGGTGTGCAGCGGATTGAGCGAGGTCATCGGCTCCTGGAAGATGATGGTGATGTCGGCGCCGCGAATCTCCCTGATCTTGCGCTCGGGCAGACTGAGCAGATCCTGGCCCTTGAACATCACCTGGCCGGACGGATGGCTCGCCGCCGGATAGGGCAGAAGCTTCATGATCGACAGCGCGGTCGCCGACTTGCCCGATCCGGACTCCCCCACCAAGGCGAGCGTCTCGCCCTTCCTGATGCTGAACGAGATGCGGTCGACCGCCAGCACCTCGCGCTCGCCCGCGCCGAAGGCGATCGAGAGGTCTTTGACGGTGAGTAGGGGTTCGGTGGTCATGTCCATGCGGTTACCGGAACGTCTTGCGCGGGTCGAAGGCGTCGCGCACCGCCTCGCCGATGAAGATCAGGAGCGACAGCATGGTCGCGACCGAGAAGAAGCCGGCGAGCCCGAGCCACGGCGCCTGGATGTTGGTCTTGCCCTGCGACAGCAACTCGCCGAGCGAGGGCGAGCCCGGCGGTAGGCCGAATCCCAGGAAGTCGAGCGCGGTCAGCGTCATCACCGAGGACGACAGGATGAACGGCAGGAATGTCATGGTCGCGACCATCGCGTTCGGTAAGAGATGCCGGAACATGATGGTGCTGTTCGACACGCCGAGCGCGCGCGCGGCCTGGATGTATTCGAAGTTGCGGCCGCGCAGGAACTCGGCGCGAACCAGACCCACGAGCGACACCCAGGAGAACAGCAGCAGGATTCCGAGCAGCACGAAGAATCCCGGCACCAGCACCGAGGAGATGATCAGCAGCAGGTAGAGCGATGGCACCGAGGTCCAGATCTCGATGACCCGCTGGAACAACAGGTCGGTCCAGCCGCCGAAATAGCCCTGCACCGCGCCCGCCGCTACGCCGACGATCGACGAGATGATCGTCAGGATCAGCCCGAACCACACCGAGATGCGGAAGCCGTAGATCAGCCGCGCCACCACGTCGCGGCCCTGGTCGTCGGTGCCGAGCCAGTTGTATTCTAGGTCGCGGCAGCCGGAGAGTTTCTTCTTCTCGACCACCGGCTTGCACTGCTCCTCGGTCAGTTGCCAGGTCGGCGGCGACGGCGCGGGCGTCGGCAGATCGAGATTGTGCGAGTCGTAGCGATAGCGGATCGGCGGCCAGATCATGGTGCCGCCCTTCTTCGCGATCAGCTCCTGCAGGAAGGGATCGCGGTAGTCCGCCGCGGTCTCGAAGTCGCCGCCGAATTTCGTCTCCGGATAGGTCACCACCGCCGGGAAATAGACCTTGCCTTCCATCATGATCAGGAACGGCTTGTCATTGGCGATGAATTCCGCGAACAGCGAAACCAGGAACAGCACCAGGAACACCCACATCGCCCAGTAGCCGCGGCGGTTGCGGGTGAAATTCTCCCAGCGCCGGCGGTTGAGCGGCGACAGCGTGAGCAGCCCCGTCTTCGGGGCGGGCGCGGCGATAACCGGAGCGTTCGGCTCGGGCGTCGGGGCGTTTTCCGTGACGCGGGCGTCCATATCAGACCTCCCGCGTCTCGAAGTCGATTCGCGGATCGATCCAGGTGTAGGTGAGGTCCGAGATCAGGTTCACCACAAGGCCGATCAGCGCGAAGATATAGAGCGTGGCGAACACCACCGGGTAGTCGCGGTTGAGCACGCTTTCGAATCCCAGCAGGCCCAGCCCGTCGAGCGAGAAGATCGTCTCGATCAGCAGCGAGCCCGAGAAGAACGCGTGCACGAAGGCGCTGGGGAACCCGGCGATGACGATCAGCATCGCGTTGCGGAAAATGTGGCCGTAGAGAATCTGCCGCGGCGCACAGCCCTTGGCCCGCGCGGTGAGCACGTACTGCTTCTTGATCTCGTCGAGGAACGAGTTCTTGGTCAAGAGCGTCATGGTGGCGAACGAGCTCAGCATCATGGCGATGATCGGCAGCGTCAGATGCCAGGCATAATCGAGGATCTTCTGCCACCAGGAGAGCGACGACCAGTTGTCCGACGTGAGCCCGCGCAGCGGGAATACGTCCCAGTAGGAGCCGCCGGCAAACAGGATAATGAGGAAGATCGCGATCAGGAAGCCGGGGATCGCGTAGCCGATGATGATGACGCCCGAGGTCCAGACGTCGAATCGCGAGCCGTCGGACACGGCCTTCCGAATGCCCAGCGGAATCGAGATGAGGTAGGTCAGCAGCGTCATCCAGATGCCGAGCGACATCGACACCGGCAGCTTCTCCTTGACGAGATGCATCACGCTGGTGTCGCGGAAGTAGCTCTTGCCGAAATCGAAGACGATGAAATTCTTCAGCATCAGGAAGAAGCGCTCGTGGGCCGGCTTGTCGAAGCCGAACTGGACCTCCAGCTTCTTGATGAATTCAGGATCGAGGCCCTGAGCGCCGCGGTACTTGGACGAGGTGGCGTCGACCGCCGAGCCGCCCTGCGCGCCGCGCCCGCCGAAGTCGCCGCCCTGGCCGGAACCGGGGATGCGCGAGCTTGCGCCGGTGTCGGAGCCGGAGATCTGCGCGATCACGCGCTCCACCGGCCCGCCGGGCGCGAACTGCACCACCACGAAAGAGACCAGCATGATGCCGAGCAGGGTCGGGATCATGAACAGCAGGCGGCGGATGATATAGGCGGACATGACTTTGAGATGATCCTAGAGCGATTGGGGTGTAACCCTACCCGAATACCGGTTCCTGATTTTCAGGATCATGCACTACCCGGGGGCTTCTATCTTGGACGCCTTGCTGGGGTCGTGCCACCACATTTCCGGCACGCCCCGAGCATAGCGCGGCTTGGCTGGCGGCCGGCCGAACGTATCCCAATACGCGATCCAGTGCGACGCTTTGTACCAGTGCGGAATCCAGTAGCGCCCGGCGCGGATCAGCCGGTCCAGCGAGCGGCAGGCGACGGCCAGTTCGGCCCGCGAATTCGCGGCGATGACGCGGTTGATCAGGGCGTCGATTGCCGGATCGGCGATGCCGGCGAGATTCTGCGAGCCCTTCACCGCGGCCGACTGCGAGGAGAAGTAGGTGCGGAGCGAATCGCCCGGCGTCGCCGAAAAGCCGAAACGCTGGATGGTGAGGTCGAAATCGAAATCCTTGAGGCGCTGCTGCATCTGCACCGCGTCGATGATGCGAAGCTTGGCATCGATGCCGAGGGTTGCGAGGTTCTTGATGTAGGGCATGTGGTGGGCCTGGAACGACGGCGTGTCGATCAGGAACTCCAGCCCGAACCGCTCGCCTTGCGGCGTGAAGCGCTTGCCGTCCTTGATCGGATAGCCCGCCTCCTGCAGAAGCTGCGAGGCGCGCCGCAACTGCACGCGGTCCTGGCCGGAGCCGTCGGACCTGGCCGGCACGAACGGCTCGCCGAACACCTCATCGGAGACCTTGCCGCGGAACGGTTCGAGCAGCGCCAGCTCCTCGGCGCCGGGCTTGCCGCTGGCCATCATGTCGGAGTTCTGAAACACCGAATGGGTGCGCTCATATGAACCATACATGATGCTCTTGTTGGTCCATTCGAAGTCGAAGGCCCAGACCAGCGCCTCGCGCAGCTTCGGATTCTGGAACTTCGCCCGCCGTGTGTTGATGAACCAGCCCTGCGCGCCCGACGGCGTGTCGTCGGCGATCACGTCGCGCTTGACGCGGCCGTCCTTGACCGCGGGAAAGTCGTAGCGCGTCGCCCAGATGCGCGAGGTGAACTCCTCGCGGAACAGATAGCTCTTGGCGGTGAAGCCCTCGAAGCCGACGTCGCGGTCGCGGTAATACTCGTAGCGCAGGGTGTCGAAGTTGTTCCTGCCGCGGGCGACCGGCAGATCGGCGCCCCACCAGCCGGCCACGCGCCGGTATTCGATGTAGCGCCCGGCCTCGAAGCGCCCGACCTGGTAGGGGCCGCTGCCCAGCGGGATGTCGAGCGTCGATTCGTCGAACGGGCGCTTGCCGTAATAGGCGCGCGAGAAGATCGGCAGGCCGGCGACGAACAGCGGCACGTCGCGGGCGCGTTTTTCCGCGAAGCGCACGATCAATGTCGCATCGTCGGGCGCCTCGCAGCCGGCAAAATCGCGCAGGAGTTGGGAGATATTCGGATGCCCGTGCTCCTTCAATGTCGTCAGCGAAAACGCGACGTCATGCGCGGTCAGCGGGGTGCCGTCATGGAAGCGGGCCTCCGGCCGGAGCGCGAAGCGATAGGTCAGCCCGTCGGCGGAAATGCGCACCCCGCGCGCGGCGAGCCCGTACATCGCGTCCGGCTCGTCCTCCGCCCGCGCCATCAGTGTCGCAAAGGTGCGCTCCATGCCCTGCGCCGCGTCGCCGCGCAGGATGTAGCTGTTGAGCGAATTGAAGGTCAGCGAGTTCTGATTGTAGATCGTGCCCGGCCCTACCTGGGAGAACACGCCGCCCTTGGGGGCCTTGGGATCGACGTAGTCGAAATGCGGAAAACCGGCCGGATATTTCAGGTCGCCGAACGAGGACATGCCGTGCCGCTCGGCGTCTTCCGCCGGCTGCGCCACGGCTTCGAATCCGATCGCGCCGGTGGCAAGGGCGCCGGCGCCGATGCCGAGAAGCTCGCGGCGCGACAATCCGATCACGAGCGCGATCCCGCCTTTGCCGCCTTGCCCGCGTCCCACCACCACACCGTGGGGAATCCCGAAAATCCATATTTCGGCAGCGGGTCGGGCCGGCCGAAACGATCCCAGCGCGCGCTGCGAACCTTGCCATAGGTCCACTGCGGCACGACGTAGAAATTCCACAGCAGGACGCGGTCGAGCGCCCTGGTCGCAGCCACCAGATCGGCGCGGTTGGTGGCGAAGATCAGCCGCTCGATCAGCGCGTCCACCGCCGAATTCTTGATGCCGACCAGGTTGCGCGAACCCGGCTGATCGGCGGCCTTGGAGCTCCAGTAGCCGCGCTGCTCGTTGCCGGGCGACAGCGACTGGCCCCAGGTGGCCACCACGATGTCGTAGTCCCATTGCCGCAGCCGGTTCTCGTATTGCGCGTCATCGACGATGCGGAGCGTCATCTGGATGCCGAGGCGCTCCAGCGAAGGCTTGTAGGGCAGCACGATGCGCTCCCATTCCGGCCGGTCGATCAGCACCTCGATATTGAACGGCTCGCCGGTCCTGGCATTGACCAGCCGCCGGTCGCGGACCTCGTAGCCGGCCTCGCGCATCAGCCGCGTCGCCTCGCGCAGATTGTTGCGCACCGCGTCCGAGCTGTCGTTCACCGGATTGGTGTAGACCGTGGTGAAAACCTCGGGCGGCACCTTGTCGCGCACCGTCTCCAGGATCGCCAGCTCGGCGCCCTCGGGCAGTCCGCTCGACGCGAGCTCCAGGCCCTCGAAGTAGCTCTTCACGCGCTTGTACTGGCCGAAGAAGATCTGCTTGTTCAACTCCTCGAAGTTGAGCGCGAAGTTGAAGGCGCGGCGCACGCGGGGATCGGCGAATTTCGCCCGGCGGATGTTGAAGGCAAAGCTCTGCAAACCGCCGGAGGAGTTGATCGCGAATTCCTCCAGCACCACGCGCTTGTCCTTCACCGCTGGGAAATCATACGCCGTGGCCCAGTTCTTGGCGCTGTTCTCGGTGCGCCAGTCGATCGCGTCGGCCTTGAACGCCTCGATCGCCACGGTGGCGTCGCGGAAATATTCGAAACGCTGCTCGTTGAAATTGTCGCGGCCGACGTTGACCGGGATGTCCTTGCCCCAATAGTCAGCGACGCGCTCGAAAACGATGGTGCGGCCCGGCACGAATTCCTTCAGCCGGTAGGCGCCGCAACCCATCGGCGGCTCGAGCGTGGTCGCGGCGACGTCGCGCTTGTTGCCGGCCTTGTCGGTGCCCTCCCACCAGTGCTTGGGCAGCACGGTAAGCTGGCCGACGATCTGCGGCAGCTCGCGATTGCCGGCGCCGTCGAATGTGAAGGTGACTTCGCGCTCGCCGGTCTTTTCGGCTTTCGTCACATGGCTGTAGTAGGCCGACCACTGCGGATGGTTCTTCTTGAACGCGTCGAGCGAGAAGATCACGTCCTCAACGGTTACCGGCTTGCCGTCGTGCCATCGGGCGTTGGCGCGCAGGCGATAGGTGACGGAGGAATGATCCTCCGGATGGCTGACCGCCTCGGCCAGAAGCCCGTACTCGGTGGAGACCTCGTCGAGCGCAGCCACCATCAGCGTGTCGTAAACTAGGTCGAT
This sequence comes from Rhodoplanes serenus, assembly GCA_945861855.1. Classification (GTDB taxonomy): domain Bacteria; phylum Pseudomonadota; class Alphaproteobacteria; order Rhizobiales; family Xanthobacteraceae; genus Z2-YC6860. Next base: position 7,657 of record CAMAWG010000105.1, read on the forward strand.
GCCAGCGGCGAGCGAACCCTTCACGCCAGCCACCACCATGTTGAAGTTGTCGAAGGTGCCGAACGCCATCATGCGCGCGGCGCCGGCCTTCGGAGCATTCGCGTTGACGTAATCGAACTGCTTGAAGCCGTCCGGATATTTCAGGTCGCCGAACAGCGACAGGCCGTGCTTCCAGGCGCGCGTCTGCGCGGCACCCTGCGCCTGCGCGACGGGCGGGCGCACCAGCCCGTGCAGTCCGCCCACCGCGGGCGCAGCAAACACCGCGGCGCCGTTCTGCAGGAGGGCTCGGCGGTTCAGGCGCATGCGATGCTCCGGGCGGCGTTCGACAGGCCACGATGGTCAACCGATTATGTCGGTTTTTCGGTGAACCGTCACAGTGGCGGCGGCTCCATCCGGCATCAATTCTATGTGGGCCGGGGTAACGGCAGGATTACCGCCGTATGACCATGAGTCAGGTCACTGCGCCTTGGGCGCCCCACCCACCGCCGCCTGCTGCTTGGGCAGGTCCGCCGGCTTGTCGGATTTGCTGTTGAGGTAGGTGATGAGGTCCGCGCGTTCCTTGCCGCGCGGGATGCCGGCGAAGGTCATGCTGGTGCCGGGCACCATGGCCTTGGGATTGGCCAAATAGACGTCGAGGTCTTCGGGCGTCCAGTTGCCCTTCTGGCCCTTCATCGCCGCGGAATAGTTGAAGCCCGCCTCCGACGCCTTGGCGCGACCGACGATCCCATAGAGATTGGGCCCGACGCGGTTCGGCTCGCCCTTGCCGAAGGTGTGGCAGGCCACGCATTTCTTCGCAGAATTCTCGCCGCGTCCCATGTCGGCGCTGGCAAACCGCACCGGCAGGGGATCGTCGGCAGGCGCCGCTTCCCCCGGCTTGCCGGGGCCGGCCTGCTCCTGGACCGCGATCTCGTAGCCCGGCTTCGTCGGCGGATGCGTGGCGAATATCGCGCCCGCGGCGATATTGAGCGACAGGAGGAAGAGACAGGTGCCGAGAACCGCACCCATGACCTTATTGAGTTCGAAGGAATCCATCGCGGATCGGCTCTTGCTGAAGGAGGCAGCGGCGGGTGGCCCGCAGGAACCCCTGCGGCGGCGCACAAATACCCGGTTTTCCTTGCCTCTGGCAACCCGTATAACGCGCCAACAATGACGGACGACGTCCTCATCCTGATCCCCGCCCGCATGGCCTCGACCCGGCTGCCCGGCAAGCCGCTGGCCGATATCGCGGGCCTGCCGATGATCGTGCAGGTGCTCCGGCGCGCGGAGGCGGCCAAGGTGGGCCCGGTCGTGATCGCCACCGACGACGAGGCGATCGCCACGGCTGTGGAAAAGGCCGGCGGACGGGCGCTGATGACGCGTGCCGATCACCCGTCCGGCTCCGACCGCATCTTCGAAGCGCTCGGCGTGGTCGATCCGCAAGCCCGCGTCCGGATCGTCGTCAACGTGCAGGGCGACCTGCCGACGCTGGCGCCCGCCGCTATCGCCGCGGCGCTGGCCCCGCTCCAGGATCCCGCGGTCGATATCGCGACGCTGGCCGCCGAGATCAAAATGCCGCAGGAGAGGACCAACCCCAACGTGGTCAAGGTGGTGGGTTCGGCAATTTCGCCCGGGCGGATGCGCGCGCTCTACTTCACCCGCGCCACAGCGCCGTCGGGCGACGGGCCGCTCTATCATCACATCGGGCTCTACGCCTATCGCCGTGCGGCGCTGGAGCGGTTCGTGAAGCTGCCGCCCTCGCCGCTCGAACGGCGCGAGCGCCTGGAGCAGCTTCGCGCACTAGAGGCCGGCATGCGCATCGACGTGACGATCGTCGATACGGTGCCGCTGGGCGTCGATACGCCGGAGGATCTGGAGACGGCGCGGTCTATGCTGCGATAAAATCCAGCACCGGCCGCGGAACATCAGTATAACGTCCGGCAACACTCGACCGGGAGTGGGGCAGGTTACGGCCTCGTAGTATCGAACCATGAGCAAAAAAAGAATCGCGTTTCAAGGCGAACCGGGGGCGAATTCGCATCTCGCCATCATCGAGGCCTATCCGGACGCCGACGCCGTGCCCTGTGCAACTTTCGAGGACGCCTTCGCCGCGCTCACCTCGGGCGAGGCCGACCTCGGCATGATCCCGATCGAGAACTCGGTAGCCGGACGCGTCGCCGATATCCACCATCTGATGCCGAACTCGAAGCTGCATATCGTCGCCGAGCATTTCATGCCGGTGAAGCACCAGTTGCTCGGCGTGAAGGGCTCCACGCTCGGCGACATCAAGACCGTCGAGAGCCACGTTCACGCGCTCGGCCAATGCCGCAAGATCATCCGCAAGCTCGGCATCAAGCCGATCGTCGCCGCCGACACCGCGGGTTCGGCGCGCGAAATCGCCGAGCGCGGCGACAAGAGCTGCGCCGCCATCGCCACCCGGCTCGCCGCCGATATCTACGGCCTCGACATCCTGGCCGGGGACGTCGAGGACGAGGCGCACAACACCACGCGCTTCATCGTGCTGTCGCGCGAGAAAAGGTGGGCGCCGCGCGGCAAGGGCAAGGTCGTCACCACCTTCGTGTTCCGGGTGAAGAACGTGCCGGCCGCGCTCTACAAGGCCATGGGCGGCTTCGCCACCAATGGCATCAACATGACCAAGCTCGAAAGCTACATGATCGAGGGCAATTTCTTCGCCACGCAGTTCTATGCCGACGTCGAAGGCCATCCCGACGACCGCGGACTCGTGTTCGCGCTCGAGGAGCTGTCGTTCTTCTCCAAGGAGCTGACGATCCTCGGCGTCTATCCCGCGCATTCGTTCCGCGAAACCTTCGAGGAAGTGAAGGAATGAAGGTCGAGGCCAACGGCATCGCGTTCAACTTCGAGACCAGCGGCCCCGACGGCGCGCCCTGGCTGATCTTCTCCAATTCGCTCGCGACCAATCTGCACATGTGGGATCCGCAGGCCGCGGCGCTAAGCGATTCGTTCCGCATGCTGCGCTACGACCAGCGCGGCCACGGCCAGACCGAGGCGCCGGCCGGCCGCTACACCTTCGAGCTTTTGTGCGCCGACGTGATCGCGCTGATGGATGCGCTCGGCATCAAGCGCGCGCACTGGTGCGGCGTGTCGATGGGCTGCGCCACCGGCATGGGACTCGTGCAGAAACATCCCGACCGGTTCGACCGCATGGTGCTTTGCGACAACCCGGGCCGCTCCTCGCCGGAAACGCACCGGCAATGGGAGGAGCGCATCGCGGTCGCGCAGAAGGACGGCATGCCGGCGCTGCTCGAATCCACCATGCAGCGCTGGTTTCCGCCCGAGACGCTCAAGGCCAACCCGCCGCACATGGACATCATCCGCAAGATGATCCTGACCACGCCGGTCAACGGCTTCGTCGGCGGCTCGGCCGCGCTCGGCGATCACGATTTCCGGCCGCTGATGCCGACGGTGAAGAACCCGGTGCTGTGGATGTGCGGCGAGAAGGACGGCCACAACGCCGCCGCCATGAAGGTCATGCAGGACGAATTGCCGGGCTCGCAATATGTCATGCTGCCCGGCGCGGGCCACATCTCCAACCTGGATCAGCCGGAGATGTTCACGCGGAACTTGCGGAGTTTCCTCGCACGGTGACGCAAATCATAGAATGGCGGAAGCGGCAGACCACCACGCCAGAGTCGTCGGAGACAGGCGGTATCGCTCCCATGGGAACACGCTTCTAGCGAATGATAGTTCGCGAGAAATTATCGAAGAGCCCGGCGCAAGTGAGTTTGTTACGAAAGCGGACCATTCCTCGCTCAGAGCCTTTGAAGATGGAACCGATTGCACCAACGACGGTTTCTGCATCATCGTCAGATATTCCGTAGCCCGTGCTGAATACGGGTACCGGCTTCAACGTTTCGGCGGGCCTGAGCATGAGCATGTTCGGCTCATGGAACGCACAGCCGAGGAACACAATACATTCAGCCCTTTCCACTTGGGCGCGGATTGATTCGAGCATATCTCCATCGAGAACTTGTTCAGTGTAGGTTTTAATATTACTCGCAAGTTCAATCCAGTTTCTATCAGTTTGGCCGAAGCGCGTGCCTGAGCCTGATTCGATCCTAAGCGGGGCGACAAGCCCGTACGGATGTTCAATTTGGACTTCATCGCAGATGGAGGCTGCTTCCTGATACGTGAACCCGTAGAGCCGGCGTACGGCGTGATGCAAGAAATGCTCTAAGCACCGGTCGTAGTTGAAAACGATAAATGACACATTTTCAAAGATCGACGCGGCTTGGTCGCGCGGAACGTTTTTTCCAAGCATCTTCATAAATTTCGCAAACCAAGTAGCGTGAAGGTTCGTGAAGTTAATTGTGTTGTCCGCATTTGAGTCATCGAATGAAAGCAGGCTGTCGCGCTCGGCTTCGATGATACATTTTGCGATGGTCGCTTTCGCGAGCAGTATCAAATTAGGATTGTCGCGATGAAGGTCGAGAAAATCGTCAATCGAATCGTCAATCGAATTGGACAGGTGGATGCCATCCCGAATGAGTCGGGCGGCTTGAAAAAACTGATTTATTTCTCGCTGGCGCGTTCTGGCAAAACGACTGAATAGCTCGCCGTCACCAGGGCCGGAGATATCATAACCGTTGAATTCGATGTCGAGCTTGCTGCTGATTCTCAACGCGAGCTGATCACCGCAAGGCAATCTAGCCTCATGGCTAGCCCCTGCGCCTAGGATAAAGAGAGTCCGGCGTTTGAACATTCCGCTCGCTTAGCAGATTCGCTGCGAGTGGTACCAAAAGAGCCCGCTCGGGGCTCCTGCAAATAGACCGCGGGATTCTAGCCCGTGACGACAGTTCCCACCTCGGATCAAGTCCGGGGCAGGCTTTTTTTTGGGATCGCACTCTACGCCGCAACCTTCGTGCTCACCGCCTGCTGGGCGTTGCGCATGATGCTGGAAAGCATCCCATAAACCTCTTTCCAGGCTGCGGCGGCTTCCGGCGTCCAGGCCTTGCCCAGCCCCTGCTCCAGCGTCCAGAGCAAGGCCACGCCGACCGAGTCGTAATGCGCGTCCTTGACGCCATAGCCCGCGTGCCGGCGGCCGAGATCCTCGACCGTCTTCGACAGCGCGCCGAGATTGTCGAGGCTGGAAACCGCAACGCCGAGAATCTGCAGCAGCTTCTTGCGCTGCTGCGTCATGTCAGTGGTGTTGAACAGGGGCCGCGTGCTCGGATCGATCTCGAACAGGCGCTGGTAGAAAATCGCGGCGGCCTGGTCGGCAATCGGTACGACCTGCGCCCAAGTGTCCTGAATAAGCTTCTTTTGCTTGGAAATCATAGGTTACTCCATGGATCGTTGGGGTTGGTCGCCGGGACCCGCCCCAAGGTTCAATGGAACTTGAAGAAATCTCTCAAATCGTCTGGTTGTAGGCCCCGACCTCGGGATGGGTGCGCAGCACGCCGTCCACCGCCTTGAACATCTCGCGCATGCGCGCCTCCGACGCCGGGCTCTCGACCACCACCACCAGCTCGGGCTTGTTGGAGGAGGCGCGAACGAGACCCCAGGTGCCGTCCTCGACGGTGACCCGCACGCCGTTGACGGTGACGAGATCGCGGATCGGCTGGCCCGCGACCTTGTCGCCCTTCTTCTGCGCCGCCTCGAAATGCTTCACCACCTGCTCGACGATGCCGTATTTCTTCTCGTCGTCGCAGTGCGGCGACATGGTCGGCGAGCCCCAGGTCTTGGGCAACGCGTCCCGCAGCTCCGCCATCGTCTTGCCGGGACTGCGGTCCATCATGTCGCAGATCGCGAGCGCGGACACGAGACCGTCGTCATAGCCGCGGCCGAACGGCTTGTTGAAGAAGTAGTGACCGGACTTCTCGAAGCCCGCGAGCGCGCCAAGCTCGTGGGTGCGGCGCTTCATGTAGGAGTGGCCGGTCTTCCAGTAGTCGGCCTTCACGCCGTTCTTCCGCAGCACCGGATCGGTGACGTAGAGCCCAGTGGACTTCACGTCGACTACGAAGGTCGAGCCCGGATGCAGCGCGGACATGTCGCGCGCCAGCATCACGCCGACCTTGTCGGCGAAAATCTCCTCGCCGTGGTTGTCCACCACGCCGCAGCGGTCGCCGTCGCCGTCGAAGCCGAGACCCACGTCCGCCTTCGTGCGCAACACCTCGTCGCGCATGGCGTGCAGCATCTCCATGTCTTCCGGATTGGGGTTGTACTTCGGGAACGTGTGATCGAGCTCGCAGTCGAGCCGCACCACCTCGCAGCCGATCGCCTCCAGGACCTGCGGCGCGAACGCGCCCGCCGTGCCGTTGCCGCAGGCGCAGACGACCTTCAGCTTGCGCTTGAGCTTCGGCCGCTTGGTCAGGTCGGCGATGTAACGCGCCGGAAAATTCTCGACGAAATGATACGAGCCGCCACCCGGCAATTTGAAGGCGGCGTCGAGCACGATGTCCTTGAGCCGGGTCATCTCGTCCGGCCCGAACGTAAGCGGTCGGTTGGCGCCCATCTTCACGCCGGTCCAGCCGTTGTCGTTGTGTGAGGCCGTCACCATCGCGACGCAGGGCACGTCGAGATCGAACTGCGCGAAATAGGCCATCGGCGTCATGCAGAGACCGACGTCGTGCACCTTCACGCCCGCCGCCAGCAGCCCCGAGATCAGCGAGTTCTTCACCGAGGACGAATAGCCGCGGAAATCGTGGCCGGTGACCAGTTCGGGCTTCACGCCCAGCTCGCGGATCAAGGTGCCGAGCCCCATGCCCAGCGCCTGAACGCCCATCAGGTTGATTTCCTTGGCCAGCAGCCACCGCGCGTCGTACTCGCGGAAGCCGGTCGGCTTCACCAGCGGCTCGGACTCGTAGGCATAGGTGTTGGGCGTGAGCGCGTGCTTGGGCTTGGGGAACATGGAATCTCCGGGGCGTGCGGCCGGAGCAATAGCCCAAAAGCGATAGTAACGGAAACGGTGACTTTACTGCTCCAGCACCAGCTTGCCGCGGTCGTGGGTCCATTTCACCCGCGACAGGAAGGTCATGCCGAGCAGATTGGTGCTGAGCGCCTCGTCGGGCACCACGATGGCCCGGACATCGCGCACCGTGATGCCGTTGATCTCGACGCGGTCGAGTGTCACCGGGGCGGCCTTGCCGACACCGTTCGCCGTCTGCGTCTTGATGGTGTAATCCCGCACGCCTGGATGGATGCCGAGCTTGGCGGCCGAGCTTTCCCGGAGCGCAATCGCCGACGCGCCGGTGTCAACCAGGAAGTCGATCGAGCGGCCCTCGACCCGCGCCTCCACCTCGAAATAGCCGCGGCCGTTGTCCCGCAAGGTCACGGTGCGGTAGCCGCCGGATTGAGCCGGCGCTGCAGCGGGCGCGGGCTTCGTCGCCAGCGTCATGGCACTGGTGCCGCCGGACTTGGCGGAGTGATCCATGTACCGCACAGCGCCGATGCCGGCCGCGGCCATCAGCAGCATGAAACCGAGAACTTGCCGCATCTGCTCAGTCCTGTTTGCGGCTTCATCCCACCACGCCAGCGCTCAAAACGGTGCTAACGCCGCATCAAACCACGCGGCTTTTGGCTTCCCGTGATGACGGGACGGTTGAGCGGATCGCTCGAATTTTAACGATCAGGTGCCGCGCGGCTTGGCACGGCGGGTGGCCGGGGCCTGCAGCGGGTCCTCCGGCCAGGGGTGGCGCGGATAGCGGCCGCGCATCTCGGCCTTTACCGCGGCGTAGGAGCCACGCCAGAAGCCCGGCAGATCGCGCGTCACCTGCACGGGCCGCTGCGCCGGCGACAGGAGCTCCACCACCAGCGGCACCTTGCCCCCGGCGATGCTCGGATGACGGTCGAGGCCGAACAGCTCCTGCACGCGGATCGCAAGCTTGGGCCCCTCCTCCGCGCCATAGTCGATCGGCACCGAGGAGCCGGACGGCGCGGAAAAATGCGTCGGCGCCTCGGCGTCGAGCCGGCGCTTGCGAGTCCACGGCAGCAGCGCGCCGATCGCGGCGGCAAGCTCGTCGGCCGATACGGATTGCAGCGTGGTCTT
>CAMAWG010000106.1 GCA_945861855.1 Rhodoplanes serenus
GTCAGGTCACTCGGGTATCGCAACTTGCTGCGGTCGTAACGTCCGCGGTTCTTCGCCGTCCACATCGGTGACCCTCCTCGAATCAGGCCACCACTCTTGAATCACAACTGATTCAAGGAATTCAAATTGTTCCCGGACAGACACTAAGATTTCTGCCTCATTCGGTCGGAAAAGCTCCGGGTTCCCGCCGGGCTCATTACTTGTGTGGCCCGGTGACCACAGACCCCCGATCACATTCAAAGAATCCAGGAACCATCGGGAGTTCCAGGAACCGTTCGCTTCGGACGGCGTTCTCGATCCAGTTGGGAACAAACAACGGGAGGTGGGTATGCGTCGCGTACTCCTTACGACCATCAGTCTGCTTGCTTTGACCACGGGCTCCTTCGCGGCCGATCTGCCGCGGCAGATGCCAGCCAGGGCTCCGGCCATGCTGCCCATGGGTTACAACTGGACGGGCTTCTATCTGGGCATCAACGGCGGTTACGGCTTCGGCGAGTCGAACTGGAGCGCCTTCGTGACCGATGCGGAGCCCTCCGGCGGCCTGATCGGCCTCACCGCCGGCTACAACTGGCAAGCCCCCGGCAGCCCGTTCGTGTTCGGCCTCGAAGGCGACATCGACTGGAGCAACATCAAAGGCAGCTTCGCCAATGCCGCCTGCCCCACCGGCTGCGAAACCAAGAACAACTGGCTTGGAACCGTACGCGGACGCCTCGGATACGCGGTCGATCGCGTGATGCCCTATTTCACCGGCGGCCTCGCCATCGGCGACGTCAGGGCCAATCAGGTCGGTTTTACCGGTGAGCGTGAGACCAAGGCCGGCTGGACCGTCGGCGGCGGCGTCGAAGCAGCGGTGGCCGCCAATTGGACCGCCAAGCTTGAATACCTCTATGTCGACCTTGGCAGCGTGAATTGCGGCCTGGCATCCTGCTCGGCGCCGACGAACGTCGACTTCCAGGCCCATGTGGTGCGCGCCGGTCTGAACCTGCGGTTCTGATTGCGCGATCCATAGGCTACGCAAAAAGCCCCGGATGGCGACATCCGGGGCTTTGCTTATGGAACCGTGGAGCAATATTCGTTCAGTGTTCCTTGACCATAGTTATGGTAAAAATACAGTAAAATTGTGGCATCCTTTCCAAAACTCCAGTAAATCAAGCACTCCTCCAGGCTACATTTTATTAACAATACCAGTGTGTCTTTCTCGCACTAGACTCTTTCGCTCCAGCGAATACTTTGCGTCAACTTTGAAATCTGGAGGTTAAGTGATGAAGCGTTCTCTTGCTGCGGGTCTTGGATTCCTGGCCCTTATCGTTGCGATGCCGGCCTCGGCCGCCGATCTTCCGCGCGGTTCAATGCCGTACAAGGCGCCAGCTTATGTCGCGCAGTACAACTGGACCGGCGTTTACCTGGGCATCAACGGCGGCGGTGGCTGGGGCGATTCTGACTGGAACGGCTTCGCCGTCAGCAACAGCCCGTCGGGCGGCATGATCGGCGCGACCGCCGGCTACAATTGGCAGGGCGTCGGCACCCCGTGGGTGTTCGGCATCGAAGGCGACATCGGCTGGACCGACCTCAAGGACAGCGTTGCCTGCGCGGGGCTTAATTGCCAGACCAGGAACAACTGGCTCGGCACCGTCCGCGGCCGCGTCGGTTACGCCTTCGACCGCTTCCTGCCGTACTTCACAGGCGGCGTGGCGTTCGGCGACGTCGAAGCCAACCGCACCGGCTTCGCAGGCGTGAGCGACACCAACGCAGGCTGGACCATCGGCGCCGGCATCGAGGGCGTCATCGTCGGCAACTGGACGGCCAAGCTCGAATATCTCTATGTGGACCTCGGCGAGGTCACCTGCAGCGCGGCTTCGTGCGGCGTGGCGACGAATGTCGACATGAGCGCCAACATCCTGCGTGCAGGCCTGAACTACCGCTTCTAACAAGAAACATCGCACGACAAACTTGAAGCCCCGAACCTTGCGGTTCGGGGCTTCGTTTTTTGGCCTTCATCGTTTCCCGGATTTGCATCGCTCAGCGTGCAACGCATTCAGCCGGATCATTCAGAAACTGTCAGACGCTAAGCCCTCGCGGCGCAGCGCACGTAGACCATGTTGCCATAGCGGTTGGCAGCGTCGGGATCGACGTAGCGCGTGACCAGGACGCGCCCGTCGAAGGAGATGATCTCGCGATCCTGCCCGACACCGGCTTCGCCATCCGGCCCGATATAATTCTTGCCCGAGGGGCTGCCCTTGAGCCGCAGCTCGCTCGGCTGGCGCTCGTCGGCCAAGTGCATCATGACGCCCCCGCCCGGGCCCTTGGCAATGACATAAGGCGTCTTGCACAGTCCGCGCGCGGTATTGATGGTCCGCGCCCGGTCCGCCTCCTTCTGGTAGGACGTGAAGCCCCAGCGGCCCACGAGCTCCTCCGCGGCGTATTTGGAGGGCATGGCGCTGGCCGACGGAGGCGGAGGAGGAGGCGTGTCGGAGCTGCCGCCGCCCATGTTGAAGCTCGGCAGGCTGAAGCCGCTGCAACCGGCGAGCAAAAGGCCTGCGGCCAGAACGCTCAACGACGAAATGGGGAGCTTGAAATCATGGCGCATACGAGTTCCCTACTCTGCACAGGAAGCCAGCGGCGGCGCGGCCGCGGCTCCGACTCGGTGGCCTATCTAACCAGCGAAAATTTAACCAATTTCTAATCGTACAGGCATTAACGGCAATATTAGCCGGATCGGCCGCTTGGCCCAAAGTCCCTCGTCGTCCAGCGGCCCGCGTTAACCAAACGCCCGACCCGCATCGGGACCGCCTCGGCCCAGCTTGAACTCCGGGCGCAACGCCTTATTTCCCGGCGTGGCACTTGGCACTCGTTAACCGTGAGTGCTAAGTACTTATCATAACAAGGTTTTTTTGATCACCCTGCGCGCACGCGCCGACGAGGAAAGCATGGCCAAGCTCAAGTTCCGTCCCCTGCACGACCGCGTGGTCGTCAAGCGTATCGACGCCGAGGAAAAGTCCGCCGGCGGCATCATCAGTCCCGACACCGTCAAGGAAAAGCCGTCCCAGGGCGAGATCGTCGCCGTCGGCCCCGGCGGCTGCGACGAGAGCGGCAAGATCGTCCAGATGGGCGTGAAGGCCGGCGACCGCGTGCTGTTCGGCAAGTGGTCGGGTACCGAAGTGAAGCTCGATGGCGAGGATCTCCTGATCATGAAGGAATCCGACATCATGGGCGTGATCGCCTGAACCCTGAGCTCCTCGTCCTGAGGAGCGCCCGCAGGGCGCGTCTCGAAGGACGAGGGCAACGCGTTTCAACATCTCATCCTTCGAGACGCGGGCTTCGCCCGCTCCTCAGGATGAGGATCAGCAAACGGAGTGAATTGAAATGGCTGCCAAAGACGTACGTGTCTCCGGCGACGCGCGCGACAGGATGCTGCGCGGCGTGGAGACGCTCGCCAACGCGGTGAAGGTCACGCTCGGCCCCAAGGGCCGCAATGTCGTGATCGACAAGTCGTTCGGCGCGCCTCGCATCACCAAGGACGGCGTCACCGTCGCCAAGGAGATCGAGCTCGAGGACAAGTTCGAGAACATGGGCGCGCAGATGGTGCGCGAGGTCGCCCAGAAGACCAACGACAACGCCGGCGACGGCACCACCACCGCGACCGTGCTCGCCGCGGCGATCGTCAAGGAGGGCGCCAAGTCGGTTGCCGCCGGCATGAACCCGATGGACCTCAAGCGCGGCATCGACATCGCCGTCGCCGCCGTCCTCAAGGACATCGAGAAGCGCGCCAAGAAGGTCAACTCATCCGCCGAGGTCGCCCAGGTCGGCACCATCTCGTCCAACGGCGACAAGCAGATCGGCAAGATGATCGCCGACGCGATGCAGAAGGTCGGCAACGAGGGCGTCATCACGGTCGAAGAGGCCAAGTCGCTCGACACCGAAGTCGAGATCGTCGAAGGCATGCAGTTCGACCGCGGCTACATCTCGCCGTACTTCATCACCAACGCCGAGAAGATGATCGCCGAGCTCGAGGACGCCTATATCCTCCTGCACGAGAAGAAGCTGTCCGGCCTGCAGTCGATGCTGCCGCTGCTCGAGGCCGTGGTGCAGTCGAGCAAGCCGCTCGTCATCATCTCCGAGGATGTCGAGGGCGAGGCCATCGCCACGCTCGTCGTCAACAAGCTCCGCGGCGGTCTGAAGATCGCGGCGGTGAAGGCGCCGGGCTTCGGCGATCGCCGCAAGGCGATGCTCGAGGACATCGCGATCCTCACCGGCGGCCAGCTCATCTCGGAAGACCTCGGCATCAAGCTCGAGAGCGTCACGCTGGCGATGCTCGGCCGCGCCAAGAAGGTCGTGATCGAGAAGGAGAAGACCACGATCATCGACGGCGTCGGCAAGCGGAAGGACATCGAAGCGCGCGTTGCCCAGATCAAGGCGCAGATCGAGGAGACCACCTCAGACTACGATAAGGAGAAGCTGCAGGAGCGGCTCGCCAAGCTCGCGGGCGGCGTGGCCGTGATCAAGGTCGGCGGCGCCACCGAGGTCGAGGTCAAGGAGAAGAAGGACCGTGTCGAGGACGCGCTCAACGCCACCCGCGCCGCGGTGGAAGAGGGCATCGTCCCGGGCGGCGGCACCGCGCTCCTTCGCGCCAAGAAGGCGGTCGGCAAGCTCACCAGCGACAATGCCGACGTCCAGGCCGGCATCAACATCGTGATGAAGGCCATCGAAGCGCCGGCGCGGCAGATCGCCGAGAACTCCGGTGTCGAGGGTTCGATCGTGGTCGGCAAGATCATGGAATCGAAGTCCGAGACCTTCGGCTACGATGCCGCGAACGACGAGTACGTCGACCTCATCGAGAAGGGCATCGTCGATCCGGCCAAGGTCGTGCGGCGGGCGCTGCAGGACGCGGCCTCGGTCGCGGGTCTGTTGGTGACCACCGAGGCGATGGTCGCCGAAACGCCGAAGGAGCCGTCCGGGCCGGCCATGCCGGGCGGCGGTGGAATGGGCGGCATGGGCGGAATGGGCGGCATGATGTAAGGCCGCACCGGATGCAAAATGCGAAGGGCCCGGCGCAAGTCGGGCCCTTTTTCGTTCCGGGTGTAATTCTGGCTATCCCACCAGTTCTCTCACGGCACGATCGGCCTGATCGATGGCGAAATGCACCCAGGCGTCGCCGCCGGCATCGGTGTTGGCAATCGCCACCGGACCGAACGGCTGCCGGGCGAGCTTGAGCACCGAGTCCTCGTAGTCGTCGGGATCGTAGAGCGAATTGGCGACGTAGCTATAGCCGTGCGGCCAGCGGTTGACCGTGATCGCGGCGCTGTCGCGGGCGCTGGAGAAGCCGCCCGGCCCGAGCATGCGGTCGAGGTCGTCGCGGATGCGCTCCTCGAAATCCGCAAACGTCATCGCATAGAGCTTGCCCTGGCCGATGCGGAACTGGGCGCGCGCGTCGAGCCCCTGGTTCGGCGCGCCGGGCACATGGACGAGATGCAGCAGCATCGGCTCGGACGGATCGCGCGGATGGCGATAGCCGCCGAGGCTCACCGGAAAATCGAGCGACACCTGATGGTGGAACGCCATCGGCGCGGAGATCGAGTTGACCTTGAGGTTCGCGAAGGCCCGCCAGTTGCGAACCAGCACATTGGTGTAACAGATCGGTGTCTTGACGTTCTTCGCCAGAGCCGCGCGCTGCGGCGCGGGCAGGTCCGGCGCGATGTGCGGGATCATCATGTGGAAGCAGGCGAGCACCGCATGGCGCGACTCGACGCGATGCAGTGTGCCGCGGCGTACGTAGGCCACCTGCACCCTGTCGCCATCCCGCCCCACATGAACGCAGGTTGAATCGAGACGCAGGCGGACCGGCTGGCCGCCGCGGTCGAGCGCTGAATAATCGAACGCCGCCGGCACGACGTCCTCCATCGTGCCGCCGGGCGCGGCACCGGGAATGAGCGAGCGCACCAGCAGCCGCGCGATCGACGCGTTGCCGTCGGGGAAATGATAGATGTAGGGCTCCTGCCACGCCGCATTGGTGCCGCTTGGCAGCTTCAGCCCGGCAAATCCCGGATAGCCAAGATCGCGCGCCTCGGCCGACGGCACCGCGTCGCTGCCGAGCCCGAAGAAGCCGAGCGGGCGGCCCTGGAAACAGTTGGCCACCTCCTCGCTGCAGCCGCATATCTTGGTGAGATAGTCGCGATAGCTCGTTCGTTTCAGAATCTCCCGTTTTTCATCCACCGACTTGCCGGCCAGCGGATCGACGGCGCCGGCATGGAGCGCCACGATCTGCGCCTTGCTCGCCTCCGAGATCGGAAACCCCGACACAAACTCCGCCAGCGGCTTGGCGTTGCGGCGTGCGGCTGCGTCAGCGTTCGCGCCCGGAGGCTCGCCGGTGACCAGCACATCGCGGCCGAACGCCTCGCGGTTGAAAAACATGCCGCGCGACAGTCCGAGCGACGGGTAAAGCCCGCGCTCGAAGGCGCTCTCGAACCTCGCGATGTCCACGCCCAGGTCGCGGAGGAGGCCCTTGGCGACAGGACTGTAGAGCGAATTGGGCGATTGCAGCGACTGGCTGCCGCCATAGCCAATGATGCGGCGGCCATCGAGCGTGAACTCGTTCCGCCTGGCGTGGCCGCCGAAATCGTCGTGATTGTCTAGGATCAGGATGCGGGCCGACGGCCTGGCGCGGCGATAGAACCACGCCGAGGCAAGCCCGCTGATGCCGCCGCCGACCACGACGAGATCGTAGCTCTCCTCCACCGGCCCGCGGTCGATGGGGAAGCGCCGGCCTTCGCGGGCAAGCGCATGGGCACTCTCGAACGAGCCCGCGTGCTGGCCGCGCAAGCCCATCAACGCCGGAGGATAACGCGATGGTTGCGCCGCAAGCTGCGCCGCAGGCGTCAGGCCCGCGGCGATCGACAATGCTGCGCCGTTGAGGAAATCGCGCCGGGTGATCGACATGCCGCAAACATATCACGCGGCACCATCGACGCGAGGTCAGGCCCTCACCAGCCGATCGCCTTGGGCAGCCAGGTGGCGAGGGCGGGAAACGCGAACACCAGAACCAGCGCCAGAATCTGCATTCCGACGAAGGGAATGATACCCCGATAGATGTCGCCGGTGGTGACCTCCGGCGGCGCGACGCCGCGCAGGAAGAACAGCGCCCAGCCGAACGGCGGCGTGAGGAACGAGGTCTGCAGGTTCACGCAGATCAGGGTCGCGAGCCACACCATGTCGACGTTGGCGGCAATGAACACCGGCAGGAACAGCGGCACCGCGATGTAGGAAATCTCGATCCATTCGATGAAAAAGCCGAGAACGAAGATGATGAACATCAGGAACCAGATGTCGGCATTGATGCCGCCCGGCAGAAGTTCGAAGAGATCGTGAACGATCTTCTCGCCCTGCAAGCCGCGGAACGCGAGCGCAAACACCTGGGCGCACATCAGGATGAACATCATCATGGCGGTGGTCTTGACGGTCGCCTGACAGGTTTCGCGAAGTACCCGCCATGACAGACGGCCGGTGATGGCCGCGATCAGGATCGAGCCGAGCGCGCCCATGGACGCGGCTTCGGACGGGGCAGCGACGCCGGCGATGATCGAACCGAGCACGGCGCCGACCAGACCGACCGGCGGCAGCACCACCTTGAGCAGCCGGCCCGCGAGCTGGGAACTCGAAACCAGCGCGCGCTCCTCGGCAGGAATCGCAGGCACCATATCGGGCCGCACCATGCCGAGAATGAGGATGTAGACGACGTAGATGCCGGCCAGCATCAGGCCGGGGATCATCGCCGCTGCGAACAGCGTGCCGACCGACTCGTTCATGATGTCGGCCAGAAGAATGAGGATGAGGCTCGGCGGGATGATCTGCCCCAGCGTCCCGGAAGCGCAGATGACGCCGCAGGCGAGGCCCTTGTCGTAGCCGCGCCGGAGCATGCCGGGAAGCGTCAGCAGGCCGAGCGTAACCACGGTCGCCCCGACGATGCCCGTGGTCGCCCCCATCAGCACGCCGACCAGAACGATGCCGATGCCGAGCCCGCCGCGCAGCGAACCGGCGACAAGGCCGATCACGTCCATCAGGTCTTCGGCAAGCTTGGATCGCTCCAGCATCATCCCCATGAAGACGAAGAGCGGGATGGCGAGCAGCGTGGAATTGGTGACCACCCCGAACAGGCGATGCGGCAGCAGATTGAACAACAGCGTGCCGAAGCCGAGGAAGCCGAACGCAAAGCCCGAGATCGCCAGCGTCAGCGCTACCGGAATGCCGGCCAGCAGCAGCACAAAGAACGACGCCAGCATGAGGACGGCGAGCACCTCCATCGAAAACATCATGCTCTCCGCAACGCCAGGGTGCTCTTGATCGCCTCCGACAGCGACTGCACGAAGAACAAAGCAAAGCCGATCGGGATCAGCGCCTTGACGATATAGCGATAGTCAATGCCGCCCGGATTGGCGGTGCCTTCGCCGATGCTCCAGGACTGCCAGACGTAGGGGATGCACAGCCAGATCACGATGACGGACAGCAGCATGGCGCAGACCGCCGAGATCACTTCGACCAGCCGCTTGTTGCGCGGGCTGAGGTACTGGAACAGCACATCGACCCGCACATGCTCGCCGTGGCGGAGTGCATAGGACATGCCGAACACGCAGATCGGCACCATGATGTGCCACTCGAACTCCTGCATCCAGATCGAGCCGATCGAGAAGCCGTAGCGCAGCAGCACGTTGGAGCCCATCACCAGCGCCAGGACGAGCGCGAGCCAGGAGGTGGCGCGGCCGACGAGATCGATGAAACGATCGATCCCGTCGGCCAGCTTTTCCGCTGACGCCACCCGTCAGCCCTTGCGGATCTTGTTGTGGTAGACGGTCTCGCTCAGGTCGGCCCAGGCGTCATACTTGACCTTGTAGGCCATGTAGGAATCGTGGACCTTTTTGGTCACGGGATCGCGCGCCACCGCTTCGGCGAGGATCTTGTTGGTGGCCTCGCGCAGCGCCTTCACCACGTCATCGGGCAGCGGCTGGGCGATGATGCCCTGGTTCTTCACCAGGTCTTCCATCGCCTCGGCGTTGTTCTTCTGGCACCAGGCCTCGCTGATGACGTTGCAGGCTGCGCAGGCGTTCTCGACGATCGCCTTGAGGTCGGGCGGCAAGCTTGCCCATTTTGCCTTGTTGACGATGACCTCGCTCGCGGTCGCCATCTCGTGCCAGCCGGTCGTGTAGTAGTATTTGGCAACCTTGTGCAGCCCGAGCTGCCGGTCGAGGAAGGGGCCGACGAACTCGGCGGCGTCGATCACGCCGCGCTCGAGGTTCGGGAAGATTTCGCCGGGCGCGATCAGACGCGCATCGACGCCGAGCTCCTTGTAGACGCGGCCCGCGAGACCGGGGATGCGCATCTTGACGCCCTTGAGGTCGTCGACGGTCTTGATCTCCTTGCGGAACCAGCCGGTCATCTGCACGCCGGTGTTGCCCGCGAGAATCGGAACGAGATTGAAGCGGTCGTAGACCTCGCGCCAGAGCCCCGCGCCGCCGCCGTCGTAGTACCAGCCGTTGAACCCCTGGAAGTTCAGCCCGAACGGCACCGCGGGGAAGTACTGCGCGGCGAAGCTCTTGCCGGTCCAGAAGTACGAGTTGGCATAGTTCATCTCGACCGTGCCCGAGGACACGGCGTCGAAGCCCTCGGCGGCGGGAATCAGCTCGCCCGCGCCGTAGAACTGGATCTTGATGCGGCCGCCGGACATCGCCTCGATCCGGCTGATGAGATCCTTCGCGCTGCCCGGGCCGGTCGAATAGAACGCGGCGTTGGGGCCGTAGAAGCTGGTCATCTTCCAGTTGAATTGCGCAGCCTGGGCCCGCAGCACGGCCGGTGCCGCAACGGTGCCGGCGGCGCCCGCCAATGCCAGTTTGGTGAAGTCACGACGTCGCATGGCTATCTCCCCGTGGTTACAACTCAGCCGCGCGGTGCAAGCGACGGGCCAAACCGGCATGCTGAGACGGCCCATTCTCCCGAGGATTGGGCCAGATACAAGGAGGATTGCGCACCAAACAAGCAGGATGCCCAATTTGAGGTCGAGAGGATATCCCGCTGCTCAGTTCGTCGGCATCCGAAAAATCAGGGTCTTGGGTCCGATCAGCCGCACAACGTCGTCCTGCCGCCGCCAGTTGGTCACCGCATTCAGGGCATCCAGAAACTCCGCGTCGCCCCGCGCCCGCTCGGGCGTGCAGGCGCGCTCGGTCGGCTGGCCGGTCATCACGGTGATGGTATTGCCGGCCACCACGACCTGGCCGTCCACGCGGTTGCACCACATCTCGACGGCGATCGCCCCCCTGGCGTCGATATCCATGTTCGGGATGCGCTTGGAGCCCGGCATCGGACGGACGTCGAGAATAAGCTCGCCGTCGAATGGGAATTCGTTCTGTTGGGCGATTGCTGGGGCCGCGTCACCGCATGCCAGGGCCACGAGCGCAAGGCGCAACGACCATTTACGACCGACCATCGCTCACCCTTTCCAAGCGGTTCGTCTTGTGCGGCGCAGCGCCAAAATCGTCAAGATCGCGGCAACCCCTATCCTCCGGCGTTTGGCCGCACCACGGAATATCGGCTCCCCCAACCGTGTTATGTTTGGCGGAAATGCAACGGGAGGGCGACATGGCACGCGACTTGGACCAACGCATCATCAATCTCTACGACCGTTTCACCCACGGCGGGATCAACCGCCGCGACTTCCTCGACCAGCTCAGCCGGCTCGCAGGCTCCACCGCGGCCGCGGTGGCGCTGTTGCCGCTCTTGCAGAACGACTACGCGCAGGCGGCAATTATCGCCGACAACGACGCCCGCCTCGTCACCGATCGGGTGTCCTATGACTCGCCCAAGGGCAAGATCAACGGCTACCTCGCGCGCGCCAAGGCCAAGGGAAAACGCCCTGTCGTGCTGGTGATCCACGAGAACCGCGGCCTCAACCCGCATCTTGAGGACGTGGCCCGCCGCTTCGCGGTGGAAGGCTACCTCGCCTATGCGGTGGATCTGCTGTCGCTTGTCGGCGGCACGCCGGCGAGCGAAGACGCCGCGCGCGAGCTGCACCCGAAGATGAACCAGGACGACGCCGTGGCGGCGCTCGTATCCGCCGTGACGTTCCTCAAGAGCCATCCGGAATCGACCGGCAAGGTCGGCGCCGTCGGCTTCTGCTTCGGCGGGCTGATGGTCAACCGGCTGGCCGCGTCGAGCCCCGGGCTCGATGCCGGCATCGCCTATTACGGCCGGCAGGTGCCCGCCGCGCAGGTGCCGAACATCAAGGCGGCGCTGATGCTGCACTACGCCGAGAACGACGACGGCGTGAACGCCGGAATCGCCGCCTATGAAGAGGCGCTGAAGGCCAACAACAAGAAGTACGTCAAACACGTCTATCCGGGTACGCAGCCGCCTTCAGCAACGACCTCGGCGCCGCGCGCTACAACAAGGCCGCCGCCGAACTGGCCTGGCAGCGCACGCTGGCGTTCTTTTAGGAAAACCTCGGCACACCGCCAAAGGCCGCGTGACGAAGAGCGCCGCTCGCAAGGCAACAGCGCCGCCTCGGAGCCGAGGCGGCGCTGCGAATTCAATCGTGCTGCTTCCAAAGCTATTTCATGACAGAAGATCGAGCGTGGCCGAAAGCATCATGGTGAACGACAGCGCGACGCCGGCGCACAGCGCCACAGCGATGTAGGGCTCCCAGGCAGTGTTCGCCCAGCGATGCAGCTTCTCGCCGGCCGGGCGCAGCGCCCAGAACACTACGACCGTCGCCGCAAGCACCACCACGCCGGAAACCAGCAGGATCATCTTTGCCTCGCGTTACTTGTATATCTGGTTCGGCAGCCAAAGGCCGATCTGCGGGAATGTATAAAGCATGACCATGGAGATGATGACGATCATCAGGAACGGCAGCACACCGCGGAAAATGTCGTTGATGCTGACCCATTTCGGCGCCACGCCCTTGAGATAGAACGGCGCCATCGCGACCGGCGGCGACAGGAAAGAGGTCTGGATGTTGAGCGCCACCAGCAGCCCGAAGAACAGCGGGTCGACGCTGAAGGTCTTCAGCAGCGGCAGGAAGATCGGCATGAAGATGACGATGATCTCGGTCCACTCCAGCGGCCAACCCAGGATGAAGATGATGATCTGCGCCAGGATCATGAAGCCGGTGGTGTTGAGGTTCATCGCCAGCACGAACTTCTCGATCGGCTCGTGGCCGCCGAGATAGGCGAAGATCGCCGAGAACGTGAACGAACCGATGAACAGCCAGCACACCATCGCCGTGGTGCGGGCGGTCAGGAACACCGATTCCTTGAGCTGGCCGATGGTGAATTTCGTTCTGGGAATCAGCACGATGCCCACGATGAGCGTCGCGAACAGAACGACCATGACGCCGTAGCGGCTGACGGCGTGTTCCGTGAATCCGCACCAGATCATGTAGACCAGGAAGGCCCCGGCCAGCACGCCATAGGCCCGCACCAGCAGGACGTTGAACGGCCGCGAATAATCCGCGCCATAGCCGACCGCGAGCAGCAGCGCGCCGAGCGAACCCATCGCGGCCGCCTCGGACGGCGTCGCGATGCCGAACATGATGGAGCCCAGCGCCGCGCCGATCAGCGCCGCGAGCGGCGCAAACGACGTCAGAAGCGATAGCAGGATGGTCTTGATCGGGACATTCCGTTCCGCCTCCGGCAGCCTCGGCGCCAGCTTCGGATTGAGCAGCGTCAGGATGACGACATAGAGCACGTAAAGCCCGGCCAGCATGACGCCGGGGAAGAACGCACCGGCGTAGAGCTTGACCACCGACACGCCCGCGGTCGCGCCGTAGAGGATGAGCATGACGCTCGGCGGGATCAGGATGCCGAGGCAACCGCCCGCGCAAACCACGCCCGCGGCGATCTTGACGTCGTAGCCCGCCCGCAGCATGGCGGGGAACGCCAGCAGGCCCATCAGCGTCACGCAGGCGCCGACGATGCCGGTGGCGGTGGCGAAGATCGCGCAGGTCACCAGCGTGGCGATGGCGAGCGCGCCCGGCAGCGGGCCGGCGGCAAGCTGCAGCGACCGGAACAGCCGATCGAGGATGTTGGCGCGCTCGATCAGGTAGCCCATGAAAACGAACAGCGGAATCGAGATCAGCACGTCGTTCGTCATCACCGAGTAGGTGCGCTGAACGAGCAGGTTGAACACCAGATCGCCCATCGCGAAGTAGCCGAAGAACACGCCCAGCGCCATCAGCGTGAACGCGATCGGGAAACCGAACATGATGAAGACGACGAAGAGGGCAAGCATCAGCACGCCGAGTTCGGGATTGCCCATGCCGAACATCAGATCGCCCCTTTGCGCTGCCCGAGTTCCTCGAGCTCCTTGACGACGGCGTATTTGCCTTCCTCGGCCTCCTTGAGGATGATCTTGTCGAGCTCCTCGACGTCATGCAGGCGCTTGGGCCATTCGCCGGTCTTGATGCACTGCCAGCAGCGGATGGTCTCGACCACGCCCTGCATCACCATCAGCACGCCGGTGATCGGGATGAGCCATTTGAACGGCCAGACGATCGGCCCGTTGGGGCTCGCCGCCGAGCGCTCGTTCATCAGCCATGACAGCTTGGCGAAGCCCCAGCCGGAGTAGATGAACGCCAACATCCCGGGGAAGAAGAACAGCAGATACAGCACCAGATCCCATCTCGCCTGGGTCCGCGGCTGCCAGGCGCGATACATGAAATCGCCGCGCACATGGCCGTTGCGCGAGAGCGTGTAGGCGCCGGCCAGCATGAACAGCGTGCCGTAGAGGATGTAGCTGACGTCGAAGGCCCACTCGGTCGGCGCCAGAAACAGGTAGCGCATGAAAACTTCGTAGCTGGTCGAGAACGTCAGCACGAGAATACACCAGCCCGCGGTCTTGCCGACCCAGGTGCTGATTTCATCGATGATGAGCAGAAAACGGTCCATGCCTTCCCTCAACCCCTCCGGGTGTTAGTCCAAATTTCGGGGAAAGAGAAGATGGCGACTTTAGTATAAGGCCCACGCGTCAAGTGACGCGTGGGCCTCATCTTTTCGCGATTTAGCCGAAGAAGTGCTTGTAGGCCTTCGCCAGCTCAACGCTGTCGACATTGTTGACCAGCAGATAGCCGCTGGTGCGCTTCACCCAAGCCTTTTGCGAGTCGACCACCTTCTTGAAGAACGGCTCCTGCGACTGCGCCGCGATCACCTTGTCCCAGGCCTTGAGCTGATCTTCGAGCAGCTTCGGGCTGGTCTTGATGACGTTGACGCCCTTTTTCTTGATCTCCTCGAGATCCTTCGAGTAGCGATCGTAGCCGGTGGCAAGCTGATCGGAGCTGGCGGCGAACGCCGCGTTCCGCAGGATCGCCCGGACTTCGGCGGGCTGAGCATCGAACTTGGTCTTGTTGAAGATGATCTCGAACGCTTCCGCCTGCTGGTGATGGCTGCCCATCATGAAGAACTTCGACACGTCGGGGAAGCCGAGCAGGATGTCGGACGACGGGTTGTTGAATTCCGCCGCGTCGAGCAGTCCGCGGTCCATCGCCGGAACGATTTCGCCGCCCGGCAGGATGGTCACCGCCGCGCCGAGTTCCTTGAACACGTCGGCGGAGAGACCGACGGTGCGGTACTTCATGCCCTTGAAGTCGTCGCCGGTCTTCATTTCCTTCTTGAACCAGCCGAGCGGCTGGGTCGGCATCGGGTAGTAGAGGAAGCCGGTCAGGTTGAGCTTGAGCGTGGTGTTGACGAGCTCCTTGTAGAGCGCTTCGCCGCCGCCGGCATAGAACCACGCGAGGAAGCCGTGCGCGTCCCAGCCCCAGGATGGCGGGGTGCCGAACAGCGAGTAGGCCTTGTGCTTGCCGTACCAGTAGGCGCACACGCCGTGGCCGCCGTCGAGAACGCCGGAGTGCACAGCGTCGGCCATCTGGAACGCCGGGACAACGGCGCCGGCGGCCAGCACGTCGAGCTTGAGACGCCCGCCGGTCATGTCGTTGACCTTCTTGGCGTAGTCGGCGGCGAACTCGTGGAAGATGTCCTTGGTCGGCCAGGTGCTCTGGTATTTCCAGGTCACGGTCTGGGCGCGCGAGACTTGCGGCATCGCCACGGTGGCGGCTGCGGTGGCGCCAGCCGCCATCAAGAATTTGCGGCGGGTGGCAATCTTGGAGTCCGATTTCTTGGTCATGCGTGGTCCCCTCTGTACTGCGGCCTAGTTTTGAGACACCCGGCTGGGCTTATTCAGGCGGCCAACTTTACAGCGGCCGTAGCGTTCTGATCAAGTCGATATTGATTGGCTCGCACCTGGGCTGGGGTAAGATGACCGTGGCGGGCGACGAGCCAATTTTCGTTATAATGCCTTGCGAACTCGATGAGTGCGGCTCGCAGTTCTTCGATTGTGTCGAAGGTCCGTACCCACAGTAGGTTCTCCTTGAGGGTTCTGATGAAGCGCTCTGCGACCCCGTTGCCCTGGGGCTCTCGCACGAAGGATGGCGACGCTTCGATCCCCAG
>CAMAWG010000107.1 GCA_945861855.1 Rhodoplanes serenus
TCGACGAAATCCATGGTGCCGCGATGGCCGTATTCTTTTTCATCGAGCAGTTTGAGCGCGACGACCACGCCGCCCTCGCGGCCCGTCACCTCCTTGCCGCTGCCCGAGAAGCGCTCGTATCGGAGATAGGACGCCTCATCCATCGTGAACTCGAACCGGATCGGGTCGAGCGAGACGATGGTCGCGAGCATCGTGGTGTTGCCGGTGGCGCCGCCCGTGACAAGGTTGCCGGGCGATACGCGGCGGTCGCCGATGCGGCCGGCGACCGGCGCCCGCAGTTCGGTGAACTCCAGGTCGAGCTCGGCCTGGCGCACCGCGGCCTCGTTGGCCGCGACCGAAGCCGCCGTGGCGCGATAGGCCTGGGTGCGCTGGTCGAAGGTCTGCTCGGTGATGGTGCGGTCGCGCACCAGTTGCTTGGCGCGTTCGAGGTCGGCTTCGGTGAAGGCGAGATTGGCCTTGGCCTGCGCCAGCGTGGCGCGCGCCTGGGCGACCGTGTTCTGGAACGGCCGCTTGTCGATGGAGAACAGGAGATCGCCCTGCTTGACCGTCTGGCCGTCGCGGAAATGGATCTGATCGAGGTAGCCCGACACGCGGGCGCGCACCTCGACCGAATCCACCGCAACGAAGCGGCCGACATATTCGTCCTGGTCGGTAACGCCGCGTTCGATCGGCTTCGCCACGGTCACGGCCGGCGGCGGCGGAGCGGCACCGGCCGGCGGCTGGCTCTGCCCGCAGGCAGCCAGCACGGGCGCCAGCAGGATGAGGGCTGCGGCAAGCCGCGGAAACGAGTCATGATTCATGAGGGCCTGTGCTGCCAGCAAATCGCCGATGTTGCAACGCGGCGGAAGATAGAGACCCGCTGGAACAAACGCAAAATGGGATACCCCCACGCTGACCGATAGCCTTGACCGCTTTTCAGCGCGTTTTTGTGGCCAAATCCGCCTGCGATCGAGGACGACGGCTCAAATCGATGAAATCGCAGGTTCCCGCGCGGTATTGCCCCGCGTGCGACCGATCTATAATCCCTTCGACGGTGCCCTGATGGCGTCGGGCTTCAGGCTGGTGTTTCGCCCCTTCGTGCCGCTCGGAGAGAAACGTTGAACATTGCCGAACGCCCGGGTCCTGCACATGCGGCCGCCGCAATGACCGCCGACCTGACCGTCGTCGGCGGCGCGGGCCATGTGGGCATTCCGCTGGTGCTTTCGTTCGCCGCCAAGGGGATGACCGTCAACATCAACGATCTCAACGAGGTCACGCTGGCGACGTTGAAGTCGGGGCGTTTGCCCTTCATCGAAAAGGACGCGCAGCCGCTGCTCGTCAAGGCGCTGGCCGACAAGCGCCTGTTTTTCACCAGCCTGCCGAGCGAAATCTCGACCAGCGGGCCGGTGATCATCACCATCGGAACGCCGGTCGACGAGTTTCTCAATCCCGTGCGCGCCGTCATCCAGCGGTGCATCGATGGGCTGCTGCCGCATCTGCGCGACGGCCAGCTTCTGGTGCTGCGGTCCACGCTCTATCCGGGCACCACGGAATGGATCGACGCTCACATCAAACGCCAGGGCCGCAACCTCAAGGTCGCGTTCTGTCCGGAGCGCATCGTGCAGGGCCTCGGCATCGAGGAGCTTGCTTGCACGCCGCAACTCATCAGCGGCACCTCGCCCGAAGCAGAAGAGGAGGCTGCCGCGCTGTTCCGGCAGATCGCGCCGGAGGTGACGCTGCTCAAGCCGATCGAAGCCGAATTCGCCAAGCTGTTCACCAACGCCTATCGCTACATCGGATTTGCGATCACCAATCAATTCTATCTGATCGCGAAGGCCGCCGGGCTCGACTACAACCTGATCCTGCAGGCGATGAAGCACGATTATCCGCGCGCCCAATACATTCCAACGCCCGGCTTCGCGGCGGGACCCTGCCTGGTCAAGGACACGATGCAGCTGCTGGCCTTCGCCCGCAACGAATTCGCGCTCGGCAATGCCGCCATCATGGTCAACGAAGGGCTGCCGCTGCACATCATCGGCGAGTTGCGCCGCAGCCACGATCTCAGCCAGATGACGGTCGGGCTTCTGGGCATGGCGTTCAAGGCCGAGAACGACGATCCGCGCGCGTCGCTGAGCTACAAGTTCAAGAAGGCGCTGGCCGGCATCGCCCGCGAGGTGCTGACGACCGACCCCTTCGTGACCACCGATCCCGATCTCCTTCCGCTCGACCAGGTGATCGCAAGGAGCGACCTGCTGATCCTGTGCACGCCGCATGGCGCCTATCGGACCGCGGACCTCCGCGGCAAGCCCGTCGTCGACGTCTGGGGCATCCTGGACACGCCCAATGTCATTCGCTGAACGGGCGTGAGCGCCGCATGGCGGACGAATGGCCGAAAATCCGATCGCGTCAGACGATCCCGGTGTCGCCGTGGATGAATGTGATCGCGCGCGAGGTTGAGTTCACGTCGGGCGCAAAGCCGGAAATCTATCATGCGGTCGCGCAGATGGATTATCTCGCGGCCGTGGCGGTCACGCCGGACGGCCGCATCCCGATCGTTCGACAATACCGGCCCGCGGTCGAGGCCTTCACCTGGGAATTGCCGGCCGGGCTGGTGGAGCGCGGCGAAGACCCGGCCGTGGCCTGCGCCCGCGAGTTGCTGGAGGAAACCGGGTATCCCGCGCGCGCGGTCCATTCGCTTGGAATGCCCGCGGCTGCCTGCACCGGCCGGCTGAGCAACCAGGTCCACTCGTTCTTCGTGGAGACTGGCGAGCGCGCCGCCGATTTCACGCCCGAGCCGGGCCTCACCGTCGCGTTGAAGACGCCAGCCGAACTCGTGGCGACCATCAAGTCCGGCGCGTTCGTCCAGCAACTGCATCTCGGAGCATTGCTGCTCGCCGAACTGCGCTCGTTCCTCACGCTGCCGAAGTAGCGGACCGCCGCGCCGCGGGAGCGAAGCGATCGAGCCCGCGCGCCAGCCATGCAGCGGCCGGATGGCGCTTGACGCCCTGAACAAATTTGGGAAAGCGCCGCGTGAGCCACGCCAATCCCTCGCCCCGCATCCATACGCAACAGACGAGCAGGGTGAACAGCCAAGCCACCAGTTGGTAGCGGTCCGAATAGATGAAGAACAGCGCGGGCGAATACAGCCCGAGCGTTGCTGCGGCGATCAGGCGCAGCCAGCCTTCATAGCCGCGCGACAAAAGGACACGAAGGACGATCACCAAGGCTGCGGCATGCACCGGCACCAGCGCAAAGGACTCCGAGGGCCCGATCAGCATGCGGAAGATCTGCAGCGCGCCCCGCGCAAGATGGCCGCCACTGAAATCGAAGCGCAGCAGCTCCCACAATGCCGAAAGATAGGCCTGCGGCGGCATCGGCATGGCGGCGGCAAATGTGGTGTGGCTGCTGAACAGGACAAACACGCCGCCGTAGTACCAGTTGTGCAAGGCCATGCCGAACACGGGGAGAAAGCCCATGCACATGCCAATCAGCCGCCGGTGCTGGTGCTGCGACAGCGCCGCAAGTCCGGCGCCGCCCAGCAGCACGGCCGTGCCGATGGCGAGGTTGGGACGGACGAACACAGCGACAGCAAACAACAAGGCGGCGCCGCACGCCGGCGCGAAGCGTCCGCCCGGTCCCCACCGGCTGCGACCGATCAGTGCGATGGTTCCGACGACGAAAAGGATGGCTGCCGCAGAATCGCCATAACCATGCGCCGCATTCTTGACGTAGAGATAGAAGGTCGAGCCGAACGCCGCGCCGATGGGAAGCGCGACAAAGATCAAAGCCGACGCAATCGCCCAGCGTGCGTTCAAGAAACGCCGGAACAGGCAAATCACCAAAAACGGCAGCAGCAGCAGCAGCGAGACATATCCCAGGTAGGTCTCGCCGACGATCATGTGCTCCATCGCACGGAGATAGCGCGAGCCGGGCGTGAAATAGAACACCGGTTCCATGCCCATCAGCGCACCGGCGACGTCGCCCGACAGAAGCATCTGCACCATGCTGCGCGACCAGCCGTCGTAGACCAGACCGTCGTCGCCCCCGTCGAACGGGCGGACGCCGCCAAGAAGGCTGGAATCGCCCGCTGCCATCACCAGCAGCGCCAAGCCCGACAGGACAATCGGAAGCCGCAGGCGCCGGGGGTTCCAATGCACCAGGATGAACAGTAGCGCCACGACGACGATCGGCACGAGCGCAGCGCCGACAAGCTGGCGCAGCGAAATCGCTCCAGCCGGGTTGAGCTTCATCGTCAACGGCGACTGCGGCGAGATGGCGAGGCCGTAGATTCGCTTGCCGGCGTCGCCCTGCTGGATCGGCCGGCACGCGGGTTCGGCGTGGCGCCACGCCGTAAAGCGCCCGTCCACTCCCTCCCACAGCACGTTGCCCTGCCAGCACAGTTCGCTGCCGGCGAAGGCCTGCGGAAACTGGAGCATGATGAAATGCGGCATCGTGATGAGCCAGGGATGCTGCAAGCCCTGCAATCCACGCTGGCGGCGACCGCGAGGGATGTCGCTGCTGCCGGAGTACCAGTTGTAGGCAAGCTCGTTGATGAAGCCGAGCCGATGCCACACAGGATCGGAATAATCGACGCCGGTGACCCGGCGCGAATAGGCCGGCGTGTCATAGATGCCGTCGAACGAAAACGCGTAGACGCGTTTGGGCCGTCCGCCGCCCAGCCAGCAGCCGGATGTCTTGGGATCGCATCGGCGGGCGGCGGGATAGGCCTGATCGAATTCCGCAGCCATCGCGCCATAAACGTCCGGCGGCAAGCCTGCGACCAGCGCGTTTCCCTCGCTTCCGGGCAGGAAGACGTTGTGGCCTTCCTCGATCCGCGGAACATCGACGGCGACCCTGACCGCCAGCGCAGCCACGACGATGACGCCTGCAACCGCCCACGACCAACGCCGCTGCGTCACCCGCCCCACGGCGAGCACGATCACTGCAATCGCCAGCAGCAAATAACTGAAGAGATCGTTGGCCGGGAGGCCGGCGACCGCCACCATCGGCGCCAGCACCGCCAATTTGAGCGCGAGCTGCCAGCGCCGCGGCGAGTCGCTTCGATCGGCTGCCATAGGCGGGCTCCTGACACCCATGACTCTTCGGGCCAGCAATCACATACCCGGCGGAATTCGAACCTGCACGCTGGGCTTGGCGGCGCGCGGCAGCTTGCGCATGGCCATCGCGAAATAGCCGAAATATCCGAGCACCCATGGCACCAGTTGGAACGACGACTTGCCGCCGAACAGACGATCGATCGAAATGGTCGGCACCTCGCCGAGCTTAAGGCCCAGTAGCTGCGCATTGATCGCCATCTCGAACGCGATCGACCAGCCGACGGAGCTGGTGCCCTGCGTGAGGCGGCTGAAATCGTCGCGGCGGAACAGCTTGATGCCCGTGGTCGCGTCCGTCACCCCCATGCCGGAAACGAGGCCAAGAATTCCGTTGGCCGTGCGCGACAAAAGCTGTCCGATGACGGAGCCGCCCAACCGGCGGCCGCCGTGGGCGTAGCGCGTGACACTGACAAATTCGACGCCCTCGTCCATCAGCGTCATCATGTCCTCGATGGCGAGCACAGGCCCGACCTCGTCGGCCGCGAAAATGAGAATCCGCTCGCCGCGCGCGGCCTCCACCCCGGCCGTGATCGCTCCGGCGACGCCTCGCCCGAGCTTGTTCTGCAGCGGACGGGCCTGCGGATACGTTGCACGCGCCTCCTCGACCACAGGAATGCTGGTGTCGGAGTCGGAGTCGAAAATGACGATGACCTCGTGCGGCGTGTCCAGAACCGCGCGGAGAATCCGCAACATCACCCGGAGGTTCATGGTCTCGTTGCGAACCGGCAGAAGGACGGTCAGCAGCACGGGTTCCGCCGCCTCCGGCACGGGATCCCCGGCGGACGGCAACGCGGCCATCAACCGATTTTCCGCAGGATGAAAGCCTGGATCGGCCCGAACGAGTTTCCGGCCGGGACCTTGATCGACAGCCGTTCCCCAAGCACCTCGAACAGCTTGCGCGCCGCAGGGTCCGCGATCTTGAAGATTTCGTCGAACTTGGCGGTGGCGCCATAACCTTCGAACTTGCCGAACATGTTCTCGAACACGCGCGTCAGCAGGTAATACAGGTCGAAGGTGTGAACGTTCTCAAGGACAAACTTGTCCTTGAGGAAGTCCATCAGCAGCGGATAGTGTAGGAAATAATTGTGCCAGTGGACCGGGATGTTATCGAGCCCAACCTGACGGCGCACCGCATTGAGATTCTCGGCGCCTTCGTAGGTGTTCTCGATCATCACATAGAGTCCGCCGGGCTTCAATGTCGCGCGCACGTTCTCGATGACGGCCTTCTGCTCCTCCCAGCTCAGAAAATTGATGACCACGCGCTGCGTCAGAACGCCGTCGAAGCGGCCGGTGTGCTTGCTCAGGTCGGAGACCGAGCCGGCAACCAGATCGACATTCGTCAGCCTGGCTTCATCGAAGCGCGCCTTGGCCTTTGCGCGCAGATGGCCGGATTGCTCGAGCGCGACGCAGGACTTGACCGCAGCCGCGTAGCGTACGGTTGACTCGCCGCCGCCGCAGCCGAGATCGGCAAAGTCCATGTTCCGGTGCAGGTAGCGCAGCACCGTGGACTCTTCAAGCAACCGCAAGTTCGAATCGAGCAGGGAAACCGTGTTGGTGCTTTCCCAATAGGCCTCGATTTCATCCCGTCTTGTCACTTCATCCTCCGGTTTCGCTGCTGCGAACGATTGTCGGTCAGAACCCGGCGCGGGTCAACGCCTCAAAGCCGCGACGATCACCGAACAGACGCGATCGAAATCGGGCGTGGTGAGATCGAACCGCGAGGCGAGCCAGAGGCCGCGGCGCGAAATGTCGGTGCTGTTCGGGAACAGGCTTTCGTCCGCCGCATAGGGTTCGTGCCGGTGCAGCGGAAACCAGAACGCGCGGTGGCCGATCCGGGCCGCATCGAGCGCGGCACTGACCGTGGCACGATTGTCGATCAGCACGTCGGTCCATTGCCGGACTTCGCCCGGCTCGTCGAACGGCGGAAGCTTCAGCCCCGGCTGATTGGCCAGCCGCTCGGCGTAGAAGCCGTCGCGCCGGTTCGCGGCGGCAAGCCGCTGTTCGATCTCGTCGAGCTGCGGCAGCGCCACGGCGGCCTGCAGATCGGTGAACTTGAAATTGAAACCCATCACCGGATGCAGATCGTCGCCGCCGGTGCCGCCGTGCCGCCGGCCCTGGTCTTTCAGCTCGCGCAGGCGGTCGTGCAGCGCGTCGCTGTCGGTGGTGATGAGGCCGCCCTGCCCCGCGGTGATGGTCTTGTTGGCGGAGAACGAAAAGCAGCTTGCGAGCCCGAACGTGCCGATCTTGCGTCCGGCGTGTTGCGATCCCAGCCCTTCGGCCGCATCGCAGACCAGCACCAGGCCCTTGTCGCGGCAGAGCGGTTCGAGCCGACCGTAGTCAGCGCCGCGGCCGTTGACATCGACGGTGACGAGCGCCCGCGTGCGCGGCCCGATCGCGGCTTCGGCGCCGTCGGGATCGATGCCGAAGCGGACAGGCTCCACGTCCACAAGCTTCACATCGGCGCCGGTGAGCCGGACCGCATTGGCGGTGGCGGCGAAGGTGAGGTCGGGAACCAGCACCTCATCGCCCGGACCGATGCCGGCTGCCATCAGCGCAAGCGTGATCGCGGCAGTGCCGCTGGTGACGGCCACGGCGTGGCGGGCACCGACCAGCGCCGCGA
The DNA here is from genome assembly GCA_945861855.1 of Rhodoplanes serenus. Classification (GTDB taxonomy): domain Bacteria; phylum Pseudomonadota; class Alphaproteobacteria; order Rhizobiales; family Xanthobacteraceae; genus Z2-YC6860. The sequence goes on from CAMAWG010000107.1 coordinate 7,714, forward strand.
TCCGGCGCTCGAATTCGCGGGCGAGCGGGCCGTCGTTGACGTATTGCCGATCCAGCACACCGCGCAGGTGCTCAAGCTCCCGGCCGGTCAAATGCGGCCCGAACCACGCGATCGGTTGTGGAATTTCGGTATTGGACATCGTGCTCGACAAGAGGATATTGCAAAGTCTTAGACCATCGCGCCGCCGGGGCGACCGCGGCTCTTATACTGGCGAAAACCTGACACTTCCATGGGCCCTGCCGGAACCACCCAAATGCCCCTCTGGCCTCATTCGCGGGGGCCTGTCTGATGGCCAATATCCTCGTCACCGGCGGCAGCGGCTTCATCGGCTCCGCGCTCGTGAAGGCGCTGGTCCGTGACGGCAACGCCGTGCGCGTGCTCGACGACAATTCGCGCGGTGCCCCACGGCGGCTGGCGGACGTGCAGAAGGACATCGAGTTCGTCGCAGGCGACATCCGCGACGCCGCGGCGGTCCATGCCGCCGCGCGCGGCATGGACGAGGTCCATCATCTCGCCTTCGTCAACGGCACCGAGTTCTTCTACAGCGCGCCGGAGCTGGTTCTCGACGTCGGGGTGAAAGGCATGATCAACGTGATCGATGCCTGCCGCGCCGCGAACGTGCGCAAGCTTATCCTCGCCTCGAGTTCGGAGGTCTATCAGACGCCACCCCAGGTGCCGACCGACGAGACCGCGCCTTTGATCGTGCCCGACCCGGCCAATCCCCGCTATTCCTACGGCGGCGGCAAGATCATCAGCGAGCTGATGGCGATCAACTACGGCAGGAAATTCTTCGAGCGCGTGCTGATCTTCCGCCCGCACAACGTCTACGGCCCGGACATGGGGTTCGAGCATGTCATTCCGCAATTCGCGCTGCGGCTCAAGCGTGCGGCCGCCCAACACACGAGCGGCAAGGTGCCGTTCGAAATCCAGGGCGATGGGCGCCAGACCCGCAGCTTCTGCCACGTCGACGATTTGGTTCGCGGCGTGATGGCGATGCGCGCCAAGGGCGAGCATCTCGGCATCTATCACGTCGGCACCACCGAGGAGATTGCCATCGCGGACGTGGCGCGGCGCATCGCCGCCCATGCCGGCCGCGAGATCGAGCTGGTCAGCCGTCCCGCGCCTGCCGGCGGCACGGAGCGGCGCTGCCCCGACATCGGCAAGCTCGCAAGCCTCGGCTATGCCCCGCAGGTGCCCTTGGCCAAGGGCCTGCCACCGACCGTGGACTGGTACTGGGCCAACGAGAACCTTGCTCCAAACGAAAGCATTGCGCCAAAAGCCTGATCCGTAACATCACCGTCGCCGCCTAGGAGATTGCATGTTCCCGAAAAAAGTCGCGCGCGCCGCCGGCACCGGCGCCAGCGTTCCGGTCGAGTGCTGCCAGATCTGCGGCAACGAGAAGCTCGAAACCGTGCTGTCGCTCGGATACATGCCGCCGGTGAACCAGATGGTTCCGATCGGCGAGGTGCAGCGCCAGCAGCCGTGGTTCCCGACCAACCTGCTGCATTGCGGCCAATGCGACCTAGTGCAGCTCGGCCTCGCGGTCGACCCGGTCATCATCTTCCCGCCGGAGTATCCCTACACCAGCGGCATGACCCGCATCCTGCGCGACAACTTCGCCGAGCTCTATGCCGAGAGTTCGAAGATGCTGGGGCTGACCAAGGACGACCTCGCCATCGACATCGGCTCCAACGACGGCACGCTGATCTCGAATTTCCAGAAGGGCGGCCACCGCATCCTCGGCATCGAGCCGACCGACGTGGCCAAGATCGCCAACGAGCGCGGCATCCCGACGCTGCAGCGCTATTTCACCAAGGAGGTGGCGCGCGAAGTGAAAGAAAAGCACGGCGGCGCCAAGGTCGTCACCGCGGCCAACTGCTTCGCCCACATCGAGGACGTTCATGCGATCGTCGAGGGCATCATCGAACTGCTGGCGCCCGACGGCGTGTTCATCTCGGAATCGCACTACCTGATCGGGCTGCTCGACGATCTGCAATACGACACGGTCTATCACGAGCATCTGCGCCACTACACGGTCGGCAGCCTCGCGCACCTTCTCGGCATGCACGGCCTCGAAGTGTTCCACGCCCGCCACATCCCGACCCACGGCGGCTCGATCCGCGTCTATGCGGCGCACAAGGGCGCGCGGCCGGTTCAGGCCAGCGTCAAGCAGATGCTCGACGCCGAGCCGCGCGGCGAGGCCATGCGAAAGCGCCTCGCCAAGTTCCGCAACGAGGTCATGCTGTCGAAGCTGCGGCTGCACGCGCTGATCCGCGACGTGAAGGAAAAGGGCGGCCGCATCGTCGGCATCAGCGCGCCGTCGCGCGCCTCGACGCTGGTGAACTACGTCGGTCTCGATTCGGCGATCATCGACTACGTCTGCGAGATCGAAGGCTCGCTGAAGATCGGCAAGTGCATGCCCGGCACGCTGATCCCGGTGGTGGAGGAGAGCCGGATGTTCATCGACCAGCCGGAATGCGCCATCATCTTCTCCTGGCACATCGCCGACGAGCTTGCGCCCAAATTGCGGGCCAAGGGCTACAAGGGAATGCTGGTCACACCGCTGCCGGTGCCGCGGACGCTGTAGGACGACAGTGCGGCGCGGGCCTTTGCTGGCGCCCACGCCGCCTCTCAACTAAAACTCCAGATCAAGAACTCCACGGGCCCGATCGATTCGATGGCAAGCCAGTCCGCATCACATGCCGCCGTCCGTTACGTGTCGGCGCTGACCGGCATGCGCGCCCTGGCAGCCTTACTGGTGTTGTTGCTGCACACCAACCACTTCATTCCCGCGAACATGGCCGACGCGCTGCCGTTCCTGCTGCGCGGCTATCTCGGTGTCGACTTCTTTTTCATATTGTCCGGCTTCATCATTACCCACGTCTATCTGGCGTCCCTCGCCCACCCGACCTGGAGCGCCACGAAGGTGTTCCTGTGGCACCGGCTGGTCCGGCTCTATCCGGTTCATGCCACCGTGCTGGGATCGATGCTTGCGATGACAAGCCTCGCCGCGATCATGGGCATTCAGGTGAACAATCCTGAGATGCTGCGCATGGGCGACCTCTATGCGCACCTGCTACTGATCCACGCCTGGGGCGTGATTTCATCCGCGAGCTGGAACGCGCCGGCGTGGTCGATCAGCGCCGAATGGTTCGTCTATCTGCTGTTTCCCGCGCTCGCGCCGATGCTGATGCGGCTGAGCAGGCCGTGGAGTGCGCTGGCGCTTGCGGCGGTGTCGCTGGGCGTCATGGTGGCCGTGCTGGCTGCCGTCGGCCTCACCCTCGAATACTCCTGGCTCGGGCCGCCGGCGCTGGTGCGCGTGACAGGAGAATTCATCTGCGGTGCTGCGCTGTGCCGCGCGCTCATGCTTTCGCCCGGCGGAACTCGCGGCATCGGACGATTGCTGCCGCGCTAGGCCGCGGACGCGGTGGGCTATCTGGCGCTGGGCGCGTATCTCGCCGGCGCATCGACGGGCCTGCCGGATCTCGCGCTCGTTGCGCTGCTGGCGCTCGCCATTCTGGCCGGGGCGCAGTCCGAAGGCTCGATAGCGCGCGTGCTCGGCCGCGGTCCGATCGCATGGCTTGGCGAGATTTCGTACTCGATCTACATGGTGCACCTGCCGATCCTGATCGCGGCCCGCCGCATCTGCGACGGCTGGGGCTATGCGGCCTGGAGCGTTACCGGACAGCGGCTCGCGTTCGTCGGCATCATGGCGGTGGTGATCGGCGTCGCCGCGCTGATGTACTACGCGGTGGAGCGGCCGGCACGGCGGCGCCTACGGGACTGGATGGGCGTCACCGCCACCGCAAGCTAAGGCGCTGCGTCGTCGCCCGGCGCAGGCGGCGCCGCCCGCGACCGGCGGCGGAACGCGGCAAGCCACTCCTTGCCGAACAGCAGCGCCACGGCGCCGCCATAGGCCAGGCCGCCGACGAACATCAGCGCAAACAGGGTGATCTCGTCGCGCAGCGCCGTGGGCGCCACGCTTGCGATCGGGCGCTCGCAGACGAACAGCGCAACGCCGAGGGCCACGGCGGCGATGGCGAGCTTGGCGGCGGACTGAGTAAGGTGTCGGTCGATGGCGAGCAGCTTCTGGCGACTGGCAAACCAGACCAGCAGAAACAAGTTGATCCAGGCCCCCATCGAGGTCGCGAAGGCGAGCCCCGCCTGGGCGTACTGATTCATCAGCAGGATTTTCAATGCGACATTGACCGCGACACCCGCGAACAGTGCCTTGACCGGCGTCGTGGTATCGCCCCGTGCCAGAAACGTGACCGACGCGCTCCGCATCAGCACGAACGGCAGGAGCCCGATGGCATAGGCCATCAGCGTCACGGCCGAGGCATGGGCGTCGGCTGCCGTGAAGGCGCCGCGGCCGAACAGCGCGCGCATGATCAGTTCGGGGACCAGCAGAAATGCGACCAGGCAGGGCAATGACAGCAGCAGCGTCAGCTCAATGGCGCGATTCTGCGAATGGCGCGCGCCGGGCTCGTCGCCGGCGGTGATGCGCCGCGCCATCTCCGGAAGAAGCACGGTGCCGGCGGCAATGCCGATCACACCGATCGGCAACTGGTTCAGCCGGTCGGCATAATAGAGCGCCGACAGCGCACCGGCCGCGAGAAAGCTTGCGATGATGGTGTCGGCAAAGAGCGCGATCTGGGTCCCCGCCGAGCCGATGGTCGCGGGTCCGAAACGCTTGAGGAAGATCATCACCTCGGCGTCGAATCGCGGCCAGCAGAGCCGCGGCAGCACGCCCCGGCGCGCGGCGTCGCCCGCGACGAGCAGGAATTCCAGCACGCCGGCGATGAGAACGCCCCAGGCCGCGGCGTGGCCCGCGGTCGGAAAAAACGCCGCGAGCGCGAGCGTCATCATCATCGACAAGTTGAGCAGGATGGGCGCGGCGGCAGCGGCGGCGAACCGGTCCAGCGCGTTGAGGATGCCGCCATAGAGCGTCACAAGGCTGACCAGAAGGAGATAGGGAAAGGTGATGCGGGTCAGTTCGACCGCGACCGCAAAACGGACCGGGTCCTTGCTGAAGCCGGGCGCGAGCAGATCGATCACGCCCGGCGTGAACAGCAAAGCCATTGCGAGGAGAACCACCTGGCTCGCCAGCAGCAGCGTGAAAACTCGGTCGGTGAACAGCCGCACCGTCCGATCGCCGCTTTCGCCGCAGATGCGCGCATAGGCCGGCACGAACGCGGCGTTGAATGCCCCCTCCGCGAAGATCGCGCGAAAATGGTTGGGCAGGCGCAGCGCCACGAAGAACGCATCCGCCACCGGGCCCGCGCCCAGCACCGCAGCCAGCAGGATATCCCGCAGGAATCCGGTCACGCGCGAGAGGAGCGTAATTCCCCCAACTGTCAGGATGCGGTCGATCATGCTAATTCGCCGTCGCCATCTCACGGCCGGAACCGATTCGCGCGCCGCGGCGACAGTCTGGCTATCGCGAACGGTTTTTGGAATAGTGCCGCCCCATGACAAAAATCATCCCAGTCCTATTGGCCGGAGGCGCCGGAACCCGGCTTTGGCCGGTGTCGCGGGATGCCCTCCCGAAACAATTCCTGCCCCTGGTGGGCGAACGCTCGACCTACCAGGACACCCTGCTGCGGGTGGCCGACAGCGAAATGTTCGGTCAGCCGATCGTCATCACTGGCGCCGATTTTCGCTTTTTCGCGCGGCGCCAGGCCGAGGACATCGGCATCGACGCAACCGTGGTGATTGAGCCGATGCGGCGGGATTCGGGGCCGGCGTTGGCTGCGGCCGCGGCGCTGGCCAAGAGCCGCGATCCCAACGCCGTGGTGCTGGCGCTCGCCGCCGACCACGTCATCCTCGACCTTGAAGAGTTCCGCGCCACCTGCCTCGCCGGGCTGAAGGCCGCGGAGGCCGGCCGCATCGTGACCTTCGGCATCACGCCGAGCGAGCCCAAGACCAGCTACGGCTACATCCGCCGTGGCAAGCCGACCGGCTCGGACGGGGTCTTCGCGGTCGAGGCATTTGTGGAAAAACCGAACGCCGAAACCGCCGCCCGCTATGTGTCCGAGGGCTATCTGTGGAATTCGGGCAACTTCCTGTTTCGCGCCGATGTGCTGCTCGAGGAGCTTGGGCGCTACGAGCCCGCTATTGCCGCGGCGGCGGAGGCGGCGGTGGCCGGCGCCAGCGACGACCTCGGCTTCCTTCGGCTCGAGACAACGGCCTTTGCCGGCGCGCCGCAGAAATCGATCGACTATGCGGTGATGGAGAAGACCGATCGCGCTGCCGTGGTCGCCGGGAAATTCCGCTGGTCCGACATCGGCTCGTGGGACGCGATCTTCGACATCGCCACCCGCGACAAGTCCGGAAATGCGATCCACGGAACCGTGGTAACGGCGGACTCGCACAACTGCGTCATCCATTCCACCGACCGGCTGACCGCGGTTGTCGGCGCCGAAGACCTCGTCGTGGTCTCGACGCCCGATGCCGTTCTGGTGGTGCCGCGCGCGCGCGCGCAGGAGGTGCGCGAACTGGTGACCCTGCTCAAGAAATCGCAGCGGCGGGAGGCCACCGATCACCGCCGCGGCCACCGGCCCTGGGGCTACTACGACTCCATCGACTCGGGCGAGCGCTTCCAGGTCAAGCGCATCGTGGTGACGCCGGGCGGCACGCTTTCGCTGCAGAAACATCACCACCGCGCCGAGCACTGGGTGGTGGTGCGCGGCACCGCGGAGGTCACGATCGGAACCGACATCCGCGCCGTGCACGAGAACGAGTCGATCTACATTCCGATCGGCGCCGTCCACCGGCTCGCCAATCGCGGCAAGATTCCGCTCGAGCTGATCGAGGTGCAGACCGGCAGCTATCTCGGCGAGGACGATATCATCCGCATCGAGGACGTGTACAAGCGGAGTTGACGCCGCCTGCAGCTCAACGCGGCGCCGGCGGCTTGTTCGCTTCGACGGCCCAGTCGAACGGGGTGAAGCTCTGCAATTCGCACTGGTCGATCACGACCGACAGCCGCGAGTCCACAAGCTGGTCGCGCTGAATGAATACGGCATAGTAGCGCGGCGGCAGCGGGAATTTCTGCACTTTGATGCACGTCACCCAGGATGCGCCCTTGAGAGAGTCGATGCGCCGCACGCCCGAAATCTCCAGCGCGCCAGCGAGGCTAGGCGCACCGACAACGTCCCCGAGCCGGTTGGCGATGATAAAGCGGTACGCCGGCTGCGGACCGGCAGTGTCAGCGGACGTCCAATCCGGCAGCAGCCCCGAAACCGAGCAGGCGCCGAGCGTCAGGACCAGCAGCATGGACAGCGCGCGGACCAGCATTCCCCCTGCTGCATATCGACATACGCAACCCGCCAACAATGGAAGATCGAACTAACCCGAATTATTCACGACTAGCAGGCGGTTGTGCCTTAAAGTACTGATTCAGCGTATGATTTTGGTCTCGAATCAAAACTACGCAATTTCAGGAAAGCCACACCCGCCATGTATGACCCTATGCTGCCGCTGCCGGGCCTGTCA
>CAMAWG010000108.1 GCA_945861855.1 Rhodoplanes serenus
GCGTCGGCGAAGACGGCATGATGGCCTTCACGGACTTCGGAATCGAGAACCTTATCGATCTCATCAAAATGTATAAAGAAGACCCCACGCTGCTCAAGCGTTCAGACGACGACAAATAACAAGCCTGCGGCCTATGCCGGATGGATACGGCGAGCACGACCTTAACCAGCGTGCGGATCAGGGGATTGAGCATCCAGACCTCGTCGCCGGTGCGCAGCCGGCAGACTGATTCGTCGGGCGATCATAATGGAAACGGCACGCTTTCGCCCGCGCGGACCGATCGGACGAGGCAAAGCTGGCTGGAAGCTTAAGGTTTGGGCGCCGGGGTTGGCGCGCCGGCCGGGGGACTGACCGCCCCGCCGGTCAATCGCTCGATGGCCGAGCGGACGGTGTCGCGGGTGTTGCGGCTTCGCACCGCGTTGAGCAGCGGGCTCGCCACCGGGGAGCGCGAGATCAGCGCCTGGGTGTCCGGCAGCAGCATCGGATCATCCCACGGGCCCTGCACCACGAACGGCAGCTCGAATGCCGGAGGCGCATCGGCCGGGCCGGCCGCGGCGAGCGCCGCGACGCCGCGCAAATCGAAGTCCCGCGCCGGTATGGAGGCCGTACCCGCGAGCCCGAGCCGCACCTTCGATCCTTCCAGACTGACGGTTTCGACGTTGGCGATGCCCTCGGCGATCTTCAGATCGATCGTGAGCTTCTCGAACGGGGTGCGGCCGTTGCGGAAATCGCCGGCTCCAGAAAGCGGCCGCCGCTCCAGCCGGCGCAGCAACTGCTCCACGTTCCAGCCAACCAGCGAGCCCTGCCGGCCGGTCAGGGTCGTCGTCCCGTTCAAGGTGCGGGTCAGGGCCAGCACGCTGTTGCCGGTGGCGTCGATAGCCACTGCGATGTCGCCGCGCCCCTCGATCTTGCGGAACTGGAACATCTCGCCAAGACAGTTTTCGAGATCGACGTCCGTGAACTGCAGTTGCGATTTGAACTCGGCGCCGGCGTCGGACGAAGCCAGCGCAACCGAGCCCTTGAGGATGCCGCCGAAGGCCTGAGATTCGCCAATCGTCACGTTGAGCCGTCCGCCGCGCAGATTGGCGGCGATGGCGGTGCGGCCGAGCTTGGCGCGGGCGAGCGTGATCTTGGCCGCCGACAGCCGCAGGTCGAGATCGACGCCGGTCAGACCGTCAATCGCGAGCGGCACCCGATTCCAGTCGCGGTCGTTGTTGGTGAGCAGGCGGACGGTGGAAATATAGGGCGTGAGATTGAGCTCGTCGGCGGCCAGCGTACCCTGCAATGTCTGACGGCCATCGGTGGCGAAGGTGAGCACACCCTCCGCGACATTGCCGTCGAGTTCGACATTGACCGTGGAGAGCGCGATGGTTCCGCCGGAGACGTTGGTCTTGGCCTTGAGCGCAAAGCGGCCGAAACCGCCGCCGCTGAGCGGCTTGAGGCCGGCCCAGCGCAAGGTGTCGCGTAGCGACAGGGCATCGGCAGCGAGCGTGCCCTCGACCTTCAGCGTCGGCCGCGAGCTCCAGTTGCCTTCGAAGGCGAGCTTGACCGGCGCGCCGGTGAGGCGAAGCTTCAGGCCCGAGCGGTCGCCGGCGAGCGCAGCCGCGAAATCCGACAGCGTGATCGAGCTGTCGATCGGCTCGTCGTGCCACACGAAACGGCCAGTGGCGGCGAAGCTCTTGGAAATCGACGGCCACGCCAGCGCCAATTCGACGTTGCGCAAGGTCTCGAAGATGCCGCGCGCGGCATCGTCGACGGTGATGGAGCCCTCGGTGATGCGGATCTCGTTGAACGAGGCGGCGTCGACCGGCCGGTTGGCCTTGGGACCTAGTGCGCGTGCCAGCGTGTCGATCAGCGCGGCCCAGTTCGAATGACCGTTGCGATCGAAGGTGACATTGATGCGCGGGCGCACCAGCGACACGTCGGCGATCTCGATCCGTCCGGCGAACAGCGGGAAGAACCGCAGCCGCGCCGTCAACCGGTCGGCCGCCAGCACCGGCTTCAGGTCGGGGCCGAGCGTGACATTGGCAAAGCTGATCGAGCCGGTCGGAAACAGCGACACCGCGACATCGCCGCGCAGCACCAGATCGAGCCCGGTGACGTTGCGGATCTCAGCCTTGGTGGTGTCGCGCACCGTATCGACGGAGATGAGCAGGGCCATCGCGCCGAGCGCGGCAAAGCACGCCACCACGACGACGGCGACGGCGATTCCCAGGCGTTTGAAACCGGTGGCCGCGGTCACGGATCGTTCCAATCGGTCGACGCTTGAAGCCGGGGGACTATAGCGGGCGGTTTGAAGGGCGCAACGTGGCCGCCCTCTGTGACCCTTTCGTGGCCGGTCGCATAACGCCGCACGCCGCGCGGATTAGCTGTTTTTCAGTGCCACACGGTAGTTGGCCTCGGTCTTTGACTTGATTTCATCGAGGCTGGTGCCGGGGGCGATCTCGACCAGCGTCATTCCGCCGCCCCCCTTCCGGTCGATGGTGAACACCCCGAGGTCGGTGATGATCATGTCCACGACGCCGGCGCCGGTGAGCGGCAGGGTGCAGCGCTTGAGCAGCTTGGCCTCGTTCTTGGCCGAGTGCTCCATGATCACGACGACCTTCTTCACGCCGGCGACGAGGTCCATGGCGCCGCCCATGCCCTTCACCATCTTGCCGGGGATCATCCAGTTGGCGAGATCGCCGTTCTCGGCAACCTGCATGGCGCCGAGCAGCGCGATGTCGATATGGCCGCCGCGAATCATCGCGAAGCTGTCGGCCGACGAGAAGTAGCTGGTGGTCGGGATCTCGGTGACGGTCTGCTTGCCGGCGTTGATGAGATCGGGATCCTCGTCGCCCTCGTAGGGGAACGGGCCGAAGCCGAGCATGCCGTTCTCGCTTTGCAACTGCACACTCATGCCGTCGGGAATGTAGTTCGACACCAGCGTCGGGATGCCGATGCCGAGATTGACGTAGAAGCCGTCGCGCAGTTCCTGCGCCGCGCGGTCCGCCATCTGTTCACGGGTCCAGGGCATGGGGCTCTCCTTAGGCGATAACGCGCTTGCGCACAGTGCGCTGCTCGATGTGCTTGACGGCATTGGGGACGTGGATCATCCGTTTGACGAAGACGCCCGGCGTGATGATGTGGTCGGGATTGATCTGTCCCGGCTCGACCAGGTTCTCGACCTCGGCCACCGTCGACTTGGACGCGGTCGCCATCATCGGATTGAAATTGCGCGCGGTCTTCCGGTAGACGAGGTTGCCTTCGGTGTCGCCCTTCCACGCGTGCACGATCGAGAGATCGGCGACGATACCGCGCTCCATGATGTAGCTCTCGCCGTCGAACTCGCGCGTCTCCTTGCCCTCGGCGATCAGTGTGCCGGCGCCGGTGCGGGTGAAGAAGGCGGGGATGCCGGCACCGCCGGCGCGAATGCGCTCGGCAAGCGTGCCTTGCGGGTTGAACTCGATCTCAAGCTCGCCGGCCAGGAACTGCTGGGCGAACAGCTTGTTCTCGCCCACATAGGACGAAATCATCTTCTTGACCTGCCGGCTCTCCAAGAGGAGGCCCAGGCCCGCGCCGTCAACACCGGCGTTATTGGAGACGATGGTGAGGTTCTTGGCCCCGGAATCGCGGATGGCCAGGATCAGCGTCTCGGGGATGCCGCAGAGGCCGAAGCCGCCGGCACAGATCAACATGCCGTCCTTGAGCAGACCGGCCAAGGCCGCCTTGGCGTCCGGATAGACCTTCTTCATGCGCTCCGCCCTCACAGCTTCCAAAGCCAATAACTATGCAAATTCTGTACCCGACGCAACGAACCGCGATCAAGCGCCGGGGGCGGCGGGCGGCCGATTTACGGCTGGGCGGTGGACGCCGGCAGAATGTCCTCAGCGTGGCGGACCATCCAGACCACCGGGACGATGCCGACCAGGACGATGAGCAGGGCCGCGAGCGAGCCTTCCTCGAAATTGCCCCGGGTGGCGAACTGATAGATGTAGGTCGAAAGCGTCTCGACATTGAGCGGGCGCAGCAGCAGCGTTGCCGGCAACTCCTTGAGGCAGTCGACGAAGACCAGGAGCGCGGTGCCCCACAGGGCGGGCCGCAAGAGCGGCAAGTGGATCGCCCAGATCAGGCCCGAGGGGCGGGTGCCGACGGTGCGGGCGGCATCGTCCAGTTCGGTCGAGATGCGGGCGAGGCCGGCCTGGGCGAAACCGGTCGAGATGGCGAGGAAGCGCACGACGTAGGCGCAGACGACCGCGGCGCTCGATCCGGCGAGCAGCAGGCCGACATGCGGGGTGACGGCGTTGATCGCCTCGTCGATCGCGACCAGCGGCGACAAAAGGCCCAGCGCCAGGACCGTGCCCGGCACCGCATAGCCCAGCCCGGCGATGAAGAAGCAAGCCGCGGCCAGCGGCCGGCGCACGAGGCGGAGCGCGAAGGCCGCACCGAAGCCGAGGATGAGGATCAGCGCGGTGGCACTGCCCGCGAGCATCACGGTGTTCAAGGTGTGACGGACGAGGCTCGGATCGAACCCGATCAGCAGTCCGCGGACGATCACCTCGTAGGTGAGATGGAAGAGCGGGATCAGGAACCCGAGGCAGACCGGCAGCATACAGCCGGCCAGCGCGAGCCACCGCGTCCCGCCTGTCAGCGCGATGCGCCGCGCGCGGCCGGGTCGCGTGTCGAGGCCGATGAAGCCCTGCCGCCGCCGCCCGTAGCGCTCCAGCGCGATCAGCGCCGCGACGGCGAGCAGCATGATGCAGGCGATCTGCGCCGCGCCGGGCAAGCTCGACCGGTTGAGCCATGTGTTGAAGATCGACAGCGTCAGCGTCTGCACGCCAAGGTATTCGCTGGCGCCGATGTCGTTGAGAGTCTCCAACAGCGCCAGCGCGACGCCCGCCGCGATCGCCGGCCGCGCCAGCGGCAGCGCGATGTCGAAGGCGAGACGCCATTGCGTCGCGCCGAGGCCGCGTGCCGTCTCGATCAAGGCCACGCTCTGCGTCTGGAACATCGCGCGCGCGGCAAGATAGACATACGGATAAAGCACGAAGCCCATGATCAGCACGGCGCCGCCGAGCGACCGGACGCTCGGGAACCAGTAGTCGGCGGCGGACGTCCAACCGAACAGTGCGCGGAGGGACGACTGCACCGGCCCAAAGCCGTCGAGCAGGTCGGCATAGACATAGGCGACGATGTAGGTCGGAAACGCGAGCGGCAGCGGCAGGAGCCAGAGCACGATGTTGCGGCCGGGGAAATCGTAGGTGGTGACGGTCCAGGCGGTGCCGACGCCAGCGGCCATGCTGAGGAGGGCGACACCTGCCAGCAGCAGGACGGTGTTGATCGCTGCGGACGGAATCACATGGGCCAAAAGATGCGGCCAGAGTTCGGCATCGCCGTGAAGCGAGATCAGGACAAGGTTGACGAGCGGTGTTGCGACCAGGCCCGCGACGGCGACGAGGAACGCGGTGGCGAGCGGGTGAGGGACACGCGGCAGGAGCGCCAGCCAGATTCGAATCGCGGGCCCAGGCGCGCGCGGCAGCGCCGCGGCATTCATGGCTGCAAATGCAATCGTCCCCGCCGGGCGGCGGGGACGACGACCCAGGTGCTACGCACGATCAGCGTCCGTCAGTTGTCGAATCCGACCTTGTCGACCAGCGCGGAGGCCTTCTTGCGGTTCGAGGCGATTTGCGCAAGCGGCATCGGCTCGCGCTTGAGCTCGCCGTAGCCGGCGATGGTCTTGTTGGCCGGCACGCCCGCGCGCATCGGATACTCGTAGGTGAGGTCGGCGTGCATCTGCTGCGCCTGCGGGCTGACCATCCATTCGATGAACTTCATCGCATTCGCCTTGTTGGGCGAGTTCTTCATCAGCGCCACGCCCGACACGTTCACGTGGGTGCCGCCGCCCTGGAAGGTCGGCAGGATCACCTTGGTCGCATCTGCCCACGCCTTTTTGTCCGCTTCCTTGTCGTTCATCAGCGCCCAGTAATAGGTGTTCGCGATGCCGAGATCGCACTTGCCCGCTGCGATGTCGCGCGCGGTCTCGCGGTCGCCGCCCGACGGCTTCTGCGCCAGGTTGGCCTTCAGACCCTTGAGCCACTCTTCCGCCTTGGCCTCGCCGTGCTTGACGATCATCGCCGCGAACAGTGCGTTGTTGTACATGTGTTGGCCGGAGCGGATGCAGATCTTGCCCTTCCACTTCGGGTCGGCCAGTTCCTCGTAGGTCATCGCGGTCTGCTGAACGCGCGCCTTCGAGGTGTAGACGATGCGGGCGCGCATCGCCACGGCGGCCCAGTGGCCCTCCGGATCTCGATACTGCGCCGGCACGACCTGCTCGACCGCCTTGGAGTTCAGAGGCTGGGTGATGCCGTTCTGTACCGCGTCTTCGAGCCGGCTGATGTCCACCGTCAGCAGCACGTCGGCGGGGCTGTTGGCGCCCTCGGTCTTGATGCGTTGCTCGAGGCCGGAGCTTGCGGAAATCACGTTCACCTTGACGCCGGTGTCCTTGGTGAAGGCGTCGAGCAGCGGCTGGATCAGCTTGCTCTCGCGATAGGTGTAGAGGTTCACCTCATTGGCGTGCGCAGCCGTGGCGCCAAGCGCACCAGCCAGGGCCAGCGTTGTCAGGCTGAGAAAGCGTCGCATCGAAATTCTCCTGTCGGTGTGGATGACAGTGCCGGCGGGAGGTGTCGCCGCCGCGCGGTCGCGACTGCACTAGCTACGGCTCTGCGCAGGCGGGTCAAGAGATTTTCGTTCGAAAAATCAATATCTTAGAAGAATTCCAAACAAGCTCGATCTGGAATGAATCGAAACTAGCGGCTTGCGGCTTGAAGTGGCTCGCGGAATGGGCGCGGACCGGCCGGGCTTATTTCGCCTTCAAGATTGCGTCACAGCGCCACAGCGGGTGCGCTCATCCGCCGGGCCTGATGCCGGTGTGCGGGCCGGCATCGGCGATTTCGGCGATCAGCTTCTTGACGATGGCCTGGCCGAACGAATCGAAATTCTCGGCGACGACGACGAACGCGCCCGGCCCGCCGATGACGTTGGTCCGGTAGTAGTTCGCGAGCCCGCCGGGCGGATTGGTGTGCTCGGGATTCCACGCCATCGGCCGCTCGCTCAGGATCACCAGCCCGTTGATCGTCACACCCGCGGCGACGGCCTCGTCGCGCGCCAGTGTGACGTCGCGGCCGGAGTTGTGGGTGCCGTCCCCCGATACGTCGATGGTGCGGCGCGCGGACTGATACGGCGCCCGCGCCAGCAGGCTCATGGAGAAATCGATGCCGCCGCTGATCGAGGTGCGCTCTGCGAACGAGCGCGGCAGTTCGACGAGCTGGTCGCCGAACTTCCGCGCGGCGTCGGCGCCGTCGATCACGGTCCAGTCGATCACGAGCTTCTGCGAACTGACGCCCGACCATTCCACGAAGGCGACGGCGATGCGCCTGTTGCGCCCGGCGGTGATGGCTTCGAGCACCCGCTGGTCGGAGATCGCGGCGGCATAGCCCTCGCGCTGCAGCTTGAACTTGGCGTGATCGACGCTGCGCGAAACGTCCGAGGCGAGCACCAGCAGCAGATCGACCGGTTCGGCGGCTTGCGCCAACGGCGGCGCCTGCAACAGCAGCAACAGCAGCAACGATCGCAGCGCACGCAGCATGGGTGCACCCTCCACAGCACAGCTCAGGCGAGACTAGAGGATTTCCAGCGCCGCCGTCAGCCGATCGTCAGGGCTCACGAAGCTGCGGCCTGGCCGGTGCGGGGCCGCTGCGAATCCACCTTTCGCATCAGGTCCAGGAAGGTCTGCGCGATCTCGGCTTCGTAGGGCGCCCATTCGGTGTAGTTGATGAGCGGAACCTCCTGATCCTCGATCGGCAGTTGGTGCAGCACGGCGCCGGGAATCTTCGACGCCGCGAGGCGGCCGTTGACGGACGCATGGGTCTGGTCGTTGCCCGGGATGACCACGGTGGGAACCGAGATCGAAGCCAGATCGGCGTCGGTCATGCCGAACACGGGCGTCTTGGTGCTCTCGATGAACTGGTCCCGCCAGTTCGACATCACCGCGATGTATTTTTTAGGGTCCATCGCCATCAGGCGGTCGCGGGTCTGCGGGTTGGCCGCGATCCGCTCCTGGTACTGCTCTGTGGCGCAGACCGCCGCCATGCCGCCGTCCTGGGCGGCCTTGATGAACATGCCGTAGTACATCTCCGGCAGACGGTTCGCCGCGAAGGCGCCGCCGGTCACCCGCATCAGCAGCAGGCCCCGCGTGTCGTTGCGGAAGCGGATGTAGTAGCGCATCGCGGTGCGCGCGCCAGCCGAGGAGCCGCCGACGATGGTGGGCGTTGCGCCGAGTTGCTTGAGCAGTTCGTGCAGGTCGTCGAGCCACAGGATTTCCTCGGCGACATCGCCCTCGATCAGAACGTCGGAGCGGCCGGTGTTGCGGCGGTCGTGCAGCACGACGCGGTAGCCGTCTTTGGCAAGCTTCTGGGCCAGCGGCACGAATTCGTCATGCCCGCGCCGGCCGCCGGTGATCAGCGCCACCCAGGGGCCGCGATCTCCGATGACCTGGTAGAAGATGTTCACTCCGCGAACTGATGCGATCGGCATGGCGTTTCCCCGTGATGTCCGCGCGGACGACGATCCTGTCGCGCAGCTTGGGGGACATCATAATCCGATGCGGCTGGCATTCCAGATGGGATTCGCCGGGCGTGCACTCATAAAGCATGCAGTCAGCACATGCGTTCATGTCCGCCAGGACCCTAAAGGCAGGCGTTTTGGGAGCCGATCAGTCGTTGCAATTGGTAATGATGGTTGAGATTTCTGCTACCTGAAGCCATAAACGCGCCAGTAGGCACCTTTCGCAGCCTCTTTGCTCAAGAGATCGCGCTTCCTATCGCCGTCAGCCTTGCTCACGTCTGGCCTTGCACTTCTCGGCCACGTTGCCGGTGGGGCTGGGGTCAAGCGATCCAGTTCGTCAGAAAACGGAATTGTCCTCTCGGGCGCATTGTTCTGACGCCGGACGTGCTCCAAAAAATCGGAGGGAATGTAGTCGGACTTTCTCGATCGTTGCCAATGAAGGCAGCCGCCAATGTCTTTTTTCTCAACCTCGATATGCAGGTTGCCCCGCCAATTGTTGCCAAATCGGAGGCGCCCGGTCGGCTGACAATATTGGTTCATCCGATGCGATAGCAGGGCAACGATGCCCCACGTCATGAGGATGACGAGCGCAACCATGCCGGCCGCCGTCCGCAGTCCGTACAATGCAAAGGTCACGATAGACCTCGGCTGCCGCCCGGAAAGTTGGCTGCGGTTGGAGGCGCAGATGGAGCAATGGCCGGCTGAAGCACGAACGCACCCCGCTTGTTGCAGGCGGGAGCGCTACCGAGCTCTCAGGCACCGACGCCTGACACAGGACCGCAGCCGGTGATGCAACTAGACTTCAATATTGCGGGGGCCGTGTCTGGTCCGAATTGACCACTTCTAGACGTCCAAACAGGGGCAGCACGCGCTGCGCGTATTCTCCGGGCGCGCTCTATTCCGCCGCCACCCGCGCGCCGGGGAACGCCACCTCGACCAGGGTGCCGGTGTTGACCGTGCTCCTGATCCTGAAGCGGGCGCGGTTGGCTTCCGCCAGCGCCTTGGTCAGCGGCAGGCCGAGGCCGGTGCCGCCTGAGCCCCAGCGCGCGGAGGTCGCCAACTGGCGGAACGGCTCCAGCGCCACGGCAAGGTCTTCTTCGCTCATGCCGACGCCTGTATCGCGCACGCGCAGCACCACCTCGCCGTCGTCGCTGCGCGCGGTCGAGACGATCACCTGTCCGCCCACGCCGGTGAACTTGATCGAATTGGACAGAAGGTTGAGCAGGATCTGGCGCACCGAGCGCGCGTCGGCCGTCACCGACGGCAGCGTTAGCCCCAGCGACGTGCGGATGATGATGCGCTCGCGGTTGGCCTGCGGCTGCATCAGTGCGACGCTCTGCTGGGTCAGTTCGTTGAGATCGACGTCGGCGAAATTCAGCTCAAGCTTGCCCGCTTCGATCTTGGACAGATCGAGCAGGTCGTTGAGCAGCGAGACCAGATGGCCGCCCGAGGCATGGATGTCCTTGAGATATTGCCGGTAGCGCTCGTTGCCGATCGGGCCGAAGCGCTCCTGCATCATGACCTCGGAAAATCCGATGATGGCGTTGAGCGGCGTGCGGATCTCGTGGCTGATCTTGGCGAGGAAATCGGACTTCGCCGACGACGCCTTTTCCGCCTGGCGCTTGGCGTTGACCAGTTCGCCCTCGGTCTTCTTCCAGAACGTCATGTCGCGGAAGATGGCGCAGAGCTTGCCGCTGCCGTCTTCGATCCGCGACATGGTCATGAACAGCGGGATCAGTCCGCCCTCGCGCCGGCGGCCGATCACGTCGCGTCCGTTGCGCGGGCCCGGCATGCTGGACTTGCTGGCGGCGCTCAGGGATTCGAGCACGTCACGCTGGCTTTCCTGCGCGAACAGGCTGGTGAACGGCAGGCCGGTCAGGTCACGGCTTTCGTAGCCGAACAGCTTGGCCGCGCCGCGGTTGATCGAATGGACGTGCGCCTCGTGGTCGAGCACCACCACGCCGTCGGCGGCGACATCGAGGATTTCGCGGACCTCGCCGGCCTCGGCCTTGGCGTTGCGCAGCGCCGCCTCGAAGGTCTTCTGGCGGTCTTCGCCGCTGCCGCTGCCAACGCCGGTGAGCATCAGCACCAGAGCGGATTCGCCTTCCCAGGGCGAGGTGAACAGCCGCGCCTCCACCGGCAACTGGTCGCCGTGGTTGGTGGCGATGGTGAGCGACTGCGCGCCGTTGTTGGAGCCAAGCTCCGCCTCCTTCGGCTCGACGAACAGCGCATCGAGCCCGCCGGCCTCTTCCAGCGCGTGCAATTGGTCGTAGCCGGTCCAGTCGAGGAAGGCGCGGTTGGCATAGATCAGTTTGTCGAGCCGATAGACCAGCACGCCGATCGGCAGCCGGTCGAGGATCGGCCGGTGGTCGGCCCCGGGAGTCCGGGCGGCGGTTCGTGCGGTTGTTCGTTCAGTCGTTCGTTCGCTTGTTGGTTCTTTTGGCTCGGTGGCGCGCTCCGGCGCGGGCGGTTCAGCGCGCGTCGGTGCCGCCGGGGCGGTCGCGATGTCGTCCTGTCGCTCCGGCTTGTCCTTGTCGCGGCCGCGCAGCCGCGCGGTGAGGCGGTTCGCCAACTCGCTGAATGCGCTGCGTTCGACCGGCGTCAGCGCCGGTGCGGAGTCCGGTGGCGCGGACGGGAACGGCAGAATATTCTCCGATGGCGGCACCGCAGCGAGCGCCGGGCGCTCTTCGCGGAACACCGGGGGCTCGACGCGCGGGGCAGGGGTCACGCCGGTGCGGCGCGCCTGCGCCAGCTCGTTGATGCGGATCACCTCGCGGCAGATGCCGAAGCCGCGGTAGCCGCGGAACTCGCGGTCTCGGTCGAACACGGGAAGCCCCGAGAGCTCGACGGTGAGCCGCGTGGCGGCTCCGTCCACCGGGAAGACGACGCTGATGCCGCTCCAGGTGTCGCGCGAGGCGATGGCACGCGCGACCTGGCCTTCGGGATCGAGGTTCAGCGCCGCTGCGATCTCGCTCCAAGCCTGGCCAAGAGCTGAGGCGGTGCGCGGCCCGATCAGCGCCTTGAATTCGTCGGAGCCGATCGTGAAACGGCTGTCGGCGTCCATCAGCCAGACAAAGCGAAGCGGCTGGCGGCGCTCGGCCGGAGCGGGCGTTTCCGGCCGCGGCGGCTCGCTCCGGACGGGCGCCGCGGGCTTTTCCTGTGCAGCCGGAGGCGGCGCGGGCGGAGCGATTGGTCTGGTCGGTTCGATTGGCCTGGCCGCTTCGATCGGCTTTGCGGCTGGCGCGGCCTTCGGCTCGACGATCGCGGGGGCTTCTGTGGCCGGCGCGAAGATCGCCAGCAGCACGGTCGACGCCTCGGCGCCGATGCGCTCGAGCGAAATCCTGCCCTCGCTGTGCGAGCCCTCGGCGCGGCCGGCGGCGAGCGCGGTGGCGCCCAGCGGCGCCGCGCCGAGCGTGGCGAGACTGTTCGCGCGGCCAAGGCGCGCCTGCGCCGACGGCGTTGCATGCAGCAGCAGGCCGTCGGCGGAAAACAGCGCAGCCGGTTCGCTGCAACCGGCGAGCAGACGCTGCGCCTGCTCCTTCAACGGAAGCGGCGATCCCGCCTTTTCAACCGCGACCACCAGGATGGCGGGCGTGCGATCCGCCAGCACGATCCGCGAGCAGCCGCACATCAGCGCGCCGCCCATGCGTCCGCCGAATCCGCGCAGCCGCTCCAGCCGGGGCGCCGCTCCATGCGGCAGCGAGCCGGCAAGACGCGCGATCTGCAGCGCGGCCGAGCCCTTGGGATCGATGGTGTGGCCGGTCAGCGCGACTGACGATGCGGCGTTGAAGATCGCGGCTGCGGCCGGATTGCCCCAGAGGATCCGGGTCGCATCCGCGCTCCACAGCCATGCCGGGACGTCGCCGGTGGCATACGGCGCCAGGCGCGGGTCGCTCAGAAAGACAAGGAGAGACCCTTGCTCACTCATTCACGCCCTGCCCCCGCAAGCCGATTGATCGGTCTGTCGAATTTAATTGAAACCGTCATAATCCCCGCGACCTGCAACGTCCACGCTGCCTGGGGCTTGCGCACCGGCCGAATGTCCCTAACCTTAACCGCAGGCGTGCTGGCGGGCGGATGCGGTCGCATGATTAACGCCTGAATGCGATGGGAAAGAGGCTAAAATGGCCGATCAACCGTTCAACGATTTCGTCCCACCGGAGATGCGCAAGTTCGCCGAGCAGAGCGTGCAGCAGGCGAAGAAGGCGTTCGACGAATTGATGACCGCGACCCGGCGCGCGGTTTCAACCTTCGAGGGCCAGGCCTCGTCGGCGCAGACCAGCGCCCTTGAGCTCCAGCGCAAGGTGGTCGGCTACTCCGAGCGCAATGTCGGCGCCTCCCTGGAGTTCGCGCAGAACCTGTTGCGGGCGAAAAGCCCCGAGGACGTGATGAAGCTTCACGCCGACTATGTGAAGGCACAGATGCAGGCGCTGACCGAACAGGCCCAGGACATCGCCCAGCAGGCCTCCAAGGCGGCCACGCCCCCGTCGGAGGACCGCTAGACCCTTTCTCGGCAGCATGAGGCCAAGCTGCGGCAGGATCTGGGCCTTTTCTTGTGCGGCGCAAAATTATGTTGCAATGCAACATGGCCGATGCTATATGGGCTGTAGCAGGGTCGCAAAGGACCAAAGGGTTTGGTGCGGCCGATGAAGTCTCCCCCGGATCGAAGGCGTGGCGGCGGATCCAAAAGGCCGGGAGCCGCCAAGACCGTCACCAGGAAGCGCACAAAGAGGATCACCATCATGTCTGACACCACCAGCAAGTCGAAGGCCAAGGCCGCGCCCGCGACCTTCGCAACCGAGATGCCGAAATTCGAAATGCCCCATTTCGAGATGCCGAAGTTCGAAGTCCCCAAGATGGAAGTGCCGGCGGCGTTCCGCGAACTCGCGGAAAAGAGCGTCACCCAGGCCAAGGACAATTGGGAGAAGATGAAGGCCGCCAGCGAAGAGGCGAGCGAACTGATCGAGGACAGCTACGCCACCGCGAGCAAGGGCGCCTCCACCTACGGCCTCAAGCTGATCGAGGTATCGCGCGCCAACACCAACGCGGCGTTCGACTTCGCGGCCCAGCTTCTCACCGTGAAGTCGCTGGCGGAAGCGGTCGAGCTTTCGACCGCGCACATGCGCAAGCAGTTCGACACCATGGGCGCGCAGAGCAAGGAGCTCACCACGCTGGCCCAGAAGGTCACGACCGAGACGGTCGAGCCGATCAAGGAAAGCGTCACCAGCGCCTTCAAGAAGGTCGCCTGATCGAGTCGATCGAGTCGATCGAGCCTCGCACTCGCGGGGCCGTCGTCGAGAGAACAGCAAAGCCCGGGCCTGTGCCCGGGCTTTTGCATGTGCGGAAAGGCCTGTTTTCAGGGGAAAAACGGCATTCCTGCGCGTCTGAACCTCGGGCCGAAACGGCGCACCGAAACGGCGCAACCCATGCCCAGGGCAGGACGGGCCGCGCCTTGCCAACGCAGGCCTTTGCACCTAGTTTCCCGGCGCCCATCGCGACAATGTGCAGGAGTAGCTCAGTTGGTTAGAGCGCTGGTCTGTGGAACCAGAGGTCGGTGGTTCAAGTCCACCCTCCTGTACCACCTCGTTCGCGGCCTCGCCTGATCGCTGCATCGCCAAGCTGCATCGCCAAGTCCAATCGGCAACACCCGAAAGCACGACCGCCCCGCAGGTTTCCCTACGGGGCGGCCGCTTAGCGAGCTGTTGTCAGCTTTGGTTATTATTGTGAGCCGCGCGAGGGACGCGCAGTTCAGTACCGCGATTTCACGTACTTCGGAGCAGAGCCGTAGGCATTGTTGGCGGAAGGCGCCATGCCGTAGGCCCGGACCGGGTTTTCGCAGTTGCAATCCTTGAGATCGCGCACCTGGCCGGGGATTTCTCTTTCCTCGACCACGCGCTGCCGCTGCGTGTTGTACTTGTGCTCCACGAGATTGACCACGGTGTTGACGTGCTTGTTGTCAACGTTCCGCTTGGTCAGAACGAGTTCCTTCTCGATGATGGTGTGGTTGTGCTGAACCGTACCAACATTGCGAGTCTCGTTCTCGTGGACGATCAGGTGATTGGTCTCGATCAGACGCTTGGACGGGACCACGCTCTGCGTTTCGATGGTGCGAGAGTGATCGACGTCACGGGTCTTCTTGACCACTTCCTGACTGTCGTAGTTCCTCGGAGGAGGGCACTTGTAGCAATCGCGCTGACCACCGTAGCCGGGGGCCGGACCGCGATTGTAGTCCCCGGCCGAGGCCGAGGTGGAGACGACTGCGAGCGACAAGGCCAGCAGCGCCCCCCGACACACTGTGAGGTACTTCATACTACGCTCCCTACTATGACGCGGCTCATCCGCGTGCGGGTTACGACTCGGAACCTGGGCCGAGCCCCCCATTGGCCTCCTCACAGTGGCGCCACCGGGAATGTCCCGATCAATGTTGAAATAGGAGGAGCGGCGTTGCTCGCCTTGAGCCGGTAGGCTCGGGGTGTCGAATCCACGAAAGGAAAGCAACGCCATGAAGAGAATTACCACGATTGCGACTGGATTGCCGCCTGTCCCTGTGGGC